>CAYUTR010000038.1:0-13691 GCA_964447465.1 uncultured Chryseobacterium sp.
AACCAGAATTTCCTGTATTCCACGATTGCCATGTTACACCATCGAACAACGTTACGCCACCAGTAACTGTTCCGATCCAGATGCGATTTTGAAAATCAACAAACAGCGCTTTAATAAAATTATCAGGTAGCCCCGAATTTGCAGTCGTGTAAGTCGTCCACGTCGTGTCATTGTATACAGTTAATCCCGCGCCTTCTGTTCCGATCCATTTTCTGTGCAAACGATCGATTGCTATTACACGGATGTTGTTGTCCGGGATCGGACTATTCACTGTATTGTAAATCGTCCAGGTGGTCTGTGCCTGTAAAAAAGTTCTCCCGTTGCAAAAGAGCAACAGGAGAACAGGAATCAATTTTATAAAGCGACCGTACATGATTACTGTACGATCATCTTGTTCGAGTAAGTTGTTCCTTCGTAACCAACGTTCACAAAATACACGCCCTTCGAGAGGAATGACAAATCCATTGCGTGGTTGACTTCTCCTTGTGCGTTCTGAACTACATCTGTGTAAACAATACGTCCTGTTACATCCGTAATGTTTACTACAACATCTCCTTTGCTGAACGCATTAAACTTCAGAACAAAAGATCCGTCGTTTGGATTCGGCAGCAGATTGATTGAAGATTGGAACGCAGGATTGCCTGCAATACCAAGACATGGATCAATGAATGCAATGACAGGAACCTGTGTGCTCGTGCACGTTTCGTTGCTCGTTGCAACTTCCCAATCGTAGAAAAAATAATAGTATGCTGCGCCACCTGATGAACCGGTGATGTCAAGAACACCCGGTAGTGAGAACGGATAGTTTACGCCGCCATTATTGCGGAACAAATCAGTTGTTCCGGTTCCTGCAAGGCGATATTTCCCCGGAGCAACAGACCAATTGAGCGCTACGCGGCTTTCGCCTGTTGGAACACTCACCGTAGTGGTCTGCATCATTGCTCCTGTTGAATCCTGAAGCTGAATTGTTTTGTTGCCTGCTGTATTTGCATCAACCAGAACACTCAGCAAAGTCATCTGCGAATAAACTGTAAACGTGAGGTACTGCGCTGATGTAACAAACCCACCTGAACCCATATTGGTAGTATATGGTGTTGCAAAAGTGGTGTCGTTGTGCGACTGAACATTCTCCGCGTAATACGTAGTAGTAGATGCGAGTACCGGAGTGATAAATGTGTTACCGGCTCCTACAACCTGCCCAAGACCATCACGCCACTGAATTGTTCCACTTCCTGCTGCAGTGAGTGTTGCAGATGTGTTTGCACATGCCGTATCTCCCATTACAGTTGGTACAGCTGATGACGTAGAATACACTTCAAATGTTGCAGTAGATGTTCCGCAGAATGTAGTCACGGTACATGTGTACACTCCAGTTGCTGAAACCGTGATTGCTTGCGTCGTCGCTCCTGTACTCCACGCGAATGAACTTCCTGCAGTTGCAGTAAGCGTAATCGTTTCATTGTCGCAGATTACCGGATTCCGATCGGCTGTGATCTCAATGATCGGATTTGATGTGTTCTGCAGTGTAAGTGTAATCGGAACTGCTGTCCAGTTGTTCGTTTCATCGGATTCAAGGAAGTGTTCATTTCCATCAATCTCTACAACGATGTAGTAATTACCATTACACGTTCCCGGTGGAATGTTGATCCACATTCCATCAAGATGTTTTCCGTAAACGTCGGTCCAACCTGAAGAAATTCCCTGTTCAAATTGTGAGCATCCATAAGCACCACCACCAAGATTGAAATTCGGGAAGTCGGCATTGAGCAGTGTGTTGCCCTGGTTGTACACGGTATTGTCATCGCGGCAGTGACCGATATAAGATGAACCTCCGCACTGACCATAATCCATCAGACAGAATCCCATTTTTTGTCCCTGACCTACAATCGGCCAGTTGAGTGGATTCGGATCTCCGTTGTCAATCCGTAAAGTGAAAATACCCCATTCATCAACGTGATTGTGACCGTGCGATGGATGATAAGTCATTGTTCCTGCAGGACGCATATAATAATTCATCGTTGCAGTGTCTTTGTGGAAAACGCGTTGGAAAAGCAACTGATGCGGATTCGGATCTCCATTCGGACAAGTGAATGTGATTGTAGAGCCCGGATCGAAAATGCTGAACGTATCTGTTCCGCAAATGAACCAGCGATAACCAAGCGAATCAACACCGCGCACTGTGAGCGGACCAAATCCGATGTTAGGTGTTGAACCGGTTACACGCAAACGTCCTGCATTCGGACCTTGACTATAAGTCTGGTCGGTGCTGGTCTGAGAATATTCCGTTGTGCCGGTACCGGTAAGCGCTTGCCACGAAATAGTAATATCCGGAAGCAGATCGCAATCCATTTGTGATGCAGAATCGCATTGACAGCCGGTTGCGTTTGTCGTTGTGCATTGCGCTGATGCGGTGAGTGCAGCAAGACTTGCAACAGCCACGAGTAAGAGTTTTTTCATAAGGTGGTGTAATTGAAGCAGCAATTTACTGAATTTGGCTCACAGAATCACGCTCTATTCAACGACAAATCAGCTGGATAGCTCACATTACTGAGAAATAAGCCATTTGCAGGTGCGATATACAATACCGCAGCTTGTTTCTTCGCATCGAGCAGTTCCTTCACGTGTTGCGGTTGCATCTTGCCTTTACCAACTTCTACGAGCGTTCCTACTATCATTCGCACCATGTTGCGGAGAAAACGGTTTGACGTAATCGTGTAAATTAATTTTTCGTCTTCTTCTTTCCACTGCGATTCCGAGATGCGACAAATCGAAGTCTTCATCGTTCCGCCGGTTTTGCTGAAGGAAATAAAATCGTCGTGCTGCAGAATAATTTGCGCCGCTTCGTTCATCAGTGCGATATTGAGCGGTTCATGAACTTCCCAGGCGAGTCCGTTATGAATTGCATTTTTCTTTCGCGTGATAACGTACGTGTAACTTCTCGACATCGCAGAAAATCGCGCGTGCGCATTTTCCGGCATAGAATGAATTGCGTGAATAGCAATTGAGTTTGGCAGCGATTTGTTGAGACGAAAAATAAATTGCTCATCCGAATGCAAATCATTGCGCGTTGCATCAATGTGCGCGAAGTATTCGGAAGCGTGTACACCTGCATCGGTTCGTCCGCAACCAACAACCGTAATTTTCTCGTGAAGAATAGCACTTAATGTTTTCTCCAGCGATTCCTGAACGGAAGGCGCATTCGGTTGAAACTGCCACCCGGAAAATTCGGCACCGTGATAAGAAAGCTTTAAAAAATAACGGTGCAGCATTACTTCTTTGGTTTTTCTGCGAGAAGCTGCTGAATAAAACGCAATGCCTCTTCCGAATCGCGTTGGTAATATGCGCCTGTCGCCGGACCATTGTACCCGCTGTGAATTCGTCGCACGTTTCCGTTTTTGTCAATATAAATGCTTGTTGGAAAACAGAATATTCCGCTGACAAAAGGCAAACTTGCAGATGCTGAATCTTTGCCACTCTTCCCGGTATTCAGCAATGGATATGTAACTCCGTAACGATCGCGTATTCTTCTGATCGCAGCATTTTGCGTTGCGGTATCACCTTTGCGCTCATAAGAGAGTCCGATAATTTCAAGTCCCTGGGAATTGTATTTTTGATAGGTCTCCTGCATCCACGCGGTTTCATCCAGGCAATTCGGACACCATGTTCCCATGATTTGCACGATGACAACTTTTCCTCTATAATCGGAAAGTGAAACTGGCTTTCCGTTAAGATCGTTGAATGTGAAATCAACATCGGTTGAATCCTTGGCCCAGGTGAGTTTATCAGGATCGCGGAGCTGGAACATCCAATTGCGTTTTGCTATCCATGTTTCGTAGTAATACTTTCCTGACCAATATTTTCCCTGTATTGTATCGCCAATATATTCAGCAGTGAAAAGCATAGCGAACTGTCCGTCGAAAATCGACAACATGATCTTGTTGCTGTCTGTGTATCCACCTTCAAGAAACCGATAATCACCGAACTCGGTGGCAAAAGTACCGGTGTAAATTCCCACGCTGTCGTCTAATTCAAACAATCCAATAGCCTTGGAAGGATTTTTCGATTCAGGAGAAAAAGTACATTCCCACTGCCCTCTGAAATCGCTTATAAACCTGCTTCTGAAATCTGAAATTATGCGCGGCTGTCCGTATACAGCCCGGAACTTCAGCACATAGGGTTTTCCTGCTGCGGTGTTATTCCATTCTCCTGATAATGTTGTATCGCTTACACGTTTACAACGAAACTTTGTGTTGAACACTGGCATCGTCCAAAAAACCGAGTCCTTAGTGGTGCGTTTATCATCGATAACTATCCTCTCACTGCCATTCACAATGGTCAAGGTGTAGACCATCCCCCGGCTGTAATCACCCGAACTAACTACAAACGTAAACGGAAGTTCCGTTGAATCATTCAGCTGGAGCAGGCCACGCCATTGCCCATCGCGAAGCACATTGTATTGCGCCTGCAGTGCGGTACCCAGAAGAAATGCCACGAATAGAAAACAGCGGGTGACTCTCATAATTTCAAAGTTACACTAAACACAAAAACCATAGAGTAATTCTCCATGGTCTTTGCCAAAATATTCTCTGAGCCGCCGCGCCGCTGTGGTAAGAAGTTAAAGGTCGAATTTGATTCCTTGAGCCAATGGCAAACTAGTAGAATAGTTAATCGTGTTCGTCTGTCTGCGCATGTACACTTTCCACGCATCAGATCCCGACTCACGTCCGCCACCTGTTTCTTTTTCTCCCCCGAATGCACCGCCTATCTCCGCACCTGATGTGCCGATGTTCACGTTTGCAATTCCGCAATCAGATCCTTCGTGCGAAAGGAACTGTTCCATTTCACGCATGCTGTTGGTGAAGATCGATGAAGACAATCCTTGCGGAACACCGTTCTGCATCGCAATCGCTTCATCAATGGTTTTGTATTTCATCACGTACAAAATTGGAGCAAATGTTTCCTCCTGTACGATGTGGTATTCATTCTTCGCTTCGATGATGCAAGGCTTCACGTAGCAACCGCTTTCGTAACCCGCGCCGGAAAGAACGCCACCTTCTACAATTACTTTTCCGCCTTCTTTCTTCGCCCGTTCAATTGCATTGAGATAATCTTCCGTTGCTTTCACATCGATCAATGGTCCAACGTGATTCTTTGAATCCAATGGATTGCCAATGCTCAATTGATTGTATGCATTCTTCAGAACAGAAATTGTTTTGTCGTAAATGCTTTCGTGAACGATCAAGCGACGTGTTGATGTACAGCGCTGTCCTGCTGTTCCTACTGCACCGAATACTGCACCAACGAGCACCATGCTCAGATCGGCATGTTCTGAAACGATGATTGCATTGTTTCCGCCGAGTTCAAGAATGGTTCTTCCGAAGCGTTGCGCTGTAGCTCCTGCAACAATTCTTCCAATGCGCGTTGATCCTGTGAAAGAAATCAACGGCATGCGACCGTCGTTGTTCATCATGTCGCCAACCGGATTTCCGATGAGCAAACAAGAAACACCTTCCGGAACATTATTGTCCTTCAGCACTGATGAAATAATATTCTGACATGCGATTGCGCACAACGGAGTTTTTGAAGATGGTTTCCAAACGCAAACATCTCCGCACACCCATGCAAGTGCTGCATTCCACGCCCACACTGCAACCGGGAAATTGAAAGCAGAAATAATTCCTACAATTCCAAGCGGATGATATTGTTCGTACATCCGGTGTTTCGGACGTTCAGAGTGCATTGTCAATCCGTACAGCTGACGTGAAAGTCCAACTGCGAAATCACAGATGTCGATCATCTCCTGCACTTCGCCCAAACCTTCCTGCAAAGATTTTCCCATTTCGTAAGAAACGAGTTGACCCAACGGATGTTTGTATTCGCGAAGCTTGTCGCCGATCTGACGAACAACTTCTCCGCGTTTCGGAGCCGGCATCATTCTCCACGTCGTGAACGCTTCTTCCGCAGCTTTCATCACGCGTTGGTAATCTTCATCACCTGCCTGATTTGTACTGCCGATAAATTGTCCGTCGGCCGGAGAATATGAATCTACTTTCTTGCCTTTCGTGTTCCAGTGAATGGTTCCGGTTGAAGCACCATAATTGCTCTCAGAAATTCCGAGTTGCTTCAGCGCTTTCGCGATTCCGAATTGATCTGTGGTTACTGTTGTCATGCTTTAAAATTTGGGGAAAACAAAGGTAGGCAAATACAACCGCGTAGTCTCCACGTTTCGTCAGTCAAAAGGGGCAGAATCGTCGAAAAATGTCACTTCGAGCCCTTCGACTTCGCTCTGGATAAACTCCGTCGAGAAGTCGACGATTTTCGGGAATTCGCGGTTGTTTAGTTCTCGACTGCGCTCGAACTGACAACCGCAAATCCCTATTTACAGGATTTCATGCGCAAACCAGCAGTGGTAGTTTTGATCTGACAAACTAAAACTCCTATGAAAACTCTTCACTCAATCATTGCAGTATTACTCCTTAGCGTAGGGCTGCATTCGCAATGCCATGTTTACGATGTTCCACTTGTGGATCAGGGATCTGGTCTCTGCTACATCAATGACCTAAGCATAGATGCAATTGCGGTAACTACCAACACCGGTGCACAGTCAAGCGGCAACAGTTATCAATCGTTTCCGACACAGTACATTCAACTCTCCCAGGGACAACAGTTTCAATTCTCAGTCGATGGTTCAACTGCCGGTGCATTTAACCAGGCTGCGTGGATTGACTACAACAATGACAGTCTCTATACAAGCAACGAACTCATTGCATATTGGACGAACACGAGTGCTTCGTCGCACACCACTTTCGTTGATGTCCCATGGGACGCGATCGCTGACACTGTGCACATGCGCATCATGAAGCTTCAGTTTGCATTGGCATGGGGTGGCGGAAACGACGATGCATGCTTCAACTGGAATGGGGAAGGTGAAACGGAAGATTACAAGGTGATTATGCAGTGCGGTAATTACAACTTCGCCAGCTTCGATCCTTTTCCGTTCATATGCTACGCAGATTCCGTTCAGCTTTTTGCATCGACACCGTACGGCGACATTACATGGTACACTGATTCATCCGCAGCGCCGGTTCATACAGGCAATGATTATTGGCTGCAATTGAATGGCTTCACACAAGACACGAACATTTTCATTCAGAACACAGCAGGTGGTTGTTTCGATGGACCATTCATGGAAATGCTGATCACATTCGCTCCGACACCTGTCGTAAACATCGCCGGACCTGATTCCGTTCAGAGTTGCACTTCTGTAACATTTGATGCTGGCGCAGGACACCAAAACTATATCTGGTCAAATGGCGATCAGACGCAAACCACAACAATCACTAACGGTTATGGAGGAAGTTTATCTGTAACAGTCGACAATCAAGCAGGCTGTTTTGCAACCGACGAAGTGTGGGTAAACATTGCACCAAATCCACCTGCAACGTATGCGCATCTTTCACCAGACTTTAGTTTCTGCTCAACACTCGGAGTGTATCTGCACTACGATTCGCTGATCAATCCGGGAACAGTAAACTGGTATTCTTTTCCATCAAACGCGTTCATAGGAAGCGGATCATGGATCAGCTACACATTACCCGATACAGGATTTTTCCAGTACACAGCAATTATCAATTCAGTTTGCGGAACTGACACGGTTCTCGTGAGCATTTATGCAGAAGGTCCTGCATCATACGACAGCGCAGCATCGACAGCAGGAACTCCTAATGCCAATGGTGTAATCAATATCTGTCCGGGAACTGGTTCTGCCGATATTTATCTTGCCGGTTTCAATGGACAAGTTGATCACTGGGAAATTGGTGATATCGTGAACAGCAACTGGTTCAACTGGAACGACGACGATACGCTTGACCTTCCGGTTGCGCTCCTGACTCCAGGAAATCTCTACGCAGCAATTCCAACGATAATGAATGCACAATTTTGTCAGTCGGTTGGCGACACGATCTATTTCATGTTGGCGAATTCATTAGTATACAATCTGAGCGATACAATCTGGCGCTGTTCATTCCCGCAAACAATTTCTATTCCTGCGGTTGACTATGGTATCTATGATATTCTCTGGAGTACAGGAGATACGACCAACGCGATTACAGTGACCGCACCGGGCAATTTTACACTCTATGTGATCGATCATTCAACAGGATGCACAATCAATGATCAGCAATATGTGGGTGATGGAACGCTTCCTGCAAATCCGTTGCCGGACACAACTATCACCTGCAACAGTACAGCTTATTTCGAAATTTCAGGTGCAGGCTACAATGTCTTCGAATGGTGGGAGTATGATGATCAGTGGCAGGAAATGAATAACAACAATGATTTTGATTACACGGTTATGGATAACGGATATGATCCTTACCTCGTTGTTGAAGCACAAAATGCGCATGGTTGTATTCTGCGCGATACCACGCTCATCGACTTCGGAGGTTCATTCACATTCTCATTGGGGCCGGATGTTACAACCATGTCAACACCTTACATTCTTACCGCACCCGCTGGTTATGCGGATTACATGTGGCAACCTTTCGAACCAAACACGAATACGGTTGCAGTGTATAACACAACAACGTATACACTCACAATCGACAACGGACAAGGTTGTACGCATACAGATGTAATTACGATCACAATCCTTCCAACGACAATTGAGAATTCGACGGCGATTGCAACTGTGAACGTCTTCCCCAATCCCGCGAACGATCACCTCACTGTTCAATCAACGTCAACAATTTCACAAGTAAACATTTACGATCTCGACGGACGATTGATCAGCACGAATGCTTACAACACAACAGCAGCAGAAGTCAATATCAGTGAATTGCCGGAGGGATGTTATATTCTGGAAGCGCTAACCCAGGAAGGAACCGTAAGAAGCAGGCTCGTGAAACAGCAGTAATAACCCCTGCATTTTAGTTTGTCAGAAGTCCGGGACGAGGAGTTGTTCCGGACTTTACTTTTTGAGATACCGGCTGCCTGCGGCGCTTTTACACGGCGGCACGGCGAAGCGGAGCCCGTTGTTTTCTAAAAAAAATACCCACGCGTCACGGCGGATCGCTAAAGCGATCTTGTTACTTAGTTGTTGTTTCAAATGGTGAGAAGGTAAGCGCCGTGACGCGTGGGTTATGGATGTCAGCCGCGATCTTGTTGATCAGAAAAATTTACGCCGTTCGCCGTGTCAAGCTCGCGCAGCGTTCGCCTCAATCTATTTCTTGGGAGTAATGCCGGTAACAAACTTATCATACACCGCTTTCGAAACCGTTCCGAACGCAGCATCCATAATTTTCTTCGTTGTCTTCAGCGTGTTGGAGAATAAAGCTTTGTTCTTCCCCATAGCAACGCGCTTGCCGGTTTTTGTATTGAAGATGGTCCAGTGTAATGCCGCACTTCGTTTGTAATCGGTGTTACCGGTTGTGTTGTATGGATCGGTTCCCAGATCATTCTGCATATCCATCTGATTCAGAAAGATCACATACTCGCAGTGATAAATTTTACGGAGGTGCGGCAACAGGTTCGGGCTAAGCACAACCGTGTTCATGAATTTTTCGCCTTCCTGCTGCTCAACCTGGATCTGTCCGTTTTTAATTCCGGTGGTGGAAGTCGTTCCTGCATTCTTCACATCCTTCTTCGAGGCAGGATCGGGATTCAACGCAGACGTAAGCGCAATATATTCTGTAGTTGTAACATTATACGTGTACATCAGATCTACTTTCATTTTCAACGTGTCGTCGAGAAGCGAAGTAGCATTGTAGTTTGTCGAGAATGATTTCTTCATCTGCTCACACATTCCTTTACGAAATGCTTCCTGGATGGTGTTGTAATTCTCACCGGTGTTGGTGCTGATGTCGCGCGTTACGTCTGAACTTCCGTTGAACATTTTCGGTGCCCATGGAACGATCAGCACATTTGTTTTTCCGTTCACACCATACGTGAGTGTGTCCGCTGCAGAGTCGGCACGCGTGGAAGATTGCGCAAACGTTGCACCAGCAATGAAGCAGGAAAAAATCAAAAGATAGTTGCGCATATTCAGCGGCGTTAACTATTCAGTTACTTTATCAGGAAGCGATAAATGTCATTCCCGTTCGCGAGTATTAACAATGCTAAAACAAGATACATGCCAATTGTAAGTGCGCGTTGCATGAACTTGTCGCCAACTTTCTTGCCTGTGACCATTTCCCACAGTACGAACAGAATATATCCACCATCCAGCACTGGAATCGGCAGTAAATTCATAAACGCAAGAATGATAGACAACATTGCGGTGGTGCCCCAGAAAGCTTCCCAATCCCATTCCTGAGGGAAAATACTTGCAATACTTGCAAATCCGCCCACTTTAGATGCGCCCGCTTTTGAAAACAGGAAACGCAGTTGCTTTACGTAATTGCTGAGCTGGTCAATCGTCCGTTCCCAACCGCGACCCCATGACTCAAAGAAGCCATACTCCTTAGTCGTAACCTTCAGGTATTTTGCGGAAGCTTTCGGTTGAACTCCAATTTGTGCGAGCTCGTTTGGAATTACAGCAAGATCCATCCATTGTCCATTGCGGTAGAATCCAAAAGTCACGGACTTATTCTTATAGCCCTGCAGCTTTTTTACAAATTGCTGGAAATAAAGCAACGTATCGCCATTGAGCGAAATCAGACTATCTCCCTTCTGGAATCCCGCTTTAATCGCGGCCATGTCGGGCAAAAGGCTGTCAATAACGAATGGAAACTGCGCATCCACAGCAAACTTGGCTTCAGAAGCAATGAATTTGTCATCTAATCCTTCCGGAAGTTGAATGTCGAGTATTTGTCCGTTGCGATCGACCTGCACTGTTCTGGATTCATCCAAAATAATGGTCAGTCCAACCATGCGGATGTTTTCAATCGGCTTGCTGTCTACAGATATAATCTTATCGCCATCACGCAAGCCCGCGTCAATAAGAATTGAGTCAACAGCAACTCCGTATTTCGTATCGCTCGTTTTGATATAATCCTCGCCCCACGCGAAAGACATCATACTGTAAATGATAATTCCCAGAAGGAAATTCACCGTAATGCCACCGGCAAGAACAATAAGTCGTTGCCAGGGTTTCTTTGAGCGGAATTCATCGGGTTGCGGAACCTCATCCGGCTTTTCCGGATCGGCCATCATGCCGGCAATATCAACGTAACCACCAAATGGAAACCAGCCAAGACCGTATTCGGTTTTTCCGATTTTCTTTTTGAAAAGAGAAAACTTCATGATGTTCCCGAAAGGAAACAGGAAGTCGAAAAAGAGGTAGAATTTATCCACCCGCATTTTGAACCAGCGCGCGGTTATATAATGCCCGAATTCATGCAGAATGATCAGGAATGAAAGACTTAAAAAGAAGAGGGTGAATTTTACCACAGCTCGGTTTGGTTACTTAGGCGCCAAAGATAGCTATTCAGTTGGCAGTTCGTCAGTAGGCGGTAGGCAGTCATAAACAGTGAAAAGTGAATTACTGTTAAGGAGGCTTCGCATTCTATCCGTTCGGAGGCGAGGATTCTGGCTCCGCTTCCCGATAGCTATCGGGATAAAGCCAAGCAGCGATCTTTCTTAATCTATTAAACTAAAATGCACGGGCTTGTTCCGGGATATATATTTCAGCCAAGCCCGTGCGCTTTATATATAAATCTGAAAGATGATCGCCGTGCGCTTCAGCGCGCGGAGCAGAAGAAATACTCTGATCTCAGAGGTATGCCCCCGCCTGCCTTCTCGCCTCTTTATCCGTCCGTATATAATCATCATACGAAGGCGCAGCAATGAAAATCGCTTTCGCCATGGTTTTCTCGATTACCTCTGCAATCTGCAGGAACCCGATTTTACCATTGAGAAATGCTTCCACCGCAATTTCGTTCGCGGCATTCATTACGCAGGGAAGATTTCCGCCACGTTTCATCGCGGAGTACGCAAGGTCAAGACACGAGAATGTTTTTCTATCGGCAGGCTCAAACGTGAGCGAAGGATATTTCAGAAAATCGAATCGCGGGAAATCAGATTTCAGTCGCTTGGGATAACCCATTGCATATTGAATCGGCAATTTCATGTCGGGCAATCCCATTTGCGCTTTCATGGATCCGTCGCCGAACTGCACGATGCTGTGAACAATACTTTGCGGGTGAACGATTACATCAATCTGTTCCGGCTTCAGTGAAAAAAGCCATTTCGCTTCAATCACTTCCAACCCTTTATTCATCAGCGTTGCCGAATCGATTGTGACTTTCGCACCCATCGTCCAGTTCGGATGTTTGAGTGCTTCGATCTTCGTAACCGCTGCAAGTTGCTCCCGCGTTTTTCCTCTGAACGGTCCGCCCGATGCCGTGAGATAAATTTTCTCCACCGGATTGTGAAACTCTCCCGCGAGACATTGAAATATTGCGGAGTGTTCCGAATCCACCGGATACAGATTCACTGCTTTTTCTCTTGCCGTTTTTGTGACGAGTTCTCCCGCGACAACAAGTGTTTCTTTATTCGCCAGTGCAATTTGCTTTCCTGCTTTGATCGCCGAAAGTGTTGAACGTAATCCGGCATAACCAACAATCGCTGCAAGTACAAGATCGATGGATTCCATCTGCACAACATCAGCCAACGCATCGTCTCCTCCGTAAACTTTGATGCCTTCATCGAGCAACGCATCTTTCACTTTCGCGAGATGCGCCACATCATTGATCACAACAACATTCGGTTTGAACTTCAGCGCTTGTTCAATCAGCAGATCAGCATTATTTCCTGCAGCGAGAACTTCCACTACAAATTCATCGGGATGCGCAGCAACTACTTCAAGCGCTTGCGTACCGATAGAGCCGGTTGAACCGAGAATGGCGAGTTTTTTTGCTTGGTCGTTCACGCGTCAAAGATAACATCGTGGTTGACTTGGATACTGATGAACAAGATCGTTGCTTTTTATTTTGCCGCAGATTTCGCAGATTGAGCGCAGATTATTATTTGCGCGTCCTTTGCGTCTTGGTCTTTGCGGTTGATTGACTGCCTCAATCGTGGGTCTCACGAAACAGGAAACGGTTATTGGAAAACAACATACTCCTGCGGATCCACTGGCGCGCCATTGTACCAGATCTCAAAATGCAAATGCGGACCGGTAGAATGTTCTCCGGAATTACCAATGATCGCAATCGGCTCTCCGGCTTTTACAAATTGTCCGGTTTTCTTGAGAAGAGCGGCGTTGTGTTTGTAAACCGAGATGAGATTATTTCCGTGCTGCACCTGGATAACATATCCGTCTTGCGGATTCCATCCTGCAGAAATAATTGTTCCGTCGAGTGTTGCTTTCACCGATTCGTTTTCATCGGATGCAACATCACATCCGAAATGTTCTTCTGCGAGGTTGAACGAACTTGTGATCAATCCTTTCACCGGCGCAAAAAAGAAATACCCGCTAATGCCGTTACGTTTCGTTACGCCAATCGCAAGCGAGTATTCATCTCCGGTTTCAATCTCATCGCGCAAAGCATCATCCTCCTTTGATCGGCTGAAATCGAGACTGTCGTAATTGCCCGTTGTGTCTGTCGGATTCTGAATATTCACCGCCGTATCGTTTCCACGAAGAATATTCATGATGTTGTCGAGGTACAACTGACGCGCCTGCGTTTCTGCGATAAGCGAATCTGTTTTCTCATTCATCGCGATCAAAGAATCCTGCATATTCTGGTCTC
>CAYUTR010000038.1:13791-20901 GCA_964447465.1 uncultured Chryseobacterium sp.
AGCGAATCTGTTTTCTCATTCATCGCGATCAAAGAATCCTGCATATTCTGGTCTCCATAACCAGGGATATACACGCGTAAAGGCGTAAACGCGACGAGACTGATTACCAAAATGGTCATGACAATCGTAATCGCAGATGCGGCCACCACAATTCCCAGCGGAGTAAGCGTAACCGAAGCCTTTTCCTCAAAAGACGAGTCGTCCATCACCACCATCCGGTAACGGATGCGGAGACGGTCTTTCCACGACTTTTTCTTCGTTGTTGGGCTCATGATTTATAGCAGGCAGACAAATATCGGATTAAACGCCGTTTTCAGGCAACCTGCGGGCAAAAACCCCGTCTTTCGGTACAGAGAATACACTATTTTTGTCCTCCCGCACCTGTCCTGAGCTTTGTCGAAGGATTGAGCGTGTGGTTTTTGAAAGCAATGCCCCGGCATTTTGGATCCTGTGAAGCATAAAATCCGATCATATCGCGTCGTTCTGGCAATCTTCTGCATTGTATTGGCAGGAGCATGTTCTACTACGAAGAACACGTGGCTGACACGCGGCTACCACAATCTGACCTCACGCTACAATGGCTACTTCTACGCGAAGGAAAGCATGAAGGATGCGGCTGATAAAGTGGAGAAAACATACGTCGACGATTACACGCAGATCCTTCCGATTTTCCGCATTCCGAATACGCCTGAAACAAAAGGTTGTTATTCCGATCTCGAGAAAGCGATCAAGAAATCGACGATGGTGATAGAGCGTCACGCGATCACGAAAAAATCGGGCGAAGAGATTGCCGGTGCTGTAAAATGGATCGACGAAAATTGGCTCATCATAGGTCAGGCACACTATTACAAATCGGAATTTATTCGCTCAATCGAAATCTTCGATTATGTCATTAATAAATACCGTGGCACTCCGACAGCTACTCTTGCGATGATGTGGAAAGCACGCGCGGAAATTCAGTTAGGCGATTACACGGCAGCGGAAAGTCACCTCGATGTGGTGAACGGCGATAAGTCGCTGACCAATGCGCAACAAGGAGAAATTAAAGCAACATACGCCGACCTGTACATGCATACCGGAAATTATCCGAATGCAATTAAGTACCTGGAAGAAGCACTGCCGCTTACCAAAGGGAAAAAGACGCGTGCACGTTACATGTATATCCTGGGACAGCTGTACGAACAAAAACCTGATTGCAAAAGAGCGGCCGATTATTTTGCGGAGTGCATCAAGCTGAATCCGGAATACGTAATGCTCTTCAATGCGAAACTGAATCGCGCAAGATTAAGTGCATGCACGGCAACTAATCAGAGTGCGTCGAAACGCGAGCTTGAAAAAATGTTGCTCGACGAGAAAAACTTAGAATACCAGGATCAGATTTATTACACGCTTGCACAGTTGGAGCAGCCGACCAGCAAACCCAATGCAATGAAGTATTACAAGCTTTCGGTTGCAATGAGTCAGGGCAATAACAAACAGAAGGCGCTGTCTTATCTCGCGCTTGGTGATCTGAACTTTGAAGCGCAGGATTACAAGCAGGCGGGTGCTTATTATGACAGCACCATGATGTTCCTGCCGAAGGACTTTAAGAACTACAACACGATCAACGATAAGAAAGCGAATCTTGCGCGCCTTGTGAAGTACCTGAACATTGTTTCAACGGAAGACAGTCTTCGGAAGGTTGTAACGCTGTATGGTGGCGACACTACATCGTTGTATGCTTACATCGATAAGAAAATCGAAGAGGCGAAGAAAGAAGAAGAGCGCAAGAAGAAAGAGCTCGAAGAGAAAATGAACAGCGGGCAGGGCGGAAACAATATGCTCGGCATCAATGGTGGTACACAAGGCAACCAGAATGCTCCTGCGGGACAATGGTATTTCTACAACCCGAGTACAGTTGGTTTTGGTGTTGGTGAATTCAACAAGAAGTGGGGTAACAACCGCAAGCTCGAAGACAACTGGAGACGTGCGAATAAAGAACAGTTCATTGAGGAAGTTGATCCGGAAAAGCAGGACACTGCTAAAAAAGCTTCAGGAGGAATTGCCAGCAACCAGACGCGGGAATATTACCTGAAAGATCTGCCGATGACCAAGGAGGCGATAGACAAATCCAATGAGGCGATTGCGGATGCATTGTACAACCTTGGAAATATTTACAAGGACCAGATGAACAACATGCCGAAGTCGATTGAAGCGTTCAATGCGTTGGCAACTCGTTTCCCGAATCACAAATACGCGCTGGCATCACACTTCCAGCTGTATCGCATTTACCAGAAAACGGGCGACAAGACGAATGAACAGAAGGAGAGTGATTTCATCTGCAATAATTTTCCGCAGAGTGATTACTGTCAGCTGATCAAAAATCCTGCGCATGAATCCGATATTCTTGCTGAGCGTGCAAAAGTTCGTGAGTATTACGATTCGACCTACATGGAATATACGCGCAACCATTATGCAATTGTAGTGGAGCGCAGCAACTATGCAGATTCGGTTTTCGGATCGAAAAACGAACACGCTGCGAAGTTTGCATACATCCGCGCATTGAGTCTGGGGAAAACACAAGGCACTCCGCAGATGGAAACTGCACTCGTAAAGCTCATTGAGAATTTCCCGAAAGATCCGATACGTCCGCAGGCTCAGCTTATGCTCGACTTTATCCGCAAGTCGAAAACGCCTGTTGGTGTTAATCAGACTGAAAAAGTAGACACCACTTACAAGCTTGATGACAAAGTACCTTACCAGTACATGGTAGTTGTACAGAGTGGCGGCGGCGACATCAATAAATTCAGAACCGTACTTTCTGATTACAATACTCAGAATTATGGTTCTGCAGGTCTAACGATATCAACTGTCGTTATTGATGCTACCCATCAGGCTGTGATGGTTAAGAATTTCGCCGATCAGTCGGCAGCGATGGCTTACTACACCAACCTCAAAGGTCACCCGGAAATTTTCGCATGGCTCGGTGCCGGCATGTTCCAGGCAATGGTGATTTCCAATCAGAACTTCCCTGTGTTCCTTAAAAACAAGGATACTGTGGGATATAAGAAGTTCTTCGACGATAATATTTTGAACAAGAAGTAGGCTGCTGTCAGTTCGAGCGCAGTCGAGAACTTAACAGCAGAGAACTTGAGCCGTTTGTCGACTTCTCGACGGAGTTTATCCAGAGCGTAGTCGAAGGGCTCGAAGTGACAAATCAGCGCGCTCCACCGACCTGTGAGATATTAACAGCGGTCAATAACTAATCGTTGCACCTTGATATTCAATCCCTAACTTTACTTCCCAAGTAAGCAGATGAATCTTCGCTCGCCTACTCAAAGACTTATATTACTTACCTACTTCGAGATGTTTAATAACAACAAATCCTCTGCTCCCATGCGCAACAACCCTCCTGATTCAGGAACAGTAAACATCATTGGTTCCGGAACAAGCATTGAAGGTGATGTAGTATCGGGTGGCGATATCCGCATTGACGGAAATCTCAAAGGCACTTTGAAAACGCGTGGCAAACTTGTGGTTGGCCCAACTGGATCAATCGACGGTGAAGTGTCGTGCCAGAACGCTGACGTATCAGGAAATGTCCGCGGAAAACTTACTGTAATCGAATTACTCTCGCTGAAGAATTCTGCCAAGATCAATGGAGAAATTATCACAGGAAAACTTGCGATTGAACCGGGAGCAGATTTCTCCGGATCATGCAGCATGGGTGGTGTGGTGAAAGACATTCAGCATGAGCAGCCAGAAGCCCAGCTCTCCGAAAAAACAGCCTAACGATTTAGGCAAGTATGCCGGCATGGCCACTGTGATGGCTGTGATTATCGGCGGTGGAACTTTTGCCGGAAGATGGCTCGACGTCCACTACCCGCTCACTGAAAAATTTCCTGTGTACACCATGACGCTCGCACTGTTTTCTGTGTTCGCCGCGATGTGGTATTTCATCCGCGATTTCGTGAAGAAGAAATAATCAGCGTAACTTCCTGTTATGGTACGTTCGATGCCCCTGATAGTATTGTTGTGTTTTGCTGCTACATCTGTACTCGCACAAAGCAATGAGGATGGGCGGACAGATATCAAGGTGGATAATGGATTTTCAGATAAGCTGGGCAGCCGGTCAGGTATACTTTTAGAATTTGGAGTGACAAACGTACACCCCAGAGAGCTGAACGTAATGTTGCTGAATTACGGTGGATTCACAGAATTACAAACGATCGGATTCAGCAGCAACCAATCAGACGAGAATAAAGCAGATAAAGATCATTTCGGTACAGATTTTACGTACTCTGTGCACTGGTTTCTTCCACAGGAAAATTATGGCATGACGGCCAGTGGTGAACGCATGAAATATCGGATGAAAGGATGGGAACTGATGACGAGCACTATTGGCGGCAGGTATGCTCCGAATGAGCATTTAGATTTCATCATTGGCATCGGTGTATTCTGGGGAAACCTCAAACTCACGTCTGTAAATGTTACTGAAGGTGCAGGAAAAATGCTCTATAAAAATCCATTCGTTGCGCCTATGTTTCGCTCGGAAATACGGTTCAATTATTCATTCCTTTCCCTGGGAGGGCGATTCTCCTATCGTTACGACATTACTGACGACAATTGGAAGCGGAAAGATGCCGGGCTTGATCCGTTGCCAGGATACAAATTTCAGGAAATCCAGTACATGGCTTACATTGGTTTCCGTTTTAGAGAATAACACCTGTGACCAGAAACGAATTGAAGTAACTTCCCTGTGACTTTGCGTAAATAGTAATTGTCTCGTTGATGAAAAGGATTTTGTTTGGACTTCTGTGTTGCGCGTTTTCATTCAACGTGTACGCGCAGGAAGATGATTTGCCCATTGTGATCGCTGGCGATGAAGGTGGCGACGATCTCACATTTCGTGTAACCTTCGAAGCGGGCATTACCAATTTTCATCCATGGCAACTGAACGCGCTCTATTTTAATCACGAAGGATATCGTGAACTGAAAACGTATGGAGGCGCAATAAGTTTCAGTATGGAGCCATACATAGAGGACAGTGAGAAATTTCCGGGAGCTGAACTGATGGTCGCATTTCACGTCTTCCCGAATGACGAACGATATTATATTGCCGCCAATGGCGAAGCAACAAGGTATCGCCTGAAAGGTTGGGAGTTAATGACGAATACTTTGGCTCTTAACTTAGTAAGACGCGACTATTTCGATTTTGTAACTGGATTCGGCGCGTTCTACGGCAATCTGAAACTCGATGTGCAAAATCTTCAGCAAGGTGAAGGCGGATCCTATACCAATCCTTTTTTCGCTCCGATGTTCCGCACTGACATCCGGTTCAACTTCTGGAAAATTACGATTGGTGGGCGGTTCTCTTACCGATACGACTTGACGAAAGACAACTGGAAGCGAAAAACTGAAGGCGACCAAGCGATTCCCGGGTACTCTTTCCGTGAAGCGCAATTTCTGTTGTACATCGGATATCGCGATGTTGAATATGGATACTGAAGTAACTTCCTCTTGATTTCACGTTATAAGATGAAATGAAATATCTCTTCATCGCGTTGTCAATTTTCTTCTGTTGTTACCTGTGTGCGCAAGATCGATTTTCCAATCCTCCGGACACAATCAATGACAACAACATCATCCTTCATGCAGAAGCAAGCAACATTAATTTTCACGCCTGGAAGCTGAACGATATTTTCGTTGCAGGTGGCGGACAGCGATTTCCTGCTTTCACTACAATCGGTTTGGGAATATTAATCAGTGAGGACTATGATAATTTCCGATACGAATGGAATTGCGCATTCCACTATTATCTCCCCTTCAACAACGAGACAACACTCGACGGGCAATTGAGAAAAACACGACTTCATGGATGGGAATTCCTTACCTGTCGCGACGGATATGATATCGTTCCTGCAAAACTCTTTGATGTTTCAGGCGGACTTGGTTTTTATTGCGGTAATCTGAAACTCGATTATGGTGCGAGCAGATATACAAATCCGTTCATTGCACCCATGGCGAAAATTGACCTGCGGGTGAACTTCTGGAAAATATCCATCGGTGCACGCGCAAGTGGAAGATTTGATCTCACCGCTCCAATCTGGAAAAGACATTCAAACGGAATGTTGGAACTCCCAGGATATAAATTCCGCGAACTGCAGGCAGTTGCTTACATCGGATGGTTTTTGTGGTCGCAATAATTCCGATCTTATATCCCCTATGCGCAAATCGATTTTTGTAATTGTATTTCTGTTGCTTGCAACCGTTGCGAATGGTGGAGATGGAATCCATGGTTCATCCGGAATTTCCAGAACTCAGTTCATCGCGGGCTTCACGAATTTTCGTCCGTATGCACTCAACGATCAATTCGGCCTCACAGGCGACAATCAATTCAGTCAGCTAATTACCTATGGTATTGGCGGAACAGGTACGATGAACATCAATCGCGCTTCTGACTTCGACTGCTCTTTTAATTTTCTGCTGTATAATCCGACAGAAATTACAAGTCCGCTCGACACTTCCACACTTCAGATCCGCGGCTGGGAACTTATGACGAGCATTTACGGATACGACATTCTGAAAAAAGTAAAAGCAGTTGACTTAGTTGTCGCTCCCGGCTTCTTCTTTGGGTGCGTGAAGCTGAAACGTGAAGTTGCTATACAACCGAACCTGCAGATGCGGTACAAAAATCCTTTCGGTGCGCCAATGATTCGTATTGATCTCCGCTTCAACTACCGTAGAGTAAGTATTGGCGCCAGAGCGTCGTACCGATCCGATGGCTCGAGCAGCAATTGGAAAGAACGCGATGGCGATCTGACTGATATGCCCAGTTATCGTTTCCGTGAAGCGCAGTATGTTATCTACCTCGGCATTAATTTTGTTGATTGGTCTAAAGTTCCGTTCTCCGAATCGACAGAAGACGACACCGAAAATTAGAAGTAACTTGCACTAAACCATTGCACATGAGTAAACCAATTCTTCTCTGCTTTTCTTTTGCGATGATCGTGTCGTGTGCATTCGCCGGCGGCATTGACAAAACACTTTCGCTGATTGGAAATCCAAAACCAAACCTGCGTTTAGGTTTGATGAAAGACCTTCCTAAGTATGACAATAAAAGAGAAGGAA
>CAYUTR010000039.1:0-20840 GCA_964447465.1 uncultured Chryseobacterium sp.
AGGCATTAGTTGCAAACGAACGTCGAGCCGTGTGGACTGTAATTAATTCATACTTCTTAAATACTTCAGTCTGTTTAACGCCTCCTTTCGTGAAAGAGATTAAAATCTTTTCGTCCAATCCGATCATTTCACCTAATTCCTTTAGGTATTCATTCATTTTTTGGTTGCTGATCGAGTATTGAGGAAAACCTTCATGCTTTTTCATGATGTTGAGAATGTAACGGTGCAGAGGTATAATAACCAGTTCACCCGTTTTCTCTGTTTTGATCTTTAGCTTGGTTCTATCGTCAATAAGATTTCGTTCGTCAAGTTTTATCAGGTCTGAGAATCTTAAACCTGTATAACACCCGACGATGAATAAATCCCGAACGTTATCTAATCGGGAATTTCCTGAAAGATCGAAGTCATATAGGATATCTATTTCACTTCTCGTGAGATAAATGTTTTCTGTGTCCTCTTCCAATGTGGTAAACCGTCTGTTTCTGAATTCCGTGTTGGTAGTTAGTTTCCTATCCAACGCCTCATTCATAAACACCTTCACGTTTTTAATGTAACCGCCAATAGTATTGGTTTGATAATCGTTATCCATACAGTATTTGAGAAACTCCTCGTAGAATCCGAGGTCGATGTTCTCAAAAGTCAACGCACGTGAGAAACGTGGTTTGAATGCGATAAGCTGACGAAGTGTTTGCTGATAATGTTTGATTGTATTCGGTCGCTTGATGGAAGTCTTGATTAATTCCTGAGCGAAGGCGATAAGATCGTTTTTCTTT
Source organism: uncultured Chryseobacterium sp. (assembly GCA_964447465.1). Taxonomy (GTDB): domain Bacteria; phylum Bacteroidota; class Bacteroidia; order Palsa-965; family Palsa-965. Next base: position 774 of record CAYUTR010000039.1, read on the forward strand.
ACGATCTCATTTTTAAGCAAAGCATTGTTTAATTCCGAACGCAGTCTTTCGGGCGTAGGGGTAATATTATCGTTTATGAGTTTGCGGTAGGCGTTGTTTACGGCAGCCTCGATTTTTTGAATCCGCGTATTGAACTCAGGGTATTCAGAGAACTGCTTTGTTTCCTTTGCCCTTTGAGTTTCTGCATTCCAGAACTTGGTTTTGATCTGCAAACCCGTCGAGTACTTGAATCTTTGATTGTAATACCGGAAAATCAGATAGACTAGGGTCGGATTTTCGGACTTTGGTTCTTTAAGAACGAAGGTTGCTGATGCCATGACCCGAAAGTATGGAATAGAGTCAGGGGACGGTACAGGGGACGGAATAAGTTGTTTTCGTTTAATTCACACTGTCTTCGCTTTACCCTGATTCCCTCTGAAAGCCAATGATACCAAGGCTTTGAGGTTAAAAGGAGTAAAATGGGGAAAAGACCAATAAACTCCCGTCCCGGGTACTTATGAATGAAAAGGGGATTGAAGCTATGCTTCGATCCCTTTTTAGTTGCAGGGCGGTTGTTGAACTTGTTCAAACAAGCGCCTGCAACTAAAAAGTAAATCGCACCGCGATTTTACCTTTTCATTTTGACGAAGACGCAAGAGGGACTCGCTGAAGGCAGGTCCCGTCCCGGGTACGATTGAAATGAAATGGAACTTTGCTAAGCTTAGTTCCATTTTTAATTACACCCAATTTGTTTTACGATTTTTCAGATCTGAAAAATCAAGTATCGTGCAATGGGAAAATCTGTAGTGGAATTGGTTCTATCTAAAAATAAATTCTGAACACTCACCCCGCTCCCGGTTCCATCATCCTCATGAAATCAGCGCGTTTTCTCCTCGAAATCTCAATCTCTTTCCCGTTGCTCAGAATGGCAAACCCGCCATCGGCACTCGAGATACGCGTCACGTGCCGACAATTGACGAGCCACGACTTATGCACACGAAAAAATTTCATGTGTGCCAACTCGCTTTGCAGTTCACCGAGATTCTTTGAAACGGGATATTCTTCACCACCAGTGAGGAAGAAACGGGAATAGCGGCCTTCAGCTTCGATGTAAACGATATCTGCAACCGGCACGAACCACGTTCCTTCATGGTTGGAAACGCTGACGCGGAAATCTTCCGTTCTCGCCAGGCCTGCTTTTTCATTATTGGAAACGCGTCGGATCGCCGCACGCAACTCGTCGAGACTCACGGGCTTCAGAAGATAGTCACTTGCACCCGCGCGTATCGCAGGAATCGTATACTGCTCGTGCGCGGTGGTGAAGATTGTACTGAAATTCTTTTTATCAAGCGCTTCCAGTAAATCGAAGCCGGTTCCGCCTGGCATTTCCACGTCGAGGAAAACAATATCAGGATTCTGCTGTCTTATGAGCCGCAGTCCGTCGAGCGCGGTCTGCGCTTCACCGATAACATGAACATCAGGGCAGAACTGTTCGAGCAGTTTCCGCAAAGCGCTGAGCGCGTTCTTTTCGTCGTCAATGAGCAGTACTCTCAGCATGTTGTTCTCGTTTACGGAAAGGAATTACGAATTCGACAATCGTTCCGGCGGCGCGCCCATTCTCTTCGGTCTTATCGGTATAAGTGATTGAATTCGTTTGCCCGGCAATTTCGCACAACAGGCGTAACCGTTCTTCTGTAATGGATGAACCGAACGAAACATGCTTGCGACGTGTGCGGTTGATTTCCGCAGAGCGCGCTCTGCCCACACCGTTGTCTTCTACGCGGCAGTACAGAACGTCGTTCTTCATCGTGAAAGAAATCTCGATCTGTCCCATTGGTTCTTCCCTGTGCATCAACCCGTGGCGAATCGCATTTTCGGCGAAAGGCTGAACGAGCATTGCGGGAACTTGTATTCCTGCAGTCAGAGAAGCATCGCAAATTATTCTGTAGGTAATTTTGTCGCCGAAACGCATCATTTCAATATCAAGGTAAGCGCGCAACAGTTCGATCTCTTTTTCGAGCGGCACAAATTTCAGCATAGAATGTTCAAGACTTTTCCTCATCAGAAATGCAAAGCGGTCGATGTACCGCAGCGCGTTCGCCTTGTCATCACCAAGCACAAACGATTGCATGGAGCTCAGCGAGTTGAAAATAAAATGCGGATTCATCTGCGCCGCCAGTGCCTGGCCTTGGTATTCAGCCAGAATAGTTTTCTGTTGGGCCTTACGACGGATATTTCTCATTCGAAGCATTACCAACCACCATACAACACCGGAGAACAGAGCAGGGACCAATATCCAAAACCATAGCGTGAGCCAATAGGGTGGTTGAATTTCAAATGCAAACGAAGCAACAGATGCGCTCCACGTCCCATCGCCGTTTCTTGCTAATACCTCAAACCTGTATTCGCCGGGTGGAAGCGCAGAATATTCCACGGAACGGTTAGACGTATAAATCCAGCCGGTGTCAAGGCCTTCAAGGCGGTAACGGTAAGTTGTATTGCCACCGTTACGATATGAAATACTGAGAAAAGAAAAACGCACTTGTTTCTGATCATGGGAAAAGTTTCCGGCAAAATTTATCTTCACCTTTTCACCATTCACTAACACTTCCTGGATGAGAACCGGCGGCGCTACTGAGACATATTCCAACTCGCGCGGGATGAACCAGGCTGCTCCGTTGTTAGTTCCAATCCAGATCGTGTCGCCGCGACACAACACCTTACGGATTTCGTTGGTCGGTAGACCATGATAAATGGAAAAGCAACTTATAGCGAACGAATCTCCCTGTTGCCGGATGCGCGCCAGTCCTGTGTTGGTGGCCGCCCAGATGTTGCCTTGCGCATCCACGTCCAGATCGTTCACGATTGATGAAGATAGCCCTTGTCGTGTTCCGATGTACTGTTGCTTATCATTTTTCACAAAGCAGATGCCATCACCAATAGTACCTATCAGAAGTTCGCCACCTGGCATTCGGCGTATCGCACTGATGCGTGAGGTTACAGGTCCTTCGGGCATAGGGTAAAGTGTGAGCTGACCGCTATCGAGGCTGAACAAACCATCTGACCTTCCCACCATTAACGTTTCCGTTAATGTATCCCAGTACATTTCATAGATGCGGGTATTGTGCACGATCAACCCTTCCCGCTGAAGTCGCTCATCGCTGTATTGGTAAAGCTTATTTGTTCCTCCGAACCACACGCCACCTTCACCGTCGGCACAGATCGCGCGGGTTTGTCCAGCCTGAAGCTGGTTCAATTCACCATCAGCAGAAAGACAAATATCATTTTGATTGGTTGCAATCCATGTTATGTTATCAGGTGTAATATAGATGTCCTGAAAAAATGAAGGAACATCTGGCCTGCTGTTGACATCGCGGGTTGAGCTGATCTTCCCTTGCGTGCATGTATGAAGCAAACCGCCGGCGGTACCGAGCAGCACCCGACCGTCTGCTGTAGATGCAATTGCGGTTACCGCTACGCTACCTGTTGGTAGCAAGTAATGGACATTGGGTGAAACAAGATAAAACACACCATGATTGTGTGTCGACATCCAGTAGCCGCCCTCGCTATCCTGGAACACATCTGTAACTGTTTCTCCCGGAAGAAAAGTCATGTAGTCTTCACCGGAAAAATCAGAGTTTATTGGGTATCGCCGTACACCTTTGCCGCGAAAGCTGATCCAGATATTTCCTTCAGTATCCTCATTGAGCTCGTTGATGGAAGTATTGAAACTGTGGTGGCGCACAATCCCGGTTACAGAAATCTCGATCAACTCAGAATTGATCGCCACCAGCACCGTGCCGTTCTGTATCCGGAGAACGTTGAAATAATAAGTCGGCGACTTTGTATCCAATACGATTTGCGTACGCTTACCGTCACGCACAAGTTGAAGACCGTAATCGATGAGTAAGCTGATATTCTGAAACCGGGAACCATAAATATAATTTTCACCTTCCATAAATATTTCGAAACGCGAGGCAGAATCTTTGTTACCGAGCGGGTCTGAATATTTTCCCGTCGCATCGATACGTACACATCCGCTTTGCTGGTAGCCGATAAGTACTTCTCCCGCTTCAGTGACGTCTAGCGACTGCATGACATGGTTCCAATGCGGGGCCAGTGCTGAATTATGTTTATAAGCAACGATCGTTTCCCCAGTAAAATAACAGAGCTTACTGTTCAGCGTACCGCACCAGATGTTCCCGGCAGCATCTTCCGCAAGATGAAAAACCGTATTGTCGGTAAGACCGTCTGCGGAACTGAAACTGCGGAACGAATAACTGTCGTACCGACTGACGCCGCGGTCGGTAGCAATCCAGATGAAACCACTACGGTCCTGCAGGATGTCGTACACTTCAGTACTCGGTAATCCATCCTCCACACCGAAATGACGGTAATAGGGTTCCTGCGCAATGCAGCACATGGTGCAGAGCAAAAAAGCGGTCAGGACATTCAGACATTTCATGATGATCAAATATAAACGAAGATCAGTCGCAGGCAGAATGTATTCGAAGAAAGAGAAGCTGAATTACCGATGGTTACAAAAACATATCCGATGGTTACGAATTGACTTCCGTTGGTTACTACGCAAACCGTCCGTTATCGCGTCGAATATTTTTGACAATAAATCCGCTCCAATCTGGCATACATTAACATGAGAAAACTATGCACTCTTCTTTCGGCTGTGCTGATTTGCCTGAGCTCAAACGCACAGAACTACCAATGGGCCGGCGCCCTGAGCAGTAGCACCGGTCCTAATTATAGTCAGAGTCTAGCCAGTGATGCTGCAGGGAATGTTTATGTAGCCGGATATTTTTCAAATACAGTTGATTTTGATCCGAGCGCTGGAACGTTTAATCTTTCGAGTGCCGGATCATCCGATATCTTCTTTGCGAAATACACAGCTACCGGCGCGCTCGCGTGGGCGAAAGCAATCGGTGGAAGCTCAGCCGATCAATGTTTCAAGATTTTTGTTGACGCGTCATCGAATGTGTATATCTGCGGCTTCTACCAGGGCACAGTAGATTTCGATCCAAATGCAGGCATCACAAACCTGACCAATGCCGGGAGTTCCGATGGTTTCTTTGCGAAATACACGTCCACGGGCACGATCGTGTGGGCAAAAAAAATCGGCGGTACAACAACTGATGAAGTGAGAAGCATCGCAGTTGACAACGCTGGATTGGTTTACATCACGGGATATTTTGGAGGCACTTGCGATTTTGACCCCGGCGCCGGGACTCAGAATCTGACTACAACCGGTTTCGCAGATTGCTTTGTAGCCAAGTACGACGCGAATGGGAATTACACATGGGCTGGTAAAATGGGAAGTACCAACGGCGATTATGCGTATGATATTACGATTGACGCAGCAGGCAATTGTTATACAACCGGAATTTTTTGGGCGACCGCAGACTTTGATCCGGGTCCTGGCACAGCGAATTTAACTTCTTCGGGTTTCTATGATATTTATGTTGCAGCATATTCGCCCACGGGGGCCTATATCTGGGCCGGAAAAATCGGAGGTGGGGACAGCGACGGCATGACCAAGGTTTCGATCGATGCGGATGCTTCAGGAACGATTTACGTAGCCGGAGATTTTGAAACCACTGCCGATTTTGATATGAGCGCTTCTACAACCAACCTTGTCTCTGCCGGTTTCGAAGATGTTTTTATCGCTGCGTACGATAACGGAGGAAATTATATTTATGCAAAACGTATTGGGAGTACATCCAGCGATGAGGTTTATGATATTGACGTCGATGCAAGCGGCACCACTTATATTACAGGCAGCTTTTCAGGAACTGTCGACTTTGATCCAGGCCCTTCAACATCCAATCTCGTTTCCTCCGGCACACAAGATGTATTTGTCGCGAAGTATGATGCATTCGGGAACTATACATTTGCCTTCACTATTGGAGGTACTAGTTCCGTCGACCGGGGATATGGAATAAATACGGACGGTCCCAATTTTTACGTGACAGGTATTTTTGATCCTCCCGCTGATTTTGACCCGGGTCCGGGAACAGTCAACCTGTCCGGAGTTGGCTTAGATGACATTTACGTTGCAAAATATTCCAACCCTCAGCCGCTGAGTGCAACTACGTCACAAACCTCTCCACTGTGCTCCGGACAATGCAACGGAACCGCAGTGGTGACTCCTTCCGGCGGAACTTCACCGTACACGTATCTCTGGAGCAACGGCTCGACCAATGACACAATCACAGGACTTTGTGCGGGCACTTACTCAGTAACAGTCACCGATGCACTGAGCAACACGACAACCGCTACTGTTACAATCACGCAGCCCACGCTCCTCACGCTAAGTACAAGCGGAGTGGTTAACGCAACTTGTTTCGGTTCGTGCAACGGCGGCGTGACACTCACTGCAAATGGAGGAACACCTTCCTACTCTTATTCGCCCACACCGAATAATCTCTGTGCAGGTTCATACACGTTCACCGTTACCGATGCAAACGGTTGTACAACCACCGCAAGCGCGACGATTACAGAACCGCCGCAACTTGCACTTTCGGAAAGTCATACTGATAATCTTTGTAACGGAAACTGTAACGGCACCGTCACCCTGTCGGCGACGGGCGGTGTTCCCTCATACACGTACAGCGGTTCTATGAACAGCTTGTGCGCAGGAACATATACTTACACCGTCACGGATGCGAATGGTTGTTCCGCACAAACTACAACAACGATTACAGAACCTGCAGCGATCACCGCAATTCCTTCAGCAACACCAAGTACAATATGCGCCGGAGGCTGTTCGGTTTTAAACGCAGGAACAGTGAGCGGAGGAACAGCGCCCTATACATACACATGGATGCCCGGCAATCTAAGTGGCAACGTGATAACGGTTTGTCCGACAGTGACGACCTGCTATACATTGAGTATTTCAGATGCAAACGGTTGCAACGGGACCGCAATGATTTGTGTGACAGTGAATGCTCTTCCCTCTGTTACCTATGTGCAATCGCCCACATTCAGCTGCATCAACTGGAATCCCATAACGCTTTCCGCAGGTTCTCCTTCTGGCGGAATTTATTCCGGTCCTGGTGTGAGCGGCGCGCAGTTTGATCCTGCGGCAGCGACTGCGGGAACATGGGATATCGTTTACACCTATACCGATAGTAACGGCTGCACAGATTCTGCCGCTCAGCAGGTTACTGTTGATCTGTGCACAAACGTTGCAGAACAACCGGACGAAAATGTGATCGATGTTTTCCCTAATCCGTCAGGCGGATACATCATTGTGAGCGGTGTCGATGACGATGCAGAAGTGGAGTTTGTAGATGTTTCAGGGAAACTTCTTTTCACGCAGGCCACACAGGCAGGCAAGGTAGTGCTCGATCTAACCTCAATTCCGAACGGTATTTACTTCATACGCGTGCGAACCCAACAAGGAATTACCACGAAGAAAGTGATACGCATGGAATAACACGTCATGTGCTGATTCATCAACCAACTTCAATTCACTTTTTTCATCAAAAAACCAAACCCATGATACATAGAAAAAAAACACAAACAGTTATTTCATTTCACGTCCACCTTTCAAAACTCATGTTGAGTTTCCTTTTTTCAGTGATCGCGGTAGTTACACTCCATGCCCAACAGTACAACCAATGGGTATTCGGTAATAATGCAAGCTATGATTTTACAACGGACATGCCGCTACCGACGGCACCACCGATTAATTCCATAGAAGATGCAGCGATGTGGTGCGATGGTGCAGGTAACCTCATGTTTTATACTGATGGTAAAAGTATTTTCAACAGCGCAGGCACGGCAATCTGTACAGGTTGCATGAACGGTAATCCAAACGGAGGAGGAGGATCACAAGGTGTACTGATCGTGCCGAATGTAGCTGCGGGTCCTAATGATTTTTACATCTTCACGGTATCCGATCGAAAATTCGGCGGTCCCGGATGTGCCAATCGTGGATTGGAGTATTACACCTTTAACTTTGTCACCGGATTCTTAAGTACTGCCACGCAAATGGGTTTCACTGCAGGAACTTTCGGTTCGTATACCACTGAAGCACTCACGGCCTGCGCGCACCCAAATGGAGTTGATTACTGGGTTGTTGTCAAACCGATCATAGTGCCACCTGCCACGCCTACCTATATCTGTTCTCCTCCACCTGCTAACCAGCCTGCGGGCGCTACCAATACCAGTTTATATGCATACTTGGTTACGGCCGCTGGAGTGAGTCCTACTCCTGTGATCAGCGAAGCAAATTATTCAGCACATTTTGGCACGACACCATTAAACGTATCCAATGAGATCAAATTTTCACCTGATGGGCACTACGCGAGCTACACAAACCGCACTATGGTGAATGGTGGCCATACTAACCTATATCGGTTCAATTCATCAACGGGTCAATTTATGTTCCTGCAAACTTTGCCGATGTTGAATAATTATTCCCCTTACGGTGCATCATTCAGTCCCAACTCGCGCGTGTTGTATGTCAGCGGCACGCATGATAATTTTATTAATTCGTTTGATGACGAAGTCCTACGACAATACGATCTCTGGTTGATCGACTGCGATCCGTACTCACCAGCACCTTCCTGCGATTTTAATACAACAGTAGATTTTCCTTTGTTTGGAAACAGCACAAAAATGCAGCTTACGCCCGATGGAAGAATTTTTCGCGCCCGGTTAAACGGTGATGCAATTGATGTAATTAATACACCAAATAACATTGGATGCGCGAATATCGATTACCAGGCTCAATCAGCACAGGCGCAAGTTGGTGATGCCATACCCTTAACCGAATTTTGCCGTAACGGTCTGCCGAACAATATCGATGCACTTCCTGGTATGGTGACAATGAGCACATCATGGCCCAAGACAACGACAAACACAATAAGCGTCGACAATGGCGTCGCACTTGATGTCGATCAAGCTGGTAATGTTTATTCAACCGGCACATTCAAGCAGAGCACGCAGTTCGGTCCGTTTACCATTATAGGTGCTGGGATTGAAAGCAGTTACTTAGTCAAATACACTGCGTGTGGTGAAGAGGACTGGGTCGCAAGAGGTATTCCAACTACGCCATTCGGTTTTGTAACGTGTCATTCTATGGATACGTGGAATACGCAGGGAATGGTATTTGTCAGTGGGCGTTTTCGAGGCAATGCCACATTTTTCAGTGGGATTGGCGCAGGCCCCCCACCTTGTCCAATGCCGGGAGGAATCAACATTACCGGAAGCGGAATTTTCATTGCCTATTACAGTTACAACGGCTGTCTCTTGGGTGTGCATACTATACAGGATGATGCGAACTACATTCACAACTCTGCGCACATCACTACGGGAAGTGTTTCCAGTCCATCATCCCAAAACAGGGTGTACGTAGCGGTGAATGAAACTCCACTCACGACAAGCAACCGCATGCGTGTTTATGCATTTAATCTGGCAGGTACGTTGAACCCCGCATGGATTGTTCCGCTCCGCGCTTTGCCGGGCTCTGAAGTCATAGACATCAGCATGTCCGGATCACGCATTGCAATAACTGGAACATACAACGGACCTCTTTACTGGAATATGGAAGGTTTTCCTTTTACGAGCACAATTGCTCCGGCGAATGAAGCCTTTGTGGTCACGATGGTTGATATGAACGGATTTCTGGCACCTAATAAAGTGAACTCGCAATCGCGTGGATTCGATCCCGGCCCTGACCAGCCCCGCTCTTCCGGTTCGGGCGTGTGCGTAGTTGGCAATACTGTCTTTCTTACCGGCACTTATATAGGAGTAACATCGGGTGCTTTCGGAACAAGTGCGCTTACAGGAAACGGCGCCAACAGTTGTGCCTATGCAGTGCGGCTTAACCCTGGTGCTGGCGCCAACTGGGCTCATTCATTCAGTTGCGACGGAACTACGTTCGGTCATGACGTTGTGGCGCGCTTCGGGGTGGGCGGCGCCGTATACTTCACCGGCACATGGACAAATGACAATGTATTCAATATCGATGCCACTGCGATGCCGGCAACAGTGCCAATGAAAAATCACATTTACGTGGTGAAGATGCCGCTCAATGGAAATTTTATGGCAGCTACAGCCTGGCAGAATCACTCCTACATGAACAACGATGCTGCAGAACACATGAAACCGGCACGAATTGCGCTCTTCAGTAACGATTGGGTCTACGTGAATGGTTCGTACATGGGAACTGCACAGATGGACAACGACTTTGCCATTAATTCTCCGCTGACTTCCACGACAGGAACTTTCAACAGTTTTGTGTGGCGTTATCGTGCATCGGTGGATGGAACGTCTTTGCGTGTGGCACAAGAAGAGGATGTTCAAACGGAAATTGAACAAACGTCAATTCAGTTAAATGTATTCCCAAACCCGGCACAGACAACTTTGACGATTCAGCTCAATACTCCACAGGAGAACACAAACATTGAAATATACAATTCATCTGGCCAGTTGATGACCAGTTTCATCACTTCGGCATCGAGTGAAATGGTTGATGTTTCGGAATGGGCGATGGGAATTTATTTTGTACGAATTGAGTCTGAAGGAGAAGTGGTCACTGAAAAATTCATTCGGAATTAACGGCTATGCATGAATCAGGTGTTATCGTGAATTAACACTTGCGGACCAGGAGCAGAGATTTTCTCTGCTCTTTTGGTTTACGTTTGGACCTGCATACTAGTTCATTCTTCATCATTCCACGTTAGTCAGAACAGTAAGGTTGAAGCAATCATATCTCTTTAACTTGTGGGGACTGTATGAGAAATTGGACGCTATTCAAATCCTCCCAAAACAGCCCGCCCGCCTGAAAAAGCGTTCGGGCGGGGTTCGAACTCACAATCTCTACGGGTACATTTGAAAGACAGGTCATTAGATCTGTCTTTCTTTGTTTTCCTAAGGTGGTGAAATTGAGTTGGTAAAACATAGGTAAAACAATTCGAGATACTTCTCTTTGGTTTTACCTAAACCGGCGGCTAAAACGAGGATCTAATGCTCCCTGGTAATGGCAATCTAGCCAACGAGAAAAATAATTACGAGTGAGATTGTCATAACTGAAATACAGGATAAAAGTACTTTACTTCTCTAGCGCATTATTTCCTCCAATAGTTTCAATGCATCTTGCGAAGCTTTATCCTTAAAATTCAATGGCTTCAGGATATAACCGTGAACGCCCAAATTCTCAGAAGCAATCTTGTCGTAATCTTCAGATGATGTAGTAAGAATAAAAGTTTTGATACTGTTCAGGCTGTAGTAACTTTTAATGATGCCGAGAAACTCAATCCCATTCATCTTCGGCATGTTAATATCAAGGAGAATGATGTCAGGAACAATTTTAACTCTTTCCGGTGTGTTTCCCGTAAGCATTGCTAATCCATCCACACCATTGTGAGCGACGAACAGCTCATGTGGAGCATTCAGTTTTTTGAGCACCCTCTTCACGCTTTCTACGTCGAGATAATCGTCATCGATCAACAATATCTTTTTCATCATCCCTATTGTCTCCTTTCTGTTTTCGGCCATGTAAATACAAATGTTGTACCCTTGCCCAACTCGGATTCGACTGTTATCGTCCCTTTATGATCATCAACAAGTTTCTTTACGATAGCTAAACCAACTCCGGTGCTTTCGAAGGCATCTCGCTCCTGTAACGTTTGAAAGATGATAAATATTTTTTCAAAATATATTTTCTCAATCCCGGGACCATTGTCTGATACCGAAAATTCAAAATAAGTGCCTTTGTCCGATCCGTTAATTGTTACAACAGCGTTCTCTGATGGATTGTGCTTCACTGCGTTCCCGATCAGATTGGAAAACACCTGTTCCAGGTGGAGGCGTTCTGTGAATACATCAGGGATATTTTTAGTAACGTTAAATCGCACCCGATCAGGCACTATCAACTCCTTAATTTCATTGAGCAATTTGAGAGTATTGACATTCTCCGCTCCCTTTCGCGTTTTCCCAATTCGCGCGTACTCCAGAATGCCGTTGATCATTTTTTCGAGACGTTCAGTCCTCCCTTTGATCAGTGCAAGATTCTGCTTAATATCCGGCGTCAGATCAGCCTCATGATCTTCTTCAATCCACAAAATAATATTGGAAATGCCGCGAAGAGGTGCTTTCAGATCATGAGAGACCACGTAGGCGAACTGATCTAATTCCTGGTTCTTCGATGTGAGTTCCTTGAAATTCACAGCGAGTGTCTGAGACATTTGGTTCAGTGAACTAACAAGGCTTTGAAATTCATCTTTGCGATGATCTGTTATCGTTAGGAAATTTCCCTGCGAAATTGTTTCTGCATGCCTGATCATTTTGTTTATTCTGCGCGTAATTGTGTGAATGACATACGCACTCAAGAGGATTACGATCAGTGATGAAATTACCGTAAGCGCAAGTGAAATATTTCTCGTGCTTTTGATAGACTCCTGTAATGCTTCACGTCGTCGCTGGCGTATATTGTATTCGTAATTATCCAGTTCAAGAAATATCATTTGTATCCTGTCGTTCAGATTTTTCCCGACTTCCATCTTAAGCTTGCTGTCAAAAAGCCGTTGATATTTTCGTACTGACTCCGGAAGCGTATCCTTTTTTGCGGTGATTAATGAGTCGGCATATTCAACCCATGCTATGTGAAGGACGGTGATTGAATCTAGCCGTGCAACCTGCTGTCCGTTGGATAACAACAATCTTTGTTCGGCTATAAGTTTCGGAACGCTGTTCAACCCGCTATAATACGGCTGAAGAAATGTTTCCTGAGTAGTTAACAAAAAACCTCTGAATCCACTTTGCATTTCTATTATTCCCTTTTGAATCAGGTTGGAATTGCGGATAATGGTCTCCGAATTATTTAAATAGGTCGTGTTGGTCAGAACCTCATTGGACAAACGCTGGTTGACGAAATACACCGAAATAAAGATCAGCGTTAGAAACAGAAATCCGATGATCAAAAGGTTTCTGATCTTCATAAATCAAAATTTAACAGCATGGCGCCAGACGGTAAGTTACGAAATTTGAATGGTGGACCTACGCTAACATTAGTACTTAATAAAATTGCACTAAGGCTTTCAGAGCTTCGGGATTCAATATCCGGATTTTACTGCCCTGTGTTTCCACAATTTTCTGGCTTCGCAATTCCTGCAATACACGTACCACCATTTCTTTCACAGTGCCGATATAACTTGCAAGCTCGTTACGGGACATGGTGACTTCGTTGCTTTTTTCTTTTGTCTTGAACTTTTCCTGTAGGATCAATAAAGCCAGCGCAACGCGTGACTTTACGGGATAGCGTGCAAACACACTGATATTATTTACCCAAACAGTAAATTCATGGCTCAGCGACTTCATAATAATCCTGCACAACTCGCTGGATTCCAAAAGACATTTTGAAAAATGTGCGCGAGGAATAAAATCACAGGAACACTCTTCCAGCGCCACAGCTGAAACAGGATGTACTTCTTCGCAGATAATCGGACGATAACCAAACATTTCACCCGGTGTATAGATGTACATGATCTGTTTTACTCCGTCCTGACCTGTCTGATAAATTTTCACCTTTCCTTTACGGAGAATGTAAACACCTTTCGGACTCTTGCCCTCCCGATAAATTGTTTTAGCCGACTTAAACTTTCTCTTCTGAATCGTCGCGAGTAACATTTTTTTACTCTTCGTCGTCAGACTATCCAGTATGAGTGAGTTATTGAAATAGAATTGATAGAGGTCAAATTTCATAGTTTAACAAAATAAGGCCTTTTGGAATAGAAGAAAAGAGACTTAAGTCCCCGCGGTGTTAAAAGTGGCGTATTGATATTTGCAGGTGCCTTTTGGTTAATTACTGTTTAAGTTAAATCGAGCCCGTGTCTAACACGGGCTTTTTCAGAACATTATGGATTCATCATTGAGAGATATTATTCTTTTACACATTGACGAAGCGCTGGATGTAGATGATCTGGAGAACCTCGGAGATTATGTCCGTTCGGTTTTCACTTCCGAAAGCATTCCCGAATGGCAAGTTCCAGAGTCTCTCAAAAAGTTGCACACCGAATTAATTCGTGAGTTCGAGGAAGAACGGAACCCAATTCGTAGAGTTCGCCTGAAAGCAGCAATCTCTTATTTCGAAGCAGACTTCACGGATTATCTGATCGCAATCGAAATCGAAACGCTACAAAGTAACGAGTAGTGCAATCTATACACGCGTCAATACGGAATGCATATGATGGATACAGACCCAGGATTCTTCCAACCAATATTCTTGCGTAGGAACTAAAGTCTCCGTTGACTTCAATAGCCCAAGATTACCTTGTATTCAATTACCCTCTGTTTCTGTACCATTCAGGGCGTAATTTATATTGTGCGCAACCTGCATTGCCTGAACAGCAATTGCGCAATGTTTATCTTAATGATTCTGCCAGCGGGCATTCACCACTGGCAGAATCTGATTTCTTAAAAATTCCTTAAAAGTAGCCTGCGGGGATTTAAGTCCCTGCTCAAAAGTTTTTTGGAAAGGTATTTTTACATCGTGAGACGCCTGAAGTTTCTCACTCTGCATGTAGTGATAGGGAAAGCCCCGCGAAGTGTATTCACTACTAATTGTTGTTTTAGAAGCGATTTGCTCACCGGTCTAAGTCATGGTTGACTGGTGAGTGAAGCTTCATTTAAAACCTGATGTTATGAAGACGATAGCTTTAGAGAAGAAGGTGACACCAGCGTATAAATCGTACGGGCTAAGTTCATTCCGGACAATTCCACAGCTCAAACGTTTTACAGAAGAGGAGTTGTTCAATATTGAAGTAGTTGGTAATGTGCTGCCATTTAAAGTCAATGATTATGTGATCAATGAGCTGATCGATTGGAACAATGTTCCCAACGATCCAATATTCCGACTAACTTTTCCGCAGAAGGAAATGCTGAACCTCTTGCAATTCTCCGAAATGGAAGTTGCCTTGCGGAACGGTGCTGGCAAAAATGAAATCAAAGCCATCGCTAATTCAATTCGGGCTCAACTCAATCCACATCCAGCCGGACAACTAGAACATAATGTTCCATCCCTTGAAGGGAATAAACTTCATGGGCTTCAACACAAGTATGGACAAACTGTTCTATTCTTCCCTCAACAGGGACAAACCTGTCACGCGTATTGTACTTTTTGTTTTCGTTGGCCTCAGTTTGTTGGAATGGAAGGGATGAAATTTGCAATGCGCGAAAGCGAACAGTTGATTGAATATCTGTGCGCACATTCCGAAGTAACCGATGTATTATTTACTGGCGGTGATCCAATGGTGATGCGCACGAAAATTCTGCGCAGCTATATTGAGCCACTTCTGAAAGCGAATCTCCCAAATCTTAAGACTATTCGCATCGGAACAAAAGCGCTTGCCTACTGGCCGTATCGTTTTACAACCGATGATGACGCGGAGGATCTTCTGCGTTTATTTGAAGAAGTAAAGTTAAATGGCATTCATCTCGCGCTCATGGCGCATTTCAGTCATCCCGTTGAGTTGTCTACTGATCCTGTTGCTGAAGCAATTTCCAGAATTAGAGAAGCGGGTGTACAGATCAGAACACAGTCTCCAGTACTTAAACACATCAATGACTCACCTGCGATTTGGGCTGAAATGTGGCAAAAGCAAGTTTCATTGGGCTGTATTCCCTACTACATGTTCATTGCCCGCGATACGGGCGCGAGAGAATATTTTGAAGTGCCGCTTGTACGCGCCTGGGAAATCTTTCGGACCGCTTATCAGAAGGTTAGCGGAATTTGTAGAACTGTTCGCGGACCGAGCATGTCCTGCACTCCGGGTAAGGTGCAAGTGTTAGGCGTATCAGAAGTTCCTTCCGTAGTTGGAATCCAAAAAGTATTGGTGCTTCGTTTCCTGCAAGGACGAGATCCAAACTGGGTTGCCCGACCGTTCTTCGCAGAATACGATCCGAAGGCAGCGTGGATCGACGAATTGAAGCCCGCGTTTAATCAGGACAAATTCTTTTTTGAAGAATGAATAGCTGGGAGACATATTTGATTCCTGTAATCTATTTCCTTGTCAGTCTCGGCATTGGAATATTCTTGGAG
Organism: uncultured Chryseobacterium sp.; assembly: GCA_964447465.1. GTDB lineage: Bacteria > Bacteroidota > Bacteroidia > Palsa-965 > Palsa-965. The sequence continues at coordinate 16,813 of CAYUTR010000039.1, forward strand.
AAATATGTTCTCACCAAATTGTCGCGTCCTATTCTGAAAACCAAATGGAAGGCCGGTGATGTTCTCTTATCCTCCTTGCGTGGAATGGCGATGCTATGGTCATTTGTTATCGGCTTGTACCTTGCCCTGCGTAATTCCGATCACGGCATTCAGAATAGTGCTGTTGTGCGAAAGATGTTCTTCGCAATCGTTGCACTTTCCATAGCTATCGTCATTAGCCGGGTTCTTGTCGGTCTGATCCGGTTTAAAGCAAAAAGTGCGGGTTTGTATCCTTCGACATCCATTGTAACGAACATAGTTCGCATCGCGGTTTACCTCATATTCGGTCTGGTTGTGTTACAGATGATCGGTATTCCGGTTACACCAGTGCTCACTGCATTGGGTGTTGGGGCATTGGCTGTAGCTCTTGCATTGCAGGATACGCTCACCAATCTGTTTTCCGGAATTCAAGTCGTTGCCTCACGACAAGTTCGTCTGGGTGACTACATAAAACTGGATTCCGGAGAGGAAGGATACGTTGCGGACATCACGTGGAGGAATACAATTATCAGGGCCTTAGCGAACAATTACATCATCGTGCCCAACTCAAAAATTGCGACAGCAATTGTCACCAATTACTATTTACCTGAAAAGGAAATGGCGGTGCTTGTAGAGCTTGGTGTTAGTTATAGAAGTGATCTCCGACGCGTAGAAGAAGTAACTATTGAAACGGGTAAAGAAGTGATGAAAAACGTTATTGGTGGCATTCCTGATTTTGATCCCTTCATCAGATACCACACATTGGGCGATTCATCCGTTAAATTCTCCGTGATACTTCGCGGTAAAGAATTCACAGATCAATACCTCATCAAGCACGAATTTGTTAAAGCAATTCTTGAAGCATACAACGAATACAATATTGAAATACCATATCCAACGCGGACAGTTTTATTAAAGGAAGGAGCTTTGAAATGAAAGAACGTTTGTTAATTGTATCGAATCGTTTACCTGTGCAAACGGTAGAAGAGGACGGAATTTCCAGGCTTGCACCAAGTGCGGGCGGATTAGTTTCAAGTATTAAGTCCTTTTTACAAAGTAAAGTTGGTGTTGCTGATGAAAGTTCATTTCGATCTACCCTTTGGGTCGGAACTTTGGATATTTCTCAGAAAAAATATCAGAAGAAAAAAATGGATGTACATATTCAGGACACCGACTTTGCGCTGCATCCGGTATTTCTACCTACGGTTACACGCGACAAACACTACAACGGCTTCTGCAATGATACCATCTGGCCATTGTTTCACTACTTTCCTTCGTATGCGCGTTACAAGGATGAATACTTCGATCACTACATTAAAGCCAATCAGCTTTTTTGCGATGAGATAATGTCGGTATATGAACCGGGCGATGTAATCTGGATACACGACTATCATCTCATGCTACTGCCTGCAATGTTGCGGACCAGAATTCCTGACGCCACGATTGGATTCTTTCTTCACATTCCTTTTCCATCGTTTGAATTGTTCCGCATGCTACCGGGTGCGTGGAGAACAGCGATACTTGAGGGATTGTTAGGCGCCGACCTGATTGGTTTCCACACGAGTTCCTACGTACAATACTTTCTTCGTTCTGTGAAACACCTGCTGGGTCATGAAACATCTCACCGTTGCGTAACGTCTCCCGAGCGAACTGTAACAGTCGACATTTTTCCTGTTGGTATAGATTTCGGAAAGTTTCACAGCATGATGGGGCAGACCGAAATATTTGAAGAACGAAACCGACTCCGAAAACGATTGGGCGAAGCAAGTCTCGTGATCTCTATTGATCGATTGGATTACACGAAAGGAATTCTGAATCGCCTGGAAGGTTTTGAATTATTCCTTCAGCAAAATCCTCAATATTACCAAAAGGTAACGCTCCTTATGGTTGTCGTTCCTTCGCGCGACATCATTGTTAAGTACAAAGAATTAAAAGAACAGATTGAGGGATTGGTTAGCCGGATCAATGGTCGGTTGGGCTCGATGGAATGGTCACCGGTCATCTATCAATATAAAGCAGTTGACTTCACCCAGCTTTGTGCGTTGTATGCGGCGGCTGATGTAGCCCTTGTAACTCCAATACGCGACGGAATGAATCTGGTTGCAAAAGAATTTATAGCGAGTCGAAGTGACAAGCGGGGCGTCCTTATTCTAAGTGAAGGAGCGGGAGCTGCCAATGAGCTTGGTGAAGCGCTCATAGTAAACCCGACAGACCGAAGAGAAATTGCAAGCGCACTTAACATGGCGCTTAACATGCCCGTCAAAGAACAGATGGCGCGAAATGCGTTTATGCAGCGCCGTTTAAAGAATTACGACGTGGTGAAATGGGCAGATCACTTCATAGCAACGTTGAATACTGCGCGACACGAACAGGAAGAAATGAAGATCAAAATTCTGAGTACGGAAACAGAAAAAACTATGTTGAACCAGTACGCAAACGCTAAAAGACGATTATTGCTTTTGGATTATGATGGAACATTATCACCCATCTCGCGTTACCCGCATCTTGCGATGCCCAATGACGACACTCTTCAACTGCTCGATAAACTAAGCAAGGACGAACGCAACGCAGTTGTCATCATCAGCGGAAGAAACAAAGAAGTGCTTCACGATTGGCTTGGTGAAATAAATATTGATCTGGTCGCGGAGCATGGTGGCTACTTCCGGATTCCTGGTGCCGAATGGGAAGGTGCACCTTTTATCTCTACTGATTGGAAACCGATGGTCGTTCAGGAAATGAGTGTATTTGCGGATCGATGTCCGGGATCTTTTCTCGAAGAAAAAGATCTTTCCGTTGCATGGCATTACAGAAACGCTGACCATGAATTAGGCTTCACCCGATCAAGAGAATTGCATCATCGGTTAACCGAGCTCGGCAATCATCTCGATTTCCAGGTGATGGAAGGTAAGAAGCTGATTGAAGTAAGGCCACGCGGTATTGATAAAGGACAAGCAGCCCAGCGATGGATAGGGAAAGAAGATTGGGATTTCATTCTGGCAGTTGGTGACGATAGAACAGATGAAGATTTATTCAGGGCAATTCCTGAAGGTAGTTGGTCGATTCGTGTGGGTCTCGTGCAAACTTCCGCCAAGTACAATCTCAACAATCAAAAAGATGTGATGCGAATGCTCAATGGGCTGGTTAACGTCGATCAACCTGAAAATGAAAACATCCAAATTCCTGTGCCATGAACGACTGGGTAATTCTTGCGTCTCTCATTCTGATTGCCGGTGTCATTATCGCCTGTGTTTTTGCTTACACGAGGGAAGGTGATGGCAAAGATCCCAGAGATGATGATCACGACGACATTCTTGGGATTTGATTTGGTTCAGCAATGAGAAACAATTGCTCGTGCGATCTAGAGTCCGGCTTTGATCAGCGAATCCGATACTTTGTACAAGATAAATCAACCGGAAGTTCAGGGAAACTAATCCGATAACAAAAGCGAATAAAGCAATAGTTGTTTTTTCATTTTGGTTTGGAATATCGAGGGTTTCAAATTTAGATTTAAACTGATTTTCAACAGGTTACAGGCTATAGATGCGCGATGTTGTTAAATGCAATTGCTATGCAATCAATGAGTTCTGTTTAACGATCACCATGTTTTCTTTTTCCGCTCAACATATTCCTCAATCGCCTTCTTTCCGAACGTGTGAAACACCACCGGAGTTACGATCATATCCATAAGGGTACTGCTGATCAATCCACCGAGAATAACGACAGCAACCGGGTAAAGAATTTCTTTTCCTGATGCCTGCGCATCGAGTGTGAGTGGGATCAATGCCAGCGCTGCAACAAGAGCGGTCATCAACACAGGAACCAGACGTTCGAGGGAACCGCGAATGATCATTTGACGGTTGAAAGTTTCTCCTTCGTGCTCTACAAGGTGAATGTAATGCGAAATCATCATGATGCCGTTTCGTGATGCAATTCCGGTAAGTGTTACAAAACCTACGAGCGTTGCAACCGAGAATGTTCCACCTGTTAACGTCACCGCGATTACACTTCCG
>CAYUTR010000040.1:0-20212 GCA_964447465.1 uncultured Chryseobacterium sp.
GTGGAGCCCGACGCGGAAGAATTTTAATGTCCTCTCCTTTATTAGTTGTTGTACTTGGACCTACCGCTGTTGGCAAAACATCCGTTGCCATTGAATTAGCAAAACATTTTAAGACTGAGATTGTTTCAGCTGATTCGCGTCAGCTGTTTCGTGAATTGCCTATAGGAACTGCTGCGCCATCGAAGGAGGAAATGCAAAGTATACCACATCACTTTATTGGAAATTTATCTGTCGCACAAAGATGCGATGCAGGTCAGTGGGCAACAGAAGCCCGCAAAGTACTTGACGAACTTTTCAACAAGCATGAAGTTGTTATTTGTGCAGGTGGAAGTGGATTGTACATTGATGCGTTGCTAAATGGAATGGATGATCTTCCTGAACGCAATGATGAACTCCGAAAGGAACTGGAGGCACTATTTGCAGAAAAAGGAATTACCGCTCTACAGGAAAAGCTGAAAGCACTCGATCCGGAATATTATGCACAGGTCGACATCAATAATCACAAGCGATTAATTCGCGGTATTGAGGTTTGTCTGTTATCGGGAGGAAAATATTCTGATCAGCGTTCCGGTCAGCAAAAGGAACTTCCGTTTCGTGTGGTGAAAATCGGTCTCGAAATGGATCGTGAGAAATTGTACGAACGGATTAATCTCCGTGTTGACCAGATGATGGCAGCAGGATTGGAAGCAGAGGCGAAATCGGTAATTGCATTCCGTGATAATAATGCGCTTGCGACTGTTGGTTACCGCGAGATGTTTGAATACTTCGATGGGAAAACGACTTTGGTGCAAGCGGTAGAATTGATTAAACAGCATTCACGTAATTATGCGAAGCGGCAGATGACGTGGTGGAGGAGGGATGCGGAGATTAAGTGGTTTAAGCCCAAAGACGTTGAGGAAATCGTTGACACTATTCTTCGCCACAACACCCTGAAATGATGTGCAGATTTGCAAATGTGCAGATTTGCAGATGCCGTTGGTGTTAGCTGCGGATTAATCAGTCGGTTTTTTGCGCAGCGATTTTTTCTCCGCGTGTTTTTTCTTGTTATCGACGCGTTTCCTTTTTGCCGCTTTAGAAACTTTTACTGCAATACGCTTCTTCGGTTTCTTCAGCGCGACTTCCAACACAGAATGTAATTTCTTCACCACCGCTTCCCGGTTTGCATGCTGACTACGGGAAGTATCTTCTGTAATTCGGAGAATGCCTTCGTCGGTCAGCTTTGAGCGGAGTTTTGTGAGGAGAGTCGATTTCTGTTCATCAGTAAGAACCAACGATGCAGAAATATCGAAATAAAGTTCAACCCTCGATGAAACCTTGTTCACGTGTTGCCCTCCCGCACCGCCCGAGCGGACGGCTTTCAAAGTGTATTCTGAGAATGGAATGCTGACTTTCACGAATGGTTCTAAGTTCTAAGTTCAATGTATTGGAACTTGTATTCAAAATTGACGTACAAGGTAAGAAGTAGCTGGAATTTTGAGAACAGTAAACCTAGAACTTAGAACCGGGAACTTTTCCTTAACTTTAATCGTGCGACCGCTGATCCTCCTCTCATTTGTTTTCCTGCTGGACATTTCACTGTTCGGGCAAGGACAAACGCGGACGAAAACCGAAATCAAGAAGCAATATTATCTGAACGGGAATCTGAAGTCGGTTGCTGAAACCCAAACCACCTTACCGAAATATATTGACCCGATGAATTTCTACAAGAAGACGAAAGTCTCTGTTGTAGAATATGATTCAGTGTTGACGAATAAGGTAAAGGAGTGGACGCGCATTTTCAAGATCGGGAAAGACGGTAAACCTTGTCACGAGATCTTCTATGAAGAAATTACCTACGACCAGTTTGGAAATCGCCTGACTTATTCACGTACGCGATGCGACAAGCGTAGAGCGAAGTACAAAAAATATAAGGACGGAAAAGTGGAGTTCATCCAGGTGGTGAAGCATAGAAAGCGCCAATGAGAAGATTGTTGATTGTTGCGGCAGTTTTCGTGTGGAAAATTTCTGTTGCGCAGATGCCGGTTTACGGTGCAGATTCCCTTCAGAAGCATTACAAGTCGAAACTTGATGAACTGCTTGTTGGGGATTCGACGCTGTACAGCCAGGTTCATATCGATATTTACGGGATCAATATTTTTTCAAAGCCTCTCGTTGAGTCAGACCTTCCAAACTTTCCGAACTTGCGTGTGAACTGGTCGGAACTTCCGACCTACAAAAATGTAATCGCATTTGAATCCCGAGAAAGTGCGATGGCGATCATGCTGGATAAAGGCAGCCGTAATTTCTCCCCTGCAGTTCAAAAGCAATACGGAAATGGATTGATCACAAAAGACCACACAGGATTCCGTCCTCCTCAGAAACCGCTCACGGGAATGAAAATTGCAATTGATCCCGGTCATGTTGCGAATGATACAGCGCTTGGTCACATCGAACAGAAATTTATTTCCATGAATGTTCCGGTGAGTAATAGCAATACAAAAGATTCCATGCCTATTGCTTTTGCGGAAGGTCAACTCACCTGGCAAACCGCGAACATACTGGCTTATCGTTTGCGAAATGCCGGGGCAGAAGTCACACTCACACGTTCCGGTCCGGGCATGACGGCATTCGGAAAGACCTTCGAGCAGTGGAAGAAAGATGATTACAAACGCACTCTTGATTCTATGCTGAAAGTTGATCCGCTGAATCAGAATCTCAAGGACCTGAAGAGTGGCAGGATGAAAACCGATCGATCTATTTTCAGATTTGTGTTCAAAGATGCTGAGTTGAGAAAGCGTTCTGAAATTATCAATACGTTCGGACCTGATCTTACTGTTGTCATTCATTACAACGTGGATGAAACGAACGCGCCATGGTCACATCCAACTACGAAGAACAATTGCATGCTTTTTGTTCCGGGAAGTTTTGAAGCAGGAGAATTGGAAACTCCAGAAGATCGTTTTGATTTTCTTCGCCTGCTCCTCACAGATGATCTGGAACAAAGTATTGAAGTCAGCAATCTTGTCGCAACTCAATTTGTGCAGAAGCTCGAAGTTCCGTTAGCCAGCATTGCTGATGCAACTTATCTGTCAACGTCGTGCCGCAAAACGCACCGACAAGGTGTTTACACGAGAAATTTGTCAATGACGCGTCTCATTCATGGTCCGTTGGTTTACGGTGAAACGTTGTATCAGGATAATATCAACGAAGGGCGCAGGCTCAACGATATGACTGTTACTGACATGCAATCGAAGCAAACGACATCGAAGCGCGTGATGCAGGTGGCGGAAGCGTATTATGAGGGGATTTTGCAGTGGTCGTATGCCCGTTGAAAATGAATGTGGGCAGTTATTCTTTGTGTAACTTGTTTGTCTTCGGTACTTAGTGGCAAAAGTTGGATGCCACTAAGGCTCAAGGTCTCAAAGTTGCACTAAGTGTTCGCCTATTATTTCGGAAAAGTTTGGCTAAATTGCATAGCCAAATTCCCATGAAAACACTCCTCACTTCTCTACTGATTTTCAGCGCAACTTTTGTTGTAGCTCAAAACACTTCCGCTATTCAGGAACAATCGCTTCACTACCGTGGACTCGGCGCGCATGCTGATCAATACTGGGACAGCGTACGGATTTCCGAAGGAGCACCTGCGAATACGCAGCCGCAAATATCTGTGCAAGGTTCATGTACGTTGAACAAACGCGTTTTCGGTTGGCATCCGTATTGGGTAGGAACTGTGTACAACAATTACCAGTGGAATTTGCTGAGCGACCTTTGCTATTTCGATTACGATGTAAGTCCAAATACAGGCAACAACACGAATGCGAGTTACAACTGGATGGGAAGTGGCGCGGTGACCGCTGCAATCGCGAATGGTGTTGACGTACACATCTGCGCTACTTTATTCTCCAGCCATTCTACATTTCTCGCGAGTTCAACTGCACAACAAACGTTCATCAACAATATCATTGCCGACCTGCAGGCGCGTGGAGGGAAAGGTGTGAACATCGACTTTGAAGGAATGACTGCCTCGAACAGCGCTCCCTTCACGGCATTCATGCAAACGCTGAGCACGCAGTTACACGCAGCAATTCCCGGTTCAGAAGTGAGTATGGCACTTTATGCTGTAGATTGGAGCAACGTATTCGATATTCCTAATCTCACGCCGTACGTCGATCTGTTCGTGATCATGGGTTACGATTACTACTGGTCGGGAAGCACCACGGCAGGACCAGATGATCCGCTGTACAATTTCCAGACGTCGTATCCGCGCACATTAACACGATCAATTGATTTCTATCTCGCACAAGGAATGCCAACGAACAAGTTGCTGCTTGGACTTCCATACTACGGACGAGAATGGGAAACTGTCGCAAGCACCATTCCATCTGCCACCACCGGAAATTTTTCTTCATCGCGCACATTTAGTGTGATCATGAATAATGCAAGCGGTTACTACAACACGCCGTTGTATGATCCAATCAGTTTTACACCGTATTATTCATTCATGGTTGGACCTGATTGGCGTCAGTGCTGGTGGGAAAATCAATACAGCATGATGCGCAGATTCGATGTAGTCAATCAGCGTAATCTCGGTGGAATAGGAATCTGGGCACTTGGTTATGATGACGGATACACGGATTACTGGGATGCAATCAGTCAGCGTTTCTCCAATTGTGCGGTAGTTCCCTGCAGTGACACAATCTGGGACATGGGCGGACCTTCGCGAAATTATTTCGACGATGAAGATTACGTTACAACAATTGCTCCAACCGGTGCTACGCAGGTAACCATGGTTTTTTCTCAGTTCGATATGGAGTTGAACTATGATTCGCTGTACATCTACGATGGTCCGGATGATACTTATCTGTTAATCGGTGCTTACACCGGAACAAATTCTCCGGGAACAGTTACTTCAACAGGTTCAGCACTCGCGATCAAAGTTCACACCGATGGTAATACAACTGGAACTGGATTCACTGCCATCTGGAGTTGCGCAGTAGACAACATACCACCTACGACTCAAGTCAATGGTCCATCAACATGGGTTACGCAGGATTTCCAAGCATCGTTTACGGATGCAGATCTTGGTTCAGGAGTAGAGAAGAGCTACTACCAGGTGGCAGATAACAATGGAGTGGAATGGCGTTCTAACGATGCAGATGGTTTTTTGAACGATGATTTTAATGGATCATCTATCAATACACAGTGGACTCCGTACCAGGGAATATGGGCGATCAATGCAGGTACACTTGAACAAACGGATGAAGCGAACGCAAACACAAGTTTGTCTGCACCATTAACGCAGAATCTCTCAAATAGATATTTGTATCACTGGGAAGGTGCAATTAGCGGAACTGGAACAAACCGAAGAGCTGGATTGCACTTCTTTGCCGACAATGCTTCATTGCCAAATCGGGGCAATGGATATTTCGTTTGGTTCCGTGTCGATCAGAGTGAATTGCAGTTCTATGAAGTGATCAATGATGTGTTCAGTTTACAAGCGAGTTATCCCATGACCGTCAACGCCGGTCAGTGGTACGATTGGAAAGTGGTCAATGATCGCATCACTGGAAAAATGGAAGTCTATCAGGACGATGCGTTTATTGGTGCGTGGACAGACCCGACTCCATACGCGACCGGAAATTGTGTTTCCTTGAGAAGCGGAAATTGCATCTGGCAGGTTGATAATTTCCATGTCTATCGATCGCGATTCACCAATGGAAATGTGAATGTGACCGTGGGCAATTGTCCTACCTGTGATATCCGTTTCGAAAATACTTCACCAAATATTTCTTCAGGATTGATCCGTTCGATTAATCGCGACAGTGCGATGTTGTTCTCAAACATTTCTCAAGCATACGTTGACGTGGATTGGACCGTGGCAAATTTCACGATGCCGCTGGACGGAAGCGCGGCTGATATTGACACAACGAGCAACCTGACATTGATTGAAGGTAACTGGGCATTTGCTGTTGACTCGAATTCGGGAATAGCCAACTACTGGTATTGTATCGGAACAACTCCGGGTGATTCAGATTTTGTTGCATGGACGAACAATGCCTGGAATACCTCATTTTCGATTCCAACTACACTTACGTTAGGCCAATGGTATTACATAGGATTGCGCGTTGAGAATGGTGCAGGTTTGATTACTCCAATTGACACCAGCGATGGACAAGTTGCAGATTTAGGATTGGGAATTGCGGAAGCAGCGAATGATTGGACGATTTATCCGAATCCGGCAGAGAATTTCGTTACGCTTTATTCCGGGAATACAGCATGGGCAGAAACGATCAACATTTACGATGCATCCGGAAAGTTGGCACTGTCCTTTAATGTTCCGATGAATGCTTCTGTAAATGCACCGATCATTATCGACGTCTCATCACTTGCATCCGGAAAATATTTGCTCGAAATCACGAATGGTGAGTTTCGCGCAGTTACATCTTTGATCAGGCAATGATGCGCGGAGTTTTCCTCGGTTGTATTCTCACGTTAAGTTCAGCTGTATTTGCTCAGCCAGCACTTCCCATCAATCCGTGGGAGTCTGTTGCGCCTGGAGGATCGACGGTGTTTACTGACGTGAAAGAAGCATCGAAGAACGCTTCAGCAGCTTATCGCCTTGAGATTACCGGTGGAGAGCAGTTCACTGACAAGAAATTCGCGATTAAAGTTTCATCGTTGAAGTCGCTCATGGCGCTGCGCATCAAGGAAAACGGCTTGACGACTTTTCCTTCAGCATTGTTGTCGCTGAATGCGCTTGTGTACCTGTCGAGCAGCGGTAATGCATTCACCTCGCTTCCGGATTCTATCGGGATGTTAAGTAGTCTGAAATTTCTTGAGCTTCACCGAACTGCTTTTGATACAATTCCCGAAGGCATTTATGGTTTACCTCGATTGCAATCACTCACGATCGGAAATAACAGCGACACGATCTGTTTCACAAAATCGGTGAAGTATTTTTCTAAGTCACTGATTGAACTGCGCATTTACAACACGATGTTTGATTCATTGCCGGAGGAATTCGGGCAAATGACTGCGTTGTCGAAACTCGTGATGTACAAATGCAAATTGACTTCAATTCCGGCGCCGGTTTTGAATATGACTGGACTCAGTGAATTGTGGCTGGATAGCAATTCAATCGCTGCTATTCCACGGGAGATCGGACAGATGCAGAGATTGACATACCTGTCACTCCGTGGAAATCGCATCACAGCAATGACGAGTAGTATCTGCTTCCTGAAGAATCTGGTTGTGCTCGATCTGCGAGGTAATCCAATGGATCCGTATGAGGTGAGTGTGGTACAGGCGATGCTGCCGAATACCCGCGTTTTGTTTTAGGCTGTCTGCGACGCTCTACACGGAGACGCGGCGAAACGGAGCCCTTTGTTTTCTAAAAATGCCCACGAGGCACGGAGTATCGCTTCGCGATTTACAACAACCAGTGTACGAATGAGATCGCGAAGCGATCCGCCGTTTCTCGTGCGAAACAATTACACCGTTTCTCCGCCTCTCCGTGTCGCCGTGTAAAGCGCCGCAGGCAGAAACGACTACCTTTGCGCCGTGAATCCAGTAGACGACTCTTTAGAGCAATCCGAACAAGAACTTTTTGAACATCACCGCATCACCGTTGATCCCGGTCAGGAGATGCTGCGTATAGACAAGTTTCTGCAGATGAAACTCAGTGCGAATATTTCCCGCACGAAGATTCAGGCAGGAGCGGATGCAGGAAATCTTCTTGTGAACGACAAGCCCGTAAAGTCGAGCTACAAAGTGAAGCCCCGGGATGTAATTTCCATTCTGCTGCCGGAACCTGTACGTGAATTCGAACTTATAGCGGAAGATATTCCAATCAAAATTGATTACGAGGATGACGATCTGATCATCGTGAACAAGCACCCAGGAATTGTAGTGCATCCAGGCTATGGAAACTTCACCGGCACATTAGTGAACGCATTGATGTGGCACTTCAAGAATCTTCCGAAAAACTCAGATCAACGTCCGGGACTGGTTCATCGTCTCGACAAAGACACTTCGGGTGTAATGGTCATCGCCAAAACGGAATATTCACTGGCGTTTCTCGCGAAACAATTCTTTGACCGCACAAACGATCGCAGATATAACGCACTCGTGTGGGGCGATTTTGATACGGACGAAGGAACAATCACCGGTAATTTAGGTCGCAGCACAAAAGACCGTCGCCTGCAGGAAGTTTTTCCTGATGGCGATTTCGGAAAGCCTGCAATTACACATTGGAAAGTCCTTGAACGTTTCGGTTACGTGACGTTAGTCGAGTGCAAACTCGAAACCGGTCGCACGCATCAGATACGTGCACATATGAAGCATGTCGGCCATCCGGTCTTCAATGATTCAACGTATGGCGGCGATTCAGTCCGCAAAGGTCCGGTATTCACGAAGTACAAGCAGTTCGTAGATAATTGTTTCGCAATTTGTCCGCGACAGGCTTTACATGCGAAGACACTTTCACTAACGCATCCGACTACTAAGAAGTGGATGGAGTTTAATTCGGAATTGCCGGATGATATGAAGGCATTGATCGAGAAGTGGAGGCACTATGTCTCACAGAGACCTATTGGCGTGGAATGAATTTATATCTGATCAACGTATAATCACCACCTTGGTTGCAGTAGAATTATTCGGATAATCGATTACGAAGTAGTACGCTCCATTTGGATACGAATCAAGATGATAAATATATTCGGAGGTGTTATCTGCAAGCTCAACTACCTGTGTTGATATAATTTTGCCTGCAATATCAACTAAGGAAACTACAAAAGTCTCAGGTTGTGCGCCGTTGAATTTTATTAATACAGAACTCCCACCCAAAATTGGTTGTATAAATACACTCGGTTGAACTATATAGTCTATTCCTGTCGTAAGAATTGCATAGCACGACGAAGTATCTACACAGCCGTTTTGTGTGATTTCCACAGCGTAATTTCCATTTTGACCTGGCGTAAAGCTCTGACCAGTTGATCCGTTAATTGGTTGCATATTGCTGCAATCGAGCCATTGGAATGTAGCAGAAGTGGCCATGGAAGTTAACGTATCTCCTGTTAATGCAACAACCGTATTCACAGTATCAATTGTTAAATTGATGGTCAGTATGCTGTCACATCCGATGGCATTCATGAGTGTGTCGTAATAAGTGCCCGACGCTGTGTAGGTGTTTCCTGCAGGACTGGAATATGAAAAGCATACCTGTGGATTAATTGTGAATGCGCTATTCACACAGGCTCCATATTTCATTACGCTGTTATATCCTGCTGCATCAAAATCCTGGAAGGTAACGTAAGGAATTCCGCCTGGATCCAATGCCATTGCGAGCGGCCCAATTGAAGCAGGTGTAAATGAGGCAGAACCGACAAATGACCACGACGTTCCATCGAACTTCATAACATTTGCTTCTCCATTACTTAAGTCATAGAAGCAGGTAATAATTGTATCGCCGGAAAACGCAATGTCATTGTATTCGGCACCTGCCGGTGTGTAACCGGCATTGCCTACATTAACCCAGTTTGTGCCGTCAAATTTTTTCACAGTTCCTGCGGTTCCGGCAGCACCGTCACTATAAGAAACATAAAGTGTGTCACTGGAGCTCACGGCAAGATAATTTGTAGAGGAAGTGCCAGATGAATAAAATCCAGGTCCTACGGTGATCCAGTTTGTTCCATTGAATTTTTTGACGATGCCTCTTTGCCCGCCCGGCACATCTTGATACGCTACGCAAGCATAACCTCCCTGAAACTCGAGATCAATCCAATTAATGTAACCGGTAGAAAAGCGAGGTGATCCGACATAACTCCATGAACCATTCGTAAACTTCATTACGCTACAACGGCTTCCGCTTAGTCCTTCACTGAAAGCAAAATGCGGAATTCCATTTGCGTCCAATCGCAAAACGGAATAAGCTACCAAACCAACAGTGAAACCTGAATTACCAACATAATTCCATGTGGTTCCATTGAATTTCATTACACAACCTTTACTGCTGTCTACGGGATTTATAAAACCTACATAAAGAGTATCATTTGCATCGATGTCGATTGTAATCCAGTTTGAAGCACCGCCAGAAAACTGAGGTGAGCCCACGTAGACCCAATTGCTCCCATTATATTTCATAACAGAAATGCCGCCGGAAGGACTTTCTGCAAATGCAACGAATGGAGTTCCGTTGCTATCAAAACAAATGTCACTTTCATTTACAACCCCGGATGAAAATCCAGGTGCACCAACATACTGCCAACTTTGCTGCCCATAGGTTGTGCTGCACAGAAGTGTGCATAGTACTGCTATGAAGATTGTTTTCATTTAGAATCCGTTTGTTTGTTGCGAAATGGAAGTTAAACTAAGTTGTGTTGCAAAAAACAAATCGCCAGAAATGTGGCTTGTAAAATTCGATAATTTGTATAGTCGACGTTCAGGTTTTTCATTTCGGGTAATGAGCGAAGAAATCAGCAACGGTTACATCAATCGAAAATTGACAATTGGAAATCTGTAATCTGGTTGAGACTTGCCACTTCCAATCCGTAATTCCAAATCGGTCCTGTGCCAGAAGTTCCGGAGGTGGCCCTTTGCTGTTCATCGCCGCAATGTCTGAAGCTCTACAATTACCAGCGTCAGAATCACACCTATTTCAATCAGGAAATAAACGATTCCCAAAGTGGTGATTGTTCCGCTCAACGTATAAATCATTGCGAGTGTTATGCAGCAATAGAGAATGTTGCACGCAATGATGATTTTCAGCAATTGCTTCCATTTTTCGGCTGCAAGAGAGTAAAAGCAGAAAGAACAGGCGGAAAGAAGCAATGCAATCGACGCTAAAACGTAAAGCGTATTTGCCGGAATACGGAATAGATTTTCAAATGTATTCACTACCCCAAGCAGAAGGGCTGCGGTAAGCAGCGCTCCGGAACCGTCGATCAGAAAAATGTTGCGGGTATTATTAGTGAGGAATTTCATTTCTGTTTCGCAGTCTAATGATAATTACGTCTACCTGATCAACGAATTCACCGTACTTATCATCTTCAAAAGATTTGGCCGGTAGAAGTAAGTCTAAACCATCTGTGAGTTCCAGTGTGAAGTGGCTTCCATCAAACTGTTTTCTTTGAATTTTAGTCAGATCGTAGAAGAATATATCGCGGTCGCGATAGTATGTTATGCCATCAGCACTGAGCACGAGTTCATGACTTTTGAAATGAATAAATGTGTCGACCCATTTGTTGATTTTTTGTTCATTCGTTCGTACCGTATGATACTTGCGAATGAGTTGCATCGCATTGTATGCAACAGCAATGCTGCAAATGATAACAGGAAGTTTCGGATCTGAATAAGCGAAAACATTGAAAATCGAGAATATCAATCCTGTAACGAAGAATCCAATGTAGATCAGTGTCGCTGAATTCTCTTTCGTGAAGAGCCGGAATTCAAACTGATCGGCGTATAACTCAAGTATATCTTCACGACGAACGGTAAGTTTATATCGGAGTTCTTCCATCTTGGGATTATAAATAAATTGGCAAGTGAAAATCGGAAATTTCCAGGAGACTCGCCCACTTCCAATCCGCAATCCCAAATCGCTCCTGCGGTAAATGCTCCGGCGCAGGTACAGCAATGCATTTCATCCCGGCAGCTTTTGCAGCGAGCACACCGTTGTGCGAATCTTCAAACACGAGACAAAATTCCGGTTCAACGTTCAACGCTTTAGCAGTCGTTAGAAACACATCAGGAAAAGGTTTTCCTCTTTGTTCGAATTCGGCAGAGCGAACAATCACAAAATATTTATCGATTCCGTAGAATGTGATCAGTCGATTAATCAGTCGGAGTGGGGAAGAGGAGGCGAGTGCAATCGGAATGTTTTTCGCTTTGAAGAATTCGAGTGCTTCGATTACTCCGGGCATGAGTTGTGCGTTATCTGTAACAAGTCTGCCAACTTCATCTACGATTTCATTCATGGTTTTCTCCAATGAAAAATCGGGCCAGGGATGTTTTGAGTGCCAGTTGGCGATGACTTCCTGAATGCGGTTGCCCATCATTTTTTCGAAGTCTTCTTCGGTTGGAGAAATGCTGAGTTTACCGAAGATGTTGGATTCTGCAACGCGCCACCAGGGTTCTGAATCTACCAGAAGACCGTCCATGTCGAAGATTGCGGCTTTGATCATAGGTAAAAAATGGTACGCGCCCCTCGACTACGCTCGGGATGACACGCGGATCGGGCGGATTAAAACGGATTTTGACTTAAGCAACAGAGTACTCACGAATGACGTTGTAAACCGTGTCCCGTTCTGCCGCAACTCGTCCTGCACCGCTGATGAGATCAACAAGTTCATCTGTAGTCAACGATGGATTTTGCTCTTCAGCCCCTGCCATGGAGTAAATCTTCGTTGTATCGTCAATCGTTCCGTCGATATCATTCACGCCGAAATTCAGAGAAAGCTGTGCGCTGTTGCGACCGATCATCGGCCAATAAGCTTTGATGTGTGGTATATTATCCATGAAGATTCTCGTGACAGCATAGTTGCGCATATCTTCAATAACAGAAACTTCCGGCACATTGCTCATCTGGTTGTCGCCATTGCGGAACTTCAGCGGAATGAATGTGTTGAAACCTTTTGTCTTATCCTGCAGTTCACGAACGCGATTCATGTGATCAACACGATGCGCGAACGTTTCGATATGTCCGTAAAGCATTGTAACATTCGAAGGAATTCCTAACTCATGCGCTGTCTGGTGAATCTCCAGCCATTCTGCAGAGGTACATTTATCTTCAGCAATTTTCTTGCGCACTTCTTCATCGAAAATTTCTGCGCCACCACCGGGAATGGAATCGAGTCCGTGATCTTTCAGGAATTGAAGTCCTTCGCGATATGTCATCTTCGCTTTGCGGATCATGTAATGAAGCTCAACGGCCGTGAATCCTTTGATGTGCAGGTCAGGACGATGAGCTTTGATTCGCTTCAGCAGATCACCGAAAAATTCCATTCCAAGTTTCGGGTGAACGCCACCAACGATGTGAACTTCTGTTACCGGCTGACCGTCGTATTTCTTCACGATGTCGAACATCTGGTCGGCACTCATTTCCCACTGACCGTCTGCTTGCTTCAGTAAACGCGAGTAAGAGCAGAACTTGCAATCGTATACGCAGATGTTTGTTGGCTCAATATGAAAGTTGCGATTGAAGTAAGTGATATCTCCGTGCAATTTCTGTCGCACGTGGTTCGCTAGCGTTCCGAGAAATCCTGCATCACCATGCTCGTACAGGTACAATGCGTCTGCAGTTGTGATACGCGTTCCATCCTGAACTTTCTGAGCGATTGCTTTGAGTTCTTTGGAAAGGAGCGGAGTTGAAATTAGTTCAGCGAGGTGGTCGGTCTTTTGCATAGCAGTTGTCATCGCATTTGTTGGCTTCTCTCCCGATAGCTATCGGGATGCGCTCGAAGTGACAAATTCGATGACTTGTCGGCCTTAGCGCGCAATCGCAATACAGTGGCAAAGTTAGGCAACAAAAAAGAGTCGCCGGACTTAACCAACGACTCTTTCGTAAGGTTTAACGAATGTTATTCGATCACAATACGACGGGTTATCTTGTCAGTTGCGCTACGCACTTCCACAAAATAAACGCCGGCACTGTGATTGCGAAGATCAAGCATCATTGTTTGTTCGCTCATCATTTCAACGTGAACGAAATCAACTTTTTCTCCCAGTGTGTTGAATACTGTAATGTTGTAATCTGATGGTGCCGCATTCCCGAAGTCAAGCGTAACCTGTCCGTTCGACGGAGAAGGATACAATGAGAATGAATGTGCCAGCGTCAGATCCTGAACACCTGCAATTATGCAACCAACTGAAGTCTGTAATGGTAAACGTGAACCGTTCAGAACAGCCCATGCACGTGTTTTCTGGTCGTTGGTGAAGAAATACATGCAGGCATCATCAGTGTAGTCCATGTAGTTACTCCACATAACACCAGGTGCTGTTGTTGAGCAGTTATCTGTCAGAACTTGTCCAACAGTGAAGCATCCGTAATTTTCGTCTGCCTGATTTGGTGTATCTCCACAGTAATCCGTAAGGCTGCAGGCGCCGTTATCATCACCCCAGATATGACGAAGTCCCATCCAGTGACCAACTTCATGAGTTGCTGTGCGACCTTTGTTATATGGTGCAGAAGCTCCTGTTTTGCCGAAGTAAGCATAATCAATTACAACTCCATCTGTCGCAGCAGCTCCACCAGGAAACTGTGCGTAACCAAGCAGACCTGAACTCAGATTGCAAACCCAAATGTTCAGGTACACATTGCGGTCCCAAACGTTTGTTCCGCCAAGAGACGCGTATTTTACACCGTCGTTGGAATCGGAGAAAGAAGTTGTGCTTGTTGACACACGATTAATTCCGTCTGTCCAGTTTCCGTTAGGGTCAACTGCAGCAAGGCAAAACTGAACTTCAAAATCTGCCGCAATTCCCTGCCAGGCGGCCGGAACGTTAGTGATATCTGTGTTCTGTTTGCGATAGTCAGCATTCAATACTGCGATCTGTTCATATACACGCGTTGCAGAAACGTTCTGTGCTGCATTCGCATAAACAACGTGAACAACAACCGGAATCGTGATAACTGCACGTGATGTGTATCCATTAGGATAAGCGATTGCATACTGCGCACAGTCATTTTCAACAGCATCAATTTTGCCCTGAACCGTAGGATCAGCTGCAATTTGTTGTTGCATGTATTGGAAAGAAGAACAACGGTTGATTTGCTGGGCAGAAAGCGTAGCAGCGCCCATAACCAGAATTGGAAGTAGTAGTTTTTTCATCAAAAAGACGTGTTTCGGTGTGTTGGATGAAGATACAACCGTTTTAACAGAAAAAAAAGTCCCCTGACGAACCTTTGGTTATCAGGGGACTTTAGTAGGTAAAATGGCCTTTTTAGTGGCTTATCACAATCCTGCGGGTTACTGTAGCATCGCCGGTCTGAACCTCAATGAAGTAAACTCCGTTAGGTTCTGCAGTCAGATCCAGCTCATAGTTTCCACCGATTGAACCGTTCTCAGTTACAGTGCTCACCACCTGGCCAACTGCGTTCATCACTTTAATCGTGAGGTCTTCGCGGCTGAACATGTTAACGTTTACTGTTACTTTTCCTGAAGAAGGATTCGGGAACAGGTTCACTTCTGTGTGAAGCAACTCAGACTGCACATCCGTCATATTCTGGATGTTGATATCATCAATGAATAGGTTGTTCTCGTACTGAGTTGCGTGACGGAACTTGATGATTGCGTTCGTAGCAGACTGGTACGGGCTCAGAGAAATATTCTCCAGGCGCCACTGGGCTGCAGTCGGAACGAATTCGACTGTGCTGAAAGTTGGAGTAGCCGTCGTGAGGTTCGTGCTCCACTTCGCATACAATGACGTCCACGTTACACCGCAATCAGTAGAAATCCACACACGCAATGTGTCAGAGAAATTCTGCGCAGCAGCAGGATCTGTGTACATGCGATATGCAATCTGGAATGTCATTACCGGATTGAGAACCGAAGAAAGATTCAGATTTGGAAGAATCATTTCGTCGATTTCACCATCGGCATTGTAATCAAAGTTGTCCATGTAAGCAGATGCAGCTCCCGTGAAATCAGCAGCCGTCGTACGCGCCCAGGTAGTAAGACCGTCGGCGTTGAACAGCGTCATTCCGCCTTGCGGGAAAGTTGTGCTTTCAAATCCCTCTGCATAAGGAAGGTTAGCAGCAGTAGAATTTACTGTGAACGTACGCTGCGACTGATCGTTTCCTGCGTTAGCATCAACACCGCTATTCGGGTTTGAAGTATATGCGGTGAATGTGTGCGTACCTCCGGTTGTCGTCATTGAAGAAAGCGTAACGTTCTGCGTTCCGCTCGTCGCGAGGTTACCGGTCCAACTGTACGTCTGAATCGTCTGTGCATCGATGCGGTAATTGATTGTTGCAGAAGTCAGATTGCTTGTTCCGTAGTTTCTGATCGTAACCTGCGGAGTGAATGTTCCGCTGCACAATGATGTAGCTGGAGAAATAATCGCAGAAATACCCGCATCAATTCCGGCAGAAGGTGACGCACATGCCTGAGATGTCTGAAGTGCATTATAAGGAGCTTGATTCAGAACTGCGAGCATACGTGTCTTCTGGCCTGTTGTGAAGAGGTTCATGCAAATGTCATCTGAATAGTCCATGTAATTCTGGTACATATCACCATTGGGTCCGTTTGTGCAGGAAACCTGTGAACCACTTGGACAACCATAATGTTCATCAGCCTGGTTCGGTGTATCAGCGCAAGCGTCAGACCCGCTGCACGATGTGCCGTCATCGCCCCATATGTGGAAAAGATTAAAGCAGTGACCGATTTCGTGCGTAGAGGTACGACCTCTGTTGTATGAAGTAATCAGGTTGAAGCCACTTCCATAGCTGGTATAATTACTTCCGAAGCACGTATATCCCATTACCATACCGAAGGTGTTTGAAGCACTTCCGGTTGGAAATTCTCCGTAACCGAGAAGTCCACCACCGAGGTTACAAACCCATAGGTTCAGGTACTGAGTAACAGGCCATGCATTCAAGCCGTTCGTCGCGAAATTTTTCACGTTGTCATTCGTGTTGAAGCTTGTATTCGTGGTGATGTTGCGGCGTTCGATTCCGTTTGTCGGATTTCCGCTCGGGTCAACTGTTGCCAGACAATACTGAATATCTGTATTCGCAGCAATAGATGTCCAATAAGCCGGTGTATTCGAAGCATCGGGATTTGTACGCCCGAAATCTTCATTCATCACCTGGATCTGGGAAAATATCTGGTTGTCAGAAATATTCTGTGCAGCCGTATTCCAGATTACGTGTACTACAACTGGAATAGTGATTGTTCCACCTTGCACAGTTGGGTTGTTGGCTTGCTGGGCAATCCAGTTCTGAGTTTGTGCTTCGTAAGCTTGACGCTCTGCAGCGCGGTTAGGATTCTGTTGTTCGAGATAAGCTTCGTGCTCCATGATGGAGCAACGTTGAATCTCAGGTTGCTGGCCCTGACGAATTACTTTCACGGACTGTTGGAGAATACCACGTGCAAAAGTTGCACCGGCGCCTACGAACAAGAGACAGCTTAGTGTGAGTACGGTTTTTTTCATTGGTCTGGTGGTGTGCTTGTTAATTGATTGGTGTCGAGAGGTGAAATTCGCGATTTTTTATCTAACATACAACCCGTTACATTCGTCGATGTGGCTCAGAAAATAACGTTGGTCAGGTGATTTAGACTGATTATTAGGGTTGACCGTGTGTTAAATTCCATAAAAAACACGGATTTTTGTATGAACAAGAAATTCAACACGAATGGAAAAGCGAATTCTGCTTGCAGAGGATGAAGAGAATCTATTGAAGACAATTCGGTTAAACCTCGAATTGGAAGGGTATACAGTGGTTTCTGCCATTGACGGTGACAGTGCAATTCGTGTTTTCGATCCGGGTGAATTCGATCTGGTTATTCTTGATGTGATGCTGCCA
Organism: uncultured Chryseobacterium sp.; assembly: GCA_964447465.1. Lineage (GTDB taxonomy): Bacteria > Bacteroidota > Bacteroidia > Palsa-965 > Palsa-965. The sequence goes on from CAYUTR010000040.1 coordinate 17,501, forward strand.
CTGGTAAATGGGTTCGATATCTGTAAAGCAATCCGTGACAAAGATCAGACAGTTCCGATCCTGTTTTTAACGGCGAAAGCAGAAGGAGAAGATCGTGTACGTGGATTAAAACTCGGGGCTGACGATTATCTGACAAAGCCATTTCATCTCGAAGAATTTTTACTGCGTGTTCAAAACTTGCTGAAGCGTTCACCGCGAAAACAAGGCATGAACCTGATGGGCAATTATGCATTTGGTGATAACAAGATCAACTTTTCTTCTTTTGAAGCTGAAGGAAATGGCCAGCAATGGTCGCTGACGAAACGTGAAACGGAATTGTTACGATTACTGATCTCGAAAAAAGGAGACGTAGTATCGCGCGATGAAATTCTGGAAAAACTTTGGAGCGATGATGCACAACCAACAGGACGTGCAATCGACAATTACATTTTAAGCTTCAGAAAATATTTTGAATCGAATCCGAAGGAGCCGAGGTATTTTCATTCTATACGTGGAGTTGGTTATCGGTTCACTGAATAGAGGCTTCCCGATAGCTATCGGGATGCGACGCTTCTACACGACGTCACGGCGAAACGGAGCCCGTTGTTTGCTAAAAAAACACCCACGCGGCACGGCGTGATCGCTACAGCGACTTGCACGAATTCAATAAATTATCTTCACACAATGAAACAGATCATAATTGCTTTCATCTTTCTTTCCACAATGCTCACCTCATGTACATCGGGTGAAGAAAAAATCAAACAGCTCGACTGGATGTTGGGAACGTGGGAAGGCATTGACGACAATGAACTCATCTTCGTTGAAGTGTGGAATAAAGGTTCAGGAACGTGGATGGATGGAAAAGGCGCGACGATCACTCCTGATGGAGATACTTTGTTCAAAGAAATTCTGAAAATCGAATTGGTAGAAGGAACGCCATATTATGTGGCAACAGTTCCTGAAAATCCGGGTCCGGTTTTGTTTAAGCTGGTGGAAGTAGATGCAACCCATTGTGTTTTTGAAAACACAGATCACGATTTTCCTCAGCGTATAGAATATAAGCTGGAAACAAAATCGACCATGTCGGTAAAGCTTGAAGGAATTGAAGAAGGTCTTCCGAAAACAGAATCGTTGAGCTTCGAGAAGAATACCGGAATTTCTCTTTTTCCCGGAGCAAATAGCGATAGTATTATCTGGGCGATCATCGGAGATAGTATTTCCGGAGCTGACTCGTTAAAAGACACGACCCCTAAAGTGGAGATATCGATTCATTAGTCAGTTAGACTGCCTACTGCCTACTGTCAAACTTCCGACTGCCTACTGAACTACTGCCTACTGCCTACTGATTGAGATAGCTCACGGAGTACAAGAAGCCTGTTTCCTATACACCCTCATTCCTCCGTGAGTATCCCGAATCCTCAAAGATTTTATCGCAATTCACGCGCGATCTCAATGAAACCTTTGAGGTTTAATGGCCTCGATCCCGTTCTATCGTCTTAGCAAGACTATCTGCAACACGCGTTGAATCGGCTTGATGCTGCTTCATTTCCTGATCATGTTCATCGCCGTATTCTGAAACAATGAATGCCACAACCAGAACAAGTAATAAGGTGAGGAAAATTTTCCGGTGACGGTACAACGGTGTACGATACAAAGGGTTCGTCATTTGCTTGTAACCGTGCATCACTTTTCCGAAGTCGCGGTGTTCCGCAATTTTTTCCTCTTTCGGCGGACGTGGATCGATATTGAATTTATAGCCGCTCATTTTACATAAAAGTTTTTTTCAATGCGATTTTCAATTTGTCGATGATGCGGTACGTTTTCACTTTGGCGTTATTTTCTGTGATACCGAGAATTTCTCCAACTTCTGCGAACGCTCTTTTTTCGAAGAAACGCAATTCCATCATCTGCATTTCTTCAGGTGTTAGCGTCGAAAGCAGTTTCATCACTAATTGCCGGTTCTCTTCCGACTCTTTTTCACCACCTGCTTCCTGTATTACATCTCCGATGTTGGTCTGATCGATGCTCACAATTCTCTCCCGTGAAGTCTTCCTGTAATACATGTTCACTTCATTCAGTGCAATGCGGAACAACCAGGCCGAAAACGGCAAACCTTTCGATTCATATTTCGGCAGTGCAACCATCGCTTTCAGAAATGTATCCGACACAATATCACCGGCTATATCTTCATCACCCGTCCGGCGGAACACAAACACAAAAATCTGGCGATAATATTTTTCATAGAGTATTCCGAACCGCCCAGGGTCTTTCCGCGCCTCCTCGATGATTTGGCTCTCGTTGAAAATTTGCTCCTTCGATTGATGGTAGCGGTTCAAGTCCTGGTTATTTGATTGTCCTAATGTCACAACAGCCTGAAAGATACAGATACTCTGAAATAATGTGCCGATGTGCCAATATGCCAATATGCCGATTGATGAACCAATGTTTCTACTGGCAACCAAATCCTGTCTGCTCCGTCATTCTACTACAAATTGGTGATTAATTCATTCTTCAATTAATTGGCATATCCGCACATAGGCATATCGGCACATCGGAGCTGTATCTTTTTGTAACACCCGTGTTATAAATCAAAATCAAGAACATGAGAGCCCTGTTTATAACCCTCGCCATTTTTGTCGGACTGGTTCCTGCACTGGCCACCGACCACAACATCGCACAGGCTGAAGCGGATGCAGCAAATGTAAAAACGCTTGTGCTGAACGGAAGTACGAA
>CAYUTR010000041.1:0-20091 GCA_964447465.1 uncultured Chryseobacterium sp.
CGTTGCCATGCACCTGGTTCATGCGTGCAACATTGTCGGGATTCATTCCCGCTGCCGTCAATGCACGTTCACGGTTGACACGAATGTTTTCAGGATCATCATCATGTCCACCGAAATTGAGTGAACCGAATGGAGAAGGAGAAATACCGCCATGACGGAGAAAGAATCCGTGCTGCGTCGTGATGTTCGGAGCAGTGATCACTTTGATTTCGCTCATTGTGTGATGTAATTAAATCGCAGCAGAGTTGGCTTTTTATCCTGTGCTTCGTTGGTGATGAGCATGTCTCCGTTCTTGTAAAATGAAATTCCTTCAGCTTTGTTAAAGACCCTTTCATTCAGCATTTCGAGATGCAGAATTTCGCCTGATCCTGTTTCCCGTGGTTCATAATCGTAGATAAACAGGGCGTGATCGGTGGCTGAAAGAATATAGAGGTCGTGTGAAATCGGGTGAACTGCAATTGCCGACATTTTGAATTTGAAATCTGTTTCGCCCCCATTTTTCTTTTCTTTTCGTGGCAAGTCAATTTCATGTGCATTGGCAAATGTGATCATGTGACTCACATAAAATTCATAAGCTGGTTCCGGATCGAATTTCTTCGAAGCGAGATCAAATGAATAGACCGCCCGAAGGTCTTTGTCTTCCCGGGTATCTCCAATTCTGCTTTTGCAGGCAATCAACAAGCGATTGCCAAGAGAATCGTAACACAGACCTTCGCTGTTGTCGGCCGGAATCCCGGTAGTATATTCTGTTGTCGAAGGAGCTGCAGATGCGAACCGTGTAATCTGGTACAACAGGCCATCGCTTCGTAACACGTACAAATCATCATTTACGCGACAGATTTCTTCATAGTCTCCATCTCCAGCAAAAGTAATCTGTTGACGAATGGAATTCTTCCTGGTATCGTAGAGAAAAATAATTCCGTTCTCATCCTGCACACAAGCGATAGTTGAATCGTCGATAATGGCTTGTCCGGAAATTTCATTGAGAATTGTAGGAAGAGAATGTTTTGATTCGGACTTGCTGAAATCGTAGTGCAAATCATATTTCGTCGGCTGATCTTCAGTGGAGGAACAATTCAGCAACAGAATGGCAATACACGACCCGAGTATACGTTTCACTTCCCAAGAATTTTCGTTTGTTCTTTCTTCGTCAGCTTCTCAAATACCAAACGGTACGATTGCTCAATGTAATATTCCCACTTCTTCTTATTCAGCCGCTTGATATCGTCGAGTCCCACCCATTTGTAACGCGCAGAGTAGGGTGCAGGACAAAATCCGGTTTGCTCACTCAGTTCCGGAAATTCTTCATCGCTCACTTTGAAACTGGCGCTGATGGGAACTTCATCCGGAGAAAGAACGAGAAACATTTTTCCGCCAACGTTGAAACACAGGTGGTGGCCCCACTTAATGTCTTGCGTTACGCCTTTGTGTTTTTTGCAGAGTTTCTGGAGATCGTCGATGGTCATACGTATAATTCTTATTTGCGGGGAAATCGGGGTAACTCACCTTTCCAGTTCTCAGGTTTTTTGATTGTCGTTCCGTTTTCATCCCATGTCCATTCATAGCGTAGCAGAGGTGAAATACCGACGCCATCCAATTCATCTCTCATGAGATAAATTCGGGAGAACTTTCCATTGGGAAAATATTCTACTTCAAGCATGTTGAACAGACAGTAGTTGCCATTGGCTTCGCGAAACTTCCAAACTTTAGCAACCTTCATCGTGTCGCCATTTTCGTAAAGTTCATACGTAGCACCCTTGTAGCCGCGCATGTAAACTGCACCGCTCTCGTACCACTGTAGGGAAGAGTCGCCCATATTCCGATACATCAACTTGCCACTTTCATAATAGGTTTCCCAATGTTCAACACTATCGGAGTGCGCGCCGCGACAAGAATCCTCCCATTGATGTTGGTAAGAATATAATCGCAGGATTTTCTTCTCTTCCAACGCACCGGATTCGAAGTATTTTATTGTAGTTTTTATTTTGTCGTCGCTATCTGGACGAATTGTTTCCCGCTCTTTCAATTGGCCATTGTCGTGCCAATATTCAATTGTGTCGTTACGTATGTGCGATGACATAACTCCGTGCTCGTAATATGTTTTCTTCCAGATCGACGAGTCCCGACCGGGCCGCAGAACAAATTTATATAGCTCTTCGCTCTTTCTTTTGCCATGTGCATAATCGAGAATCCACAAACCGTATTTCAATCCGTGCTTATTGGTCCGGTTGATCGTGTCGCCTTTATAAATTACGAACGTGGGAGCTTGGGTTTCGAATTCTTCTTCGGAATACCTGATCAGCTTTCCATTGAACATTGTGGTGAAAGAGGTGTCAACGATATTACTGATTACAAGGTCCATCGTGAAACCACATTTGCAGCCACATGGTTGGTAGGGACATTTATCCCCACATGACTTCACCCAAAGGGTGTCCTTCGAAAAACGGATTCCGGGATCTAGTCCCATACAGCAATTGTAAGGGAACTCTAGACTCATGTGGAGCGCATTGCTGTTTACCCAGACTGCACTGATTCGGGTCAATGGCATGGGTGGACGTCCACCTGTCGCGCACTTGACATAACTCCACTTCTGCAGTGACGGCGGATCTTGCGCACCTGCGTTCGTGCAGGACAGCATAAAAATCAAAAGTGGGATGAAAAATTTCATGCGTTATCTCTAAAGGTACTCAAGAATCACTTTTTAAATAGCCTTGCATCAAACGAAAACTCCCGCACATTCTCAACCTTCACCTTCTGAAAATCCTTATGTCGCGGATTAATCAAATAATTGTAATCTCCTTGCACAACAGCAGAAGGCACGCGCATCACAAGAAATTTATTTTCCTTGACAAACTGATCACCAATTTTCTGTGTCGCTGAAGAATGCGGAAATGCGCGCCAGTCTTTCGGGAGTTTACTTTCAGCAAGCTCCAGAATCTTCGTGTCGGGAATTTTAATCGAAACAATCTGGTAATCCTCCGGAATATTTCCAAGCGGAGTGTGCACTGCAATTTCCGTTGTACATAAAGCACGTGACGCACTCGCGTAAACAACCGCAACGCCTTTGCTGTTCCAACGGCCGCCTGCGATCTCAGATCCTTTGCCTGAGAGATCGCCAGCGAACTTTGATTTGCTGAGACGGAAAACGATCATGCAAGAATGCCGTGTTCAATTCGCGTGAGTTCATCGCGCAACATCCCAATGCCGAACATGCTGTCGAGCAGATCTTTCGGTTTGCAATGCAACACAAGATTATCGCTGTTGAGCCAGGTGTTGAATTTGTCGGAGTTGCCGAAAACTTCCGCACCGGTGTTGAACAGTAACGTGATGTGCAGAATTTTCTCCGACTGCAGAACATCGAACGTGCGCTTCTCTTTTTTGTAACGCTGCATGGTGCGCTCCGAAACATGAATGAAGTCGGACCACTCGGTGAGTGTAAACGTACTTGCTGTCGCGATATTCAGAAATTGCGTGAAGGGAATTCCCTCACGTGCGGTTTCGATCAGGCTGCGCGTCGATTTATCGTCCATGGTGCTGAACGATAAACTGGATTCAGGGCGTTTGGATTTGGCCATGCGTAAAATTACGACAAAATTGTAAAATATAGGCGACAAGTGGCGAAAATGACCACTACAAAGACCAAGCTTTTATTTCTACCACCAAGGCACAAAGGCACCAAGATTTAGGGCGAATTTCTTGGTGTCTTGGTGCCTTGGTGGTTAATTTCTGATTACGGGAATTTGCCATTCTGTCATATTTTCGCCACTGGCACGCATTTCGCCTATTGCATCCCGTAAATAGACAACACACAACACAATGACAACAACAACAACCACCGGTAAAATCAACGTTCAGACCGAGAACATCTTCCCGATCATTAAGAAATTCCTCTATTCTGATCACGAAATATTCCTGCGCGAGCTAGTTTCCAATGCGGTAGACGCCAACAAGAAAATCCAGGCGCTCTCTACAATGGGTGAAGCGAAAGGCGAACTGGGTGAATTGTTTGTCAAGGTGGCAGTCGATAAGGACAAAAAGACAATTACCATTTCCGACTCAGGTCTCGGTATGACGGCCGAAGAAGTGGAGAAATATATTGCGCAGGTTGCGTTCTCCGGAGCGGAAGAATTTGTGCAGAAGTACAAAGACAAAACCGATGCCGTGAACAGCATCATCGGTCATTTCGGACTTGGATTTTACTCGGCGTTTATGGTTGCTGCGAAAGTGGAACTCGTGACGAAGAGCTACAAAGACGGAGCTGAGGCCGTTCGTTGGGAATGCGACGGATCGCCTGAGTATACGTTGACTCCTACAGATCGTGAGCTGCGTGGTACGGATATCATCCTGCACGTTGCTGATGACTCATTGGAGTTTCTCGATGAGGGACGCATTGGCGGAATCCTCGAGAAGTATTGCCGCTTCCTTCCTGTTCCGATATTCTTCGGAGAGAAGAAAGAAAAAGTAAAAGACGAAGCAGGTGTTGAAACTGAAATCAGCAAGCCTGATCAGATTAACAATCCTTCTCCGGCGTGGACAAAAAAACCGGCTGATCTCACCGACGAAGACTACAAGAAATTCTATCGTGAATTGTATCCGATGAATTTCGAAGATCCGTTGTTCTGGATTCACCTGAACGTGGATTATCCGTTCAACCTCACTGGTGTTCTCTACTTCCCGAAGATCAAGAAGAGCTTCGAGATGCAGAAAGATAAAATTCAGCTCTACAGCAACCAGGTTTTCGTAACGGATTCTGTTGAACAGATCGTCCCTGATTTCCTGACACTCTTGCGGGGTGTGATCGATTCTCCGGACATTCCGCTGAACGTATCGCGTTCGTATTTGCAGAGCGATGGCAACGTGAAGAAGATTTCATCTCACGTAACCAAGAAAGTTGCCGACAAGCTTGAAGAACTCTTCAAGAAAGACCGTGAAGATTTTGAGAAGAAGTACGAAGACATCCGCATCTTCATTCAGTACGGAATGCTCAGCGACGACAAGTTCTGGGAGAAAGCGAAGAAGTTTGCTCTTCTAAGAAACACCGATGGCAAAATGTTCACGCTCGAAGAATTCGAAGCGAAGATCAAGCCTCTGCAGAAGAACAAAGACGAGAAGCTGGTTTATCTCTACACGACAGATGTAAATGTTCAGCACACGTACATCCAGTCGGCGAAAGACCGCGGATACGAAGTGGTTGTGATGGACAGCATGATCGATCCGCACTTCATCAACTTCCTCGAGAGCAAGCTGGAGAATTCTTCTTTCGTGCGTGTCGATGCAGATACAGTTGATAAACTCATCAACAAAGAAGATGCAATGCCGTCGAAGCTTTCCGACGAAGAGAAAGATGCATTGCGTCCATTCGTGGAAGAACAACTTCCGAAAGAACAATTCAACGTGATGTTCGAATCTCTCAGCGAGACGGATGCACCCATGCTTGTTACCCGTCCTGAGTTTATGCGTCGCATGAAAGACATGAGTGCACTCGGTGGAGGCGGAATGAACATGTTTGGCAATATGCCAGAGATGCACAATCTCGTGGTGAACACAAATCACCCGCTCGTGACGAAAATCGTTGCTGAGAAAGATGCGGACGCGAAGAAACAGCTCATTAAGCAGTCGGCAGATCTGGCCTTGCTTGCTCAGGGATTGCTGAAAGGCGAGGAGTTGACGAAGTTTATAAAGAGAAGCGTGGAATTGATCAAGTAAGTACGCTTTATCCGTGGGCTGAAGCCCACGGTTATCGCTTCCTACTTTTAATAGATGATGCAAAATAGCTTCGCAATTTTGAACGGGGTTCACGGACGAAGCCCATGTATTTCTTCACTAGTTCAACGAAGCGATAACCGTGGGGTTTACCCCACGGAATCTAAAGTTCTTTCCACTCTCCAGCTAAAATAAAACTTACCTTTAAACGACTATACCTAAAACACCCAAACCCAATATGAAACGCAGTACAATCATCATCGCAGTCCTTCTTCTTTTCTTCGCAATTGCGGGAATGAACGGATGTTCTTCTTACAACAAGCTTGTAACGATGGAAGAGGGCGTTGGCGGCGCATGGAGTGAAGTTGAAAATCAGTATCAGCGCCGTTCCGATCTTATTCCGAACATCGTTGCTGCTGTACAGGCAGAAGCTGATTTCGAAAAAGGAACACTCGAAGCGGTGATCAACGCACGTGCAAGTGCAACTAAGGTGACGATGAACGTCGATGAGCTTACACCGGAGAATATTGAAAAATACAACCAGGCACAACAGCAGGTTTCCTCTGCACTCGCGCGATTATTGGTAGTTGCCGAGGCTTATCCTAACCTTCAGACGAATGCAAGTTTCAAAAACCTGCAGGTCGACCTCGAAGGAACAGAAAACCGTATTGCAACTGCGCGTATGCGTTTCAACGAATCGGTTAAGGAATACAATATTTCTGTGCGTCGTTTCCCACGCAACATATGGGCAGGATTGTTCGGCTTCGACAAGAAAGGTTACTTTGAGTCGGACGCGGGAGCAGAAACAGCCCCCGACGTGAAAGAACTTTTCGAGAAGTAAGCATGAGCGCTGCAAAAGATTTTTTCTCTGAAGTACAGGTCAACGCTATCGGTGTGGCAATTGCTGCGGCTGAAGCAAAGACTTCGGGAGAAATCCGTGTTCACATTGAGAAAAAATGTAACGGCGATGTGCTGAAGGAAGCTGAGAAGTGGTTCGGCAAGCTGAAAATGCACGAAACCGCCGATCGCAATGGAATTCTGATCTATCTCGCAGTGGAATCGCGTGTGTTCTCGATTTACGGAGACAAAGGCATCCACGATAAAGTTCACCAGGAATTCTGGAATGAAATTTCGCACCAGCTCGAGGAAAATTTCCGTGCAGGAAAATTTACAGAAGGTCTAGTCGATGTGATTACGCGTACCGGCGATCAGCTGAAAAAATATTATCCGGTTGCGACCGACGATAAAGACGAGTTAACGAACGATATCAGTTTCCAATGAGACAGCTACGCTACATTTTAGCTGCATTGGGAATTTTCCTCTCGGCGAATATACTTTCCGCGCAACCACGTGTACCGGAGAAACCATCTCCACCGCGTCTTGTAAATAATCTCTCACAAGAGTTCCCGGATTTCTTCAGTGCATCTGAACAGGCTGCGCTTGAACAGAAACTGGTAAACTTCGAAATCGAAACCAGCAATCAGATTCTGGTTGTGATAGTTGATGATCTCGGTGGCTACGATGCAAATGCATATGCAACGGAGATCGGTCACAAGTGGGGAGTTGGACAAGGCAAATTCGATAATGGAGTTGTTGTACTTGTCAAGCCCACTGGTGGCGATGGTCAACGTGATGCGTACATCGCAGTTGGTTATGGCCTTGAAGGCGCGATCACTGATATCACGGCTACAGAAATTGTAGACAATGAAATGATTCCCGCATTTAAGAATGGGAATATGTACGCCGGAGTCGATGCTGCAGTCACTAAAGTGATGCAGTTTGCAAAAGGCGAAATCACGGCACCGGAATATTCGAAGTCACACAAAGGCGGCGGTATAAACTGGTCGTGGCTGTTTCCGCTCATCATCATCATTATCATCTTCATGTTTAAGATGCGGGGTGGTGGAGGCGGTGGAACAATCGGTCGCGGTGGATTCTACGGTGGTGGATTTGGCGGCGGCTCATGGGGCGGTGGAAGCTCATTCGGTGGAGGTGGAAGCAGTTTCGGCGGATTCGGCGGTGGTGGATTCGGTGGCGGTGGTGGCGGAGGAAAATGGTAATCCAATTACTCCTACATGCGCGCACTCTGCACACTTTCTTTTTTTCTTCTCTTTGCACTTAGCGCATCAGCAAAAGATATTCCTGTTGGAATTGTAAAAGACCGTGCTGGCGATACAACCAAAACACAACGTGGATGGGTTTTGCGTGCAGGCTACAATAAGCAGGATGTTTTAGGGTGGGGAGAAATCGGAATTGGCCGAATGAACCGATTGAGACATTTCGATGTGTTCGGGAAAGGTGTTACGTCAGCAGCTGCAGCATTTACATTTGGTCTCGACGCCGGATTCGGGGATAGTTCCATGATTCTTGCCCCGAAACTCGCAGTTGAAGTTTCCTGCATTCTGATTGGTGCGCGCGTGAGTTACGGATACTATATGCAGGACAATAATGCGACGGGTGTGATCGGTATTGAAGGAGGCTTTAACATCGTGAGCGCAGTTTACCTCTACGCCGGATGGAATTTTATCAAAGGCAATCAACAATATCCAGTCATCCACGATGGATTGCGCATCTCAGTCGGAATCAATTATGCATTCGGAATGAAAAACGCGGCGCCACCGAAATCACCAACACACTTGTAGACGATGTTGCGAAGAGATTACATACAGAGGATGATTGATGAATTCGCCAAAGTGGTTGGACGCGCGTTGCAGTTGAATGCAGAATCGCGTCGTGATGAAGCACTGAAAGCCATCCGCGATTCGTATTCCACCTTCTTCAATGAAGATGCACAGATGATCCGTCACCTCATGCCATCTCAGTTGATCAGAAAACTGCTCGATGACGGTTTCACTGCTGCTCAGATCGAAATTTTCGCTCAGGGAGTTCGAGCAGAAGCAGATATATTGCTCAATTCGGAAGCAGGAGAAGCAAAAGACCGTTATGTGAAGGCACTTGCACTCTACGAATACGTAGAATATTCTGATCAGGGGAATTATTCAATCGTGAGACGGAATGCCATAGAGGAAATCAGGTTCAGTATTTCGGCGTTATAAGCTTTTTTTAAGTGTAACCAACGGTAGAATCGGTGTAACTAACGGAACTTTTACAAAGTTTGCATGGGTTATCTTCATACCGTCGACAACTCCGGAAAAGTTGTGCAGAATAAAGCTGTATATACGCCAAAAACACAAATCGTTTATTAAATTTGAGTTCCAATCTAACCTCATTTATGAAGCATTTCCTCAGGCTGCTCATCGTAGCAATTTTCACTTTCGCATGTGTTGGCAAAACATCGGCGCAACAGGATGTTGAACTCGTTAATTCTGCGAGCGTTATTTTCGAAGGCAGCATTTACTACGCCATCGGCAAATACACCAAGGCAGCCAATCTATTCAAGAAGGTTAGCCGGAACGATACGAACTACACCGTATCGCTGCTCAATCTTTGTTATGCATATCACGAAGACAAAGAAGACAGTCTTTGCTGGCTGAGTGCGAAGCAAGGTATTGCGTTGGAATCGGAAATGCGTCCTGACTTCTACAACCTCGCGGGAATGTCGCTGAAGGAAATGAAAAAGTACGACCAGTCGATCGCAACGCTGGATGAAGGTATTGCGAAGTATCCGTATTCCTATTCTCTCCAATACAACAAAGGACTCGCGTACTACGAACAGAAAAAATTCAAGGAAGCCGAAACCTGTTTCCAGACGGCTATCAAGATCAACCAGTTTCACGCGATGAGCCACTTTTACCTTGGCAAGTGTGAAGCAGATCAGGGACGAGCGATTCCTGCGCTTCTCTCCTTCGAGTATTATCTCATTCTTTCCACCGACAATGAACGTCAAAGCAAAACGGTTGTGACGGTGGAAGACATGTACAAGAATAATTACGATTGGGATCCGGAAACGCGATTGGATCCTGACGAAACAGGTGATGAGTGTTTCGACGATCTCCTGCAGCTCATTAAGGATGGTTCAGCACTGAAGCCAAGCTACAAGAATAATACGGGTATCAATTACGACTTCGTAAAAGTGCGCCAGATGATGTTTGAAACAATGTCGTACAAAAGCGGAACGAAGAACTGGTGGATGGACACGTACATTCCATTCTTCATCGAGCTTCAGGCTAAAGGACATTTCATCGCGTACAACTACTGGACATTGAGTTCTATTTCTGATCCGAAAATTCAAAAGGGATGGAAGAAGAACAAGAAAAAAATAAAAGCATTCGGAACATGGGTGGTAGAATATAATAACGATCACAGCACACATCCGGCATTGGAACTGCTTACGGAGAAAGAAAATGAGGACATTATTTTCTACGATAACCAGATGGTAATGGGAATCGGCCACACGAATGCGGTTACGAAAAAACCGTACGGAGAGTGGACATATTTCTATGCGCGTTCAGGAATCCTGCTCGGAAAAGGAACATATTCTACTGCCGGAAAAGTGGACGGCACGTGGACGTATTATTTTGAGAATGGTAAAATGAAAGAGCAGACCAATTACAAAAATGGTCTAAAAGACGGCTCATCGGAATTCTGGTGGAGCAATGGAGAGAAACGTTCGTCGTACCAGTACAAGCTCGATAAACTGGAAGGCGATTATGAAGGATATAAATTCAGCGGAGCAAAAGATATTACAGGATCTTTCAAAAACGGATTGCTGAATGGGCCGTGTACACTGTACTATTCTAACGACAAGGAGCGTTTTGTTGTTACTTATCTCAATGGTAAGCTAAATGGCCCGGTGAAAACGTACTACCGCAACGGACAATTATCTGCAGAGTTTACTTCAACATTGGACAAGAAGAATGGTGTTTCAAAAGAATACTATTACGATGGGAAATTGCTTGCTGAAGGAAACTACAAGAATGACCTTGAAGTAGGTGAGTGGAAAGTATATCACCGCAACGGCAAAGTATTACGTGAAGGAATCTACAAGACTGCGGGTAAACGTGAAGGTGTGTGGAAGGAATATTTCGAGAGCGGAAAAATCGCGACAGAAGCAACATACAAAGCCGGTAAAGCGAACGGCACTGTGAAGGAATACGATGAGAACGGAACAGTTGTCAACGAGAAAGTGTACAAGAGTGATATCCTCACAAAAGACACGTGGTACAACTCCAAAGGAAATGTGTTTGGACAATTTACTATCGGCAAGGGAGAAACCAACGTTACGGAGTACTACCCGAATGGCGCAGAAGCAGGGCGTGGCGATTACTACAAGAGCGAGAAGAGCGGTGAGTGGACGTACTACGACGAGAACGGATGGAAATACTCCACGGTGAATTTCAGAAGCGGATACCTGGACGGTTCATTCAAAATTTATCATCCGAACGGTAAAGTTGCATTGGAGACCGAATATTTCCTTGGATTCGAACACGGTTATCGTAAGAGCTGGCACATCAATGGTGAAATTGAATCAGAAGGATGGGTGCAGTACGAGTCTAAACAGGGCGACTGGTTTGAATACAATATGCGTGGCATTGAAACTTCACACACGTATTACCTGAACGACAATGAGTACGGCACGCAGGAATTTTCCAACGCGCGTGGAGTTCGTCGCGAGGAAATAAAAGTCAAGAATGGTATTGGTGTGTTGCGCACGCTGTATGATTCGACCGGAAAAGTAGAATACGAAATGAAGGCGCCGAACGGAACTGCAGAATTCAATCCTACTTACAACGGAGGCAAACAGGCCTGGCATTCCGGTAAATTCTCTCGCGGATATCGCGATGGAGCTTACACGAAATATGGTTGGGACGGAAGAGTTACCTGGGAAGGAACATACCAGATGGGTAATCTTGAAGGCTCACGCAAAGTCTACTATGAGTGGGCAAACCAGATGTACAGTGACGTAAACATGCACGAAGGTGATGTTCAGGGAGCGACTGTTGCTTACTGGGAGAACGGACAGAAACGATCCGAGGAAAACTACGTCGACGGAGAACTGGATGGAGAGCAGAAATACTACCACGACAACGGACAGTTGCAGCGTACAATCACATTCGTAGATGGAGAGATTGATGGAGAATCAAAAGTGTATTCTGAAGATGGCAAGCTCGTGTGGGTGCGCTACTATGCAGAAGGTCGTCTAAAAGGATATTCTTACGAAGGAACCGACGGAACAATTCTTCCGATGAAGGAAATTGAAGATGGCACAGGAACGGTTGAAGCTTATTTCGCTAACGGAAAAGGATCAATCAGAGGTGAAATTGTGAATGGTGAAATCAACGGTCACTGGGTAGAATATTTCTCTGACGGAACTGTTGCTGAAGACGAGAACTTCAATTACGGAGAACGTGATGGCGTTCAGAAGACGAACTATCGCGACGGAAAAACCAAATCGGTAGAAACGTATTACTTCGGTCAGATCGACGGAGAATGCAAATACTACTACCCGAATGGAAACCTGAAGCGTCACGAATCCTGGATTCTTGATCAGGAATGGTCGCGCTGGTATTTCTACAACGAAGACGGACAACTGACTACAACACGTTTGTTCTATGGAGGAATCCAGCAGGATGAAGTAGTAGTTCCTGTTGCTCCGAAGGTTGAACCAAAAAAGCCGAAAGGGAAGGCCAAGTAATTTTCTGACATGGCGAAATTTGCGAAGTGGATTGGTGGTGGACTCGGTTGGGCTTTTGGTGGTCCGATCGGTGCGATGATTGGGCTCGTCGTGGGAGCGATGTTCGACGAAATGGGTTCCACCGGAATGCAACCCGGAACGGGCGGACAAGGTGGTCCCGGAATGGGATACAATCCGCGAACAGCACAAGGTGATTTTGCCGCAAGCTTATTGGTGCTTACTGCCGCCGTAATGAAAGGCGATGGAAAAGTTTTGCGATCCGAACTTGATTACGTCCGCAAATTTCTTGTCAACAATTTCGGTGAAGCTACAACTGCACGATTGCTTCCGGTACTGAAGGAATTATTGGCGAAGGAAATTCCTTTGCGTGATGTGTGTCTGCAGATCAGACAATACATGCCCGAAGCGCAACGCATCCAGCTACTGCAATATCTTTTTGGAATTTCTGCAGCCGATGGTGATGTACATCCGCGTGAAGTCGTGATCATTAAATCCATTGCCGATTACATGGGCGTGAGTAACGCTGATTACGAATCGGTAAAGGCAATGTTTTACCGCGATGTGGATGGAGATTACATCATCCTCGAAGTTGCACCGGATGCCAGCGATGAAGAAGTGAAAAAAGCGTATCGCAAGATGGCGGTGAAATTTCACCCGGACAAAGTTGCCGATCTCGGTGAAGAAGCGCAGAGAGCTGCGAAGGAAAGATTCCAGAAGGTGCAGGATGCGTGGGAGTCGGTGAAGAAGCGACGAGGTCTAACGTAAAAAAGGAACGCGGATTTTTATGTCCGTTGTTTTCTATTCGCTTCGCAAGGATGTTTACGATAGTTACAAAGTGTAGTTAGCGGATCTTATGAGATAGGTTTGAGTTTATCTCTTAAAGATTTATACGTAATATTTCTTTGCGTTGCCTTAGCGCCTTGGCGACTTTGTAGTTGAAAATCAAACACTCGAGCAAGCCTTCGACATTCAGTGCAGCAAAAGCCTCCAGCTATTTAAGGAACAAATCTATTCCGTCGATGTGCTCCGGATCTACGACTTCAACGAGTGAATCATCCGACGTTTCCAACCAGTTGCTGAAGTTTGCTGTTTTAACATAGCGCACTTCCTGATCAAAACTCTCGGGACAATCGAGATCGTTTAATAAAATTCCGAATAAATATTTTCCGTCTTTCAGGAAAATCTGTGCAAGCTCTCCGCCTGATTCCATTACTGTTTGCATTGTATTTTGTTTTTACAAAGTACTGCCAACTGTATTAACGGAATGTTATGGACGATTCACGATAACATCAATTAAAAGAGGCATGGACGATGTTCCATACCTCTTTAATCAGAAACGCATATGCAGCGCCATCACAAAGTTGCGTCCGGGTGCAGAAATTCCGCAACCGTATGGGCGATATAACTTATCGGTTATGTTCTCAACACCTGCATTCACCGCAAAGTTCTTGTTGATGTAATAAGCGGCTTTGAAATTCAGCGTGTACCATGATGGAGTGTACGGCAAACCATTTGCATCTTTCACGTAAGAACCGTTGTCTGTTCTTTCTGAAAGTGCGAAATCGGCGTAGTCCATTTTTCCATTGTACAGAACGTAAAAGTCAAGTTTTACTTTTTTGCGTTCGTACGTGAGATGCGAACTTCCGTAGACCGGTGTTGCGTGCGACAGCGGATAATAAATCAGGCTGTCCGGACTTTGTTCCTCGCCGCGCATGTAATTGAAGTTGTTGCGCATTCCGATTCCGTATCCGAAATAGAAATTGACTTCGGCCTGTACACCATACACGTAAGCTTTGGAAACGTTCTGAATGGCCTGCACCTGACTCATAACACCATCGTAAAGAATGCTGTCTTGTCCGTCGACCTGGAAGTTGCGCCGTGCAAGTGCATTATCGAGATAAGTGCAGTAACCTGAGACATCAATCTTCATGAAGTTTCCGAACACGACAGAAGTTCCGATTTCTCCGCTGTACGCATATTCCGGTTTCAGATCAGCATTAGGTACCACGATTGATCCTTGTTCCGATTCAAACACTTTTCCGATGTCATCAATATTCGGCGCGCGGAATCCAGTGGAACCGTTTACATACACTGTCCAATTTTTAGCCGGACTGTAAACAAATCCGAGGCTTCCATTTACTGCACCTTTGTTAAGACTTGCAGTAGTGTACGGATAGGGGAACAGTGTTGTGTCGAACTTCGCTTCAATTACGTAATGACTATAACGGATACCTGTGTTCACAAGGAACTTATCCGACACTTTGTGTTTCACACTCAAGTAAGCACCTACCGACATCCATGTTGATCCGTTCGGATATCTTGTGTTGATCGGTGGATCGATTACACCGGTTTCAATGTGTTCACGATACGCTTCGGATGTTACGGTGTTGTACACAAACTCGGTTCCGTAATACACAACGGTCTTCTCTCCGATTTTTTTATCGAAGTCGAGGTTTGCAGAAACAATTCCTACGCCTTCCGTCATGTGACGCAGCTTCTTGCTTCCGAATCTTCGGTCGTGACGGCTTTCCTCGTACAACTGGTGTGCAGCAACAAGGCGGAAATGATCGAACATCGCGGTTGATTTTGTATGCGTAATTCCGAGACGGTTCATCATCCATGTTTGCGGACCGTAGTACCACACCGCGTTATCAAATACACTATCGTTATTCGCGTCCAACCACAAGCGATCGTAGCGCGGTACATCGGAAGTAGCAGAGTAGTGGAACCCGTACTCAAATTCCCATGCTTCATTCGGTTTGAAACGGATCTTCTGCATTCCGTTTATCTGGCTGTAGCCACTCTGCACCTGCAGTGAAGGATCGCCATTCAAGACCATGGAATCAACACCATCAAACGTCTGTTGATAATATGGTCGTAGGTAATACGATTCCCCATTAGTTCCTGCACGAAGATCATCGTAAGCAGAATAAGTGAAGCTCGTTGTGAATGCCAACTTCTTCAATCCGATGTTGAAATCGAGATGTCCGCTTTTCTCTTTGTTAGCTGTGGAGTAACGGGCGAATGCATTAGCAGTAAACGTTGGTTTAAGTCCGGCAGAGAACTTCGGTTGAAGTGTATGAAAATCCATTACACCGCCAATTGCATCACTGCCATACATCACAGCGCCGGGTCCAAATAGAATTTCTGCACTTTCAAAACCTCCGGCATCGAGTGAAATAACATTCTGCAGATTTCCTGTGCGGAAAATTGCATTGTTCATTCGCACACCGTCTACCACAATCATGATGCGGTTTGTTGCGAAACCACGAATCATCGGAGATCCACCACCAAGCTGACTTTTCTGAATGTAAACGCTTCCGCCTGATCCCAACAAATCTGCAGTGGTCTGAGGACTCTGGAATTGCGCTTCACGCAGGTTGATTTTCTCGATGCGGTATGGCGTTTCCATCTGGTCCGTTTCCCAACGGTTGGCTGATATCACGACTTCTTTCATGCTGAGGTCGGAACCGTGCATTTCTATGGTTACGTCTGCATTGGTGAATGTAGAATAAGCAACGACTGCTTCTTTGTAGCCAAACTGCCGGAAGCGTAAACTGTCGGCACCTTTTAGCGTGCTGACATCTGCATGACCTTTAGCATCAGTTACCACTGCTGCATCAGAACCGGTACTGTATATTATTACACCGGGAATGGTTTGCCGGGTTGTGTAATCTATGACCGTTACGATTTGTGCACTTGCAATTCCGCAAAAGCACAACGGTATGAGCCATGCTATCAGCATTTTTTTCATGTGCTGTTATTTGGTATGAATACAATATGGATTATAAACTATGCTTGCGCGTAGCTGTCACATTCCGCAATTCGCAGAACGAACAATTGTATTAAACCAACCAGGGTGGTGGATCATGAATCACACGATGAGCTGCAGCCAAAGATGTTGGAGGCGAACTTGATAGTAAAACTGTTTGCAGGTTATTGTCAATTACCAATTCTCTGTGCTCAAAAAATTCAGAACCGCACTTAAGATTTTTCTTCGATTGCGAATTCCGCTTGTTGGTTTCGTCCTGTGCGTGACGTTCTATTTTTTTGCGGAGCATATCTTCTTGCGAGTCATGCTTGACTTCAAAAACATATTCGTCTCCCTCCAGATGCGAATCTTCAATATCGTACATCTCGCCATGCCAGCGGAATTCCCAGTTTTTTACCCATTGGAATTCTGCGTTTTTTTCTTCCACTAATTCACGGCTGATGCGCAACTCAACAATTTCCTTGTGTTTCTTGTTTTTGATTTTGTCTTTTTGTTCCTGCTGGTGGAGATAAAGTTCAGCAGAAAGTAAAACGCCAAATGCACACACGTTAAAGAAGAATACCGTGAGTAATAAAAATGCTACAGCGGTGACTAACCTGGTTGGCATGAACTCAAATATACGCCTTCATTCTGTGAAAAAGCAGTCATTTTGCCTTGGTATTAGCGCTGTTTGTGACAATGCGGCATGTAGACGGTGGTGGCATTACCTTTGTCATTACCGAGCATGGCAAAAGCAAGCCGACATCTCATTTTATTCCGCGG
This sequence comes from uncultured Chryseobacterium sp., assembly GCA_964447465.1. Taxonomy (GTDB): domain Bacteria; phylum Bacteroidota; class Bacteroidia; order Palsa-965; family Palsa-965. Next base: position 16,833 of record CAYUTR010000041.1, read on the forward strand.
ACTTTTTCCGTTCACTTTCGTTGTGATTTTGTGGCTCATTCAGCTTGCACAAGGATTCCTGGAAACATCGTGGGCCGATTATTCACTGTATCCACGAACAGTGCACGGACTGATGGGCATTTTTACTTGTCCACTATTGCATGCCGACTTTGGTCACCTGATAGGGAACACGGTTCCGTTGCTTATTCTGGGATTTCTGTTGTGGTCGAACTACAAAGAAATTGCCGGGAAAGTTTTCTGGCTGGTGTATTTCTGCAACGGAACTCTCTTGTGGTTTTTCGCGCGCGATTCTTTTCATCTCGGCGCAAGTGGAGTAGTGTATGGACTCGCGTTCTTTCTTTTCTTCAGCGGATTCTTCAGGAAGATTCCACGATTGACTATGCTTTCGTTTCTTTTGATTTTCCTTTACGGAAGTATGGTGTGGGGAATATTTCCTTTTGATCCGACTGTTTCATGGGAAGGACATTTGTACGGAGCATTGTCGGGGATCATTTTTGCTTTTGTTCTGCGAAAGCAAGGTCCACAGCCCGTTAATTTTTGGGCAGACGAAGAAGAGCAAGAGATTGAATCGTTGGATAGTAATCTCACAGAAGAAGAAAAGGCGTTGCTTACACCAGAGCAGATTGCAAAACTCACCGATGTAACTAATGTCAGCGATGTAGCCGATGTAACAGATGTCACCGATGAGAAAGAACCACGCGTGATCAACATCAACTACGAGTACAAGGAAAAAAAAGAGGCTGATCGTGAATGATCAGCCTCTTTAAATTTCAATCGAAAGTCCTTACTGTTTGATAAACTGGTAAGTTCCTTTTGAATCGCTTGTGATTACTGACAGCGTGTAGTTTCCGACAGGAAGTGCAGAAACATTGATGTCTGCTGTATTTCCACCGTTAACAACTGAAGTCATTACCAAACGACCAGCATTGTCATACACTTCAAGTGTTCTAACTGTAGCCGCGTTTGCATCCCACTGTACGTGAAGGTTCTCAACAGCTGGATTCGGCATAACTGTTACACCGTAAACATTATTTGATTCGTTGATTCCTACGCAAGAGCTTACAGTCATAGTGTCCATTGAGGAAGCGCTGCAACCGCTTGAATCTGTATACGCGTAAATAATTACGTGAGTTCCAACGCCCGCTGTAGCAGGATTGAAAATACCAGCAGTCACCGCAGTTCCAGAGTAAGTTCCACCTGCGGGACTTCCACCTGTAAGTACGAAGTTTCCATCAGCAACGCAATGTGTTCCCGCAGGAATAGAGTACGTTACGCTAGGCAAAGCATTCGTCGAAACAGTAATTGTAGCCATAGAAGTACATCCTTGAGCTGAAGTTCCGGTTACAGTGTAAGTTGTAGCTGTAGTAGGGCTAACAGTTTCAATTGAACCTGTTCCACCGCTTGACCATGAGTAAGTAGCAGCACCTGAAACAGACATTACAACTAATGAACCAGCGCAAACTGTTGTGTCATTTGACGTAGTCAGGATAGGAAGCTGAGCAACTGTTACTTCAATATCTTCAACTGAAGAGCACCCGTTTATGTCAGTACCGATAACAGTGTACGTAGTAGTGTCAGTAGGTGATACAACTTCAGTTGAACCTGTTCCACCGCTTGACAGCCATAGATATGATGTAGCACCGCTCACCATCAGAGTTGCAGAACCGCCATTACAAATTGTTGTGTCGTTAGAAACTGTAAGTACTGGAAGTGGATTCACAACCACAGCTACTGTTGTAGTGTCCATGCAAAAATTACCATCAGTACCAACTACAGTATAAGTTGTGTTACCCGTAGGCGATACAATTTCCGTAGCACTAGTTCCACCTGATGACCATGCGTAAAGGTTAGCACCTGAAGCAGTCAGCGTATCAGAATCACCCATACAGATAGGAGAAGTTGAAGAAACTGTAACAACCGGATTAGCGTTTACTGTAAGTGTGAACGTTGAAACTGGACCAGTAAGTAAACATGGTGTGTTGTTTCCAACTACCGTAACCGTATAAATTCCAGGAGTTCCTGAAACGTTGATAGAGTTTGTGCCCTGACCACTGTTCAAAGTCAAACCTGACTGCACTGCCCATGTGTAATCCGTAGCGTAGCCACTAGTAGCACATGTAAGAGTAGTGCTTGTGAATTCGCAGATCGATACTGCTCCGGAAATAGGAAGAACTCCTGGTACCGGAACATTCCATGAAATAGTAACCTGACCGTTCCCCAGCCAGATTCCGTTGTTCGTTACACCGTTAAGTACTCCGCTAACGTCAGATGTTCCTGAACCGCCACCGCCGCCAGCACCTTTGTCGTTTCCAGAGCAACCTGTAGTTCCTGCAGAACCACCGCCGCCGCCGCCGCCGCCAATAAAGCCGCCGCCGCCGCCACCTGGGATGCTACCGCTACCGAAGCAGCAGCACGACTGACCAGCACCACCGATTCCACCAGCACCACCGGTGCCGGCAAATCCTGGTTGTCCGAGGAATCCGCCACAGCCGATTCCTGCCGCACCGCCAGCTCCAGAAGAGAAACCGCCTTGTCCACCACCTGCGTCACCGCCGCTGGTTGGAGCATCAATTCCGTTAGCACCGTTGCCACCGCCGCCAGCTCCACCTGAACCACCGTTGATTGTATTGGTTGATTCACATCCCGCACGGCCGCCACCACCGCCACCGCCGGCAGTGATTACGCGATCCGACTCAGCTATACCAGTAGCACGTACATCTGATGATCCACCGCCACCGCCAGAGTTCTGGTTGCCACCGTCGGCGCCACCATTGAATCCAGCTGAAGGAGTTGCACCTTGTCCACCCACAAAAATATTGAGTGTCTGACCAGGTGTTACAAGCAACCAGCCTTCAGCATATCCGCCAAGACCACCTGCTCCACCGGAAGCACCGATGCCTCCGGTTGCACCTGCGCCGCCTTCAGCGCCCCAGGTCTGGATAAATACTGTGTCAACTCCACAAGGAACAGTAAACGTTTGCATACTGCCAGTGAAATTGAACGTTGAGGTTTGTCCGAACAGCGCACCGGCTGATAGGGACAACAACGCTAATACTGAGTAAAATTTTCTTTTCATGAGTTAGGTTTTCAATTGTTAATTAGGTGCCGCAAGTTATCTAAAAAAAGCCTGCACTTATGGGTTAAATGATGGCATTGACAATCTTAATGTGATTAATTGGGCGAATTAAGCAGACATGGAGATCGGAACTGGGGCAAGCAATCTTTCGGACTAAGAAAAGCGCCGAATACCTCAGATCAG
>CAYUTR010000042.1:0-19795 GCA_964447465.1 uncultured Chryseobacterium sp.
TATTACTCGTTCCGAATTCCAGAACGGAAGATGATTCCTGCATTTTCATCAGATCAGCAAGTGTTCCTTCAAAAGCCATTTTGCCTCTGCTGATAATACCAACATGCGTCACGAGTTTTTCAATCTCAGCTAGCAAATGACTCGAAACAATAATCGTAATCTGTTCTTCGCGATTCAAGCGCTGCAACAATTCGCGCATTTCAAGAATTCCGTTCGGATCGAGTCCGTTCGTTGGTTCATCAAGTACCAGAAGTTTCGGATGATGAAGCAACGCGATTGCAATGCTCAAACGCTGTTTCATCCCGAGTGAAAATGCTTTCGCTTTTTTCTTTCCGGTTTCTGAAAGTCCAACGAGTTGTAGTACTTCAGCAATGCGCGTTTTCGGAACGTCGTACATCAAACGGAAAACTTCGAGGTTCTCGGTTGCTGTGAGGTGTCCGTAAATAGATGGCGTCTCGATCAGCGAACCGATCTGCTTCAGCGTTTCAATTCTGTTTGCCTGAAATTCTTTTCCGAAAATCTGAATGCTGCCTACCTGGTTACGAAGTAAACCGAGCATAAGCTTGAGCGTGGTTGTTTTTCCTGCACCGTTCGGACCGAGAAAGCCGTAGATGCTGCCCGTGAGAACATGAATATTGACATTGTCAAGAATCTGTTCGGTTCCGGAGTAGCGGTAAGAAAGGGATTTGGTTTGTATGCAGTAGTTCACTCGGAGGCATTAACGTCAGGAGTGTAAAGTTATTGCTTTCCGGCGGCTAAAGACCGCCGGTTATCATTCTCATTTTACTTTTTAATGTGCAAAAAAATGGGATCGCAATTTGCGATCCCATTTTTTTGCCATGTGTTGTAAATGAAGTCGAATGATAACCGTGGTGCTTCAGCCCACGGTATGAACTTTACTGCACTATAATCTCGCGGGAACTTACACCCGCTTCAGTTTGCATCTGCAACACATAAACACCTGCTGCTAATCCATCCAGCACAATCCGTGTTGTCTGTGTGTTCGACTTCTGTTCACGAACAATGCGTCCCATCGCATCAATCATCGTGTAAGTGCATTCTCCGTTTACCGCAGACGTTACATCGACATAGTTGCTGGCCGGATTTGGGTACACTTCAAACTGCGGAGCGTTGTTTTCTGCTATGCTTGTGGGCCACGAATTACAAGGAATCGTGACGCGGGATGAATACACACTATTAGTGTAGATCGTATTGTTCGCAATCTGCGGATTTAGTAAAGTGTCGCCGGCAGTTTGATAGGGTCCGGGATACATGTCTTGTCCCGTATTCATGTTACGATTGTAGCGCGGATAATTCGAAGACGTTACATCAACGCGCAAACTGTGTCCCTGTAAGAATGTGTAACTGGTATTGCGGAAATCAATATCCACGAAGTAGTGCTGACCAGGAATCATGTTGGCTGTATCAACTGCATCCATTCCATCCCGGAAACGCATGCGATATACTCCATCGGAAATCATCATCGATTCTCCGGTCGGATATACATCGCACAAACGCACACAGAAATCAGTGTCGAATTTATCGGATGTAATTTCGAGATGAACCGTGATGATTCCATTCACAAGCACATCCTGAGTAAGCGGAGCAGTAGTGAACGTGAGAATGTCGTTGCGGGATTCAACGGAATCAGTCTGATCAAACGGACCTTGTTCTAAATCCTGATGCAATGTTGGTCCACCAATCGTTGGTGACGGATCATTCGGATCGTATGCGTAAGAAATGCTTCCGGTAGAAGTGGTTGGCGCATACGGCTGCAGCATCGTATCGCTGTGCATGAACAACGATATTGGTGTCATTCCCAATGGAGGCCACACCGGACTTGATGTCCATGTATCCGAGCCCATCGTGTAGTACTGAATCACCGGTGTATTGTTCCAGCCGTTCTGAATGTTACGTAGATAATAATCGAAGAACATCAGCGCGAGAGAATCATTATCACCAGCGGCATTAGGATACGAAAGCTCACCTTGTTGTGCTGAACCAACATACGCGGTACTGTTTCCTCCGTGACACCACGGTCCCATCAGTAAGCGATGCTGAGATGCAACCGGCGATTGCGCGCGGATTGCATTGAAGAATTCAATCATCTCATCAGGTTCATGATCGTACCATCCGCCAATCATAAATGCAGGCACGGGAATGCTGTCGGGATACCAGTTCGGATTTTCAAAAACGTATGTCCATACCGGGCTGTGAACCGGATATTGCAACAGGTAGTATGACATTCCGTAGCCGAGCGAATCGAGCTGTTCGATATACTCAGTGCGATAACAACCTCCGGGAAAGTATGTTTCATATTCGAACTGCGGTGATGCAACTAACGGACAAATACACGTGAGATGCGGAGGATATTCGTGCGCAGTCTGAAACTGACATTTTCCGAGAGCAGATGGTCCCCAGCATCCGATTGAATCGTTGCACCATGTTTGTGCATAAATCCATTCAACGCAATCGTATCCATCTTCACCGCGGGTTGGCGAACCCATGTAGCCGGCAGCCGCAGCTCCCCAGAATCCACGCCAGTCAACAACACAGAATGCATAATTGCTTGCGTTGAGATTGAGTCCGATTCCAAGCGGCATTCCGGCGTTGAACGCATTGCGGTTGTAAGGAGTCTGAATCAGAATTACAGGTCCGTTCGTCCACGTTGCAGGCAGATAAATATTGCACGGTAGTTTTCTTCCATCGCGCATCGGGATTGAGTCGATGATGGGCGTAAGCGGTAAAGCAGACTGTGCGAAGAGGGCAGAAGTGAAAAGAGAAAACGCAGCGAGAGTAAAAAGTCGTTTCATGCAGGGAAATTTGGGTTTTGCTAAGATAGGAAATTGGTGGTCGCGGGTTGGACGGCGAGACCAATCAAAGGTTTAATAACCCTACAATTTCATTAGTCAGACTCAACTTTCCCTCTTTGCAAACATTTTCTTCTTGAGGATATATTCGCCTTTCCGGTTCTTCTTCATGTCGCGCAACAGCACGTCAGTAGTATGAAGTTGTCCGTTTTTGTCTTTCACCACAACTTTGATGTGAGGGGAATTAATAGAATCGTTGCTGAAGGTTTTGACCTGCCAGTTGTTTTTTTCTATTGCATGTCCGCGAAGCAATGCATTTTCCTTCGGATAAACCGCCGACAATGAAACCATCTCGTATTTATTGGACTTGAGTTTGATTGTTACTTCTCCTGCGTTGCGTTTTGGACAATCTGCGTTCTTGCAATTTCCAACGCGTGCACCGGGACCAATCGTCCATTCGAAATACTCCACACCATCAACTACAACCGGTTTCATATCAGGAAACAGAAGCGGCATCCATTTGATCTGATTTTCATCTGTAGTATCTGCTTTTGAGTCATAGAGAATAACATCGGGAACTTTACAGTAAGGATTGAATGATGCCGGCACGAGAACCGTTACCGGAGCGAATTTGTTTGTATCGGTTGGCGTGGAAGTAATGCATATCATCACATTTGACACGAGGGGTTCGCCGTCGGTTGTTTGTGTGGTGAGCCCCAGCGCTTCCATTTGGTTCGTGTTTGTGATCACATTCAAACCATAGCCACCGGCGGAACTGGGTCCGGGCGGAAGCTTGATCGTTTGAGGTTCTCCGCCGTTATTTCCACCTGGTTTTTTAGCAGGACCTTCTGCAATTGCAGGATTAACTTCAACTAAAAGAAAAGACTCATTTGAGGGAAACGTAACCAGAATTTCCACTCGTCTGTTACGCGCTCGAGCTTCCGGAGTTTTAGCGAAGTCCGCCGGATAATCCTCTCCATAGTTTTGCCTGGTCATTTTATCCTGTGCAATGTCTTGGTTAGCGAGGTAATATAGAACTGTATTTGAACGGTCGTTGCTCAACAGATAATTGTCTCCTGTGTCACCAATGGAATCGGTATGACCTGTGAGCGCAATCTCGTAATTCTTGTACGGTTTTAACGCGATGACAAGACTATCGAGTTTTTGCAGTTCTGATTTGTTCAGCTCGGAAGAACCAAAATCGAAATAAATAGTTTGACGGATTTCTTTCTGTGCGAACAGCAGCGTGCATGGAAGAAAAAGTAGGGCGAGGGTTATGCAGAGGTTTTTCATGCAGATATAATCGCGCGGAGTCGGAAATGGTACGGCAGAAAGGTAACTTATTCGATGGTTGGACGTGAAAGTGCGATTGTTTGATTTCCCTGATCGACAGAAGTTTGTCAAATTAAGTAGTAGTCACGATGGCAATCAATTCTTTCTCAAACTCATTGAAGCTGTCGAAGTACCGATCAGCACGCGCATCAAATGCCACGTTTCCAGAATCGGAAATGTCTGAAAGCCCAATAAACTTATCGAACAGCTGAACGCTGTAACATCCATCATCAATCGTCCAGATATCAACCATAATTGCACCTGAAGCAAATACATCGTACGTGTACTTCACAATAGTGTGATTCGTTAATATTGCCACAACCTTCTGGAGCCTTTCGTGATTTTCAATGTGATCATTGTAGCACGTTAAACTTTGTTCATCAAAACAAACGAATGTTACCTTCTCTATTTCAATATTCCGCGATAAAAAATCCCACGTAGAATACAATGCAACATTAGCTGCATTTTTAATCGGGTACTTGTAAATGCCAGTACTGATACATGGAAATGCAATTGTCTTGCACCTATTCTCTACCGCAAGTTTCAAGGCATTGAAATAACACGACGCTAGCTTTCCTGACTCGTCTTTAAAACCACCAGTCCACACAGGTCCAACTGTGTGAATCACAAACTTCGCTTTTAAATTTCCTGCCGGAGTAATCACCGCATCTCCTGTTTTGCATCCACCTTGCCGCGCAATAATTATTCTGCACGCTTCAAGAATGGCAGGTCCGCCTGCTCTGTGAATTGCACCATCAACACCACCACCACCAAGAAGGGAAGTGTTTGCTGCGTTGACAATGGCGTCTGCAGGAATTTTGGTGATGTCGCCGTAAACAACTTCGATTTTCACGAATTGAAATTAGTCAATGCGCGCAATCCGCGAATCCGCGGCAAATTAAAAAGGTAGGTCATCCGCACTCGGCGGCAACATCGCAGGATGATTCGGATCGTTTATCTCCGCAGGATTGAAAGTATTCTGCTGTGATGGATACGTACTCTTCTGTGTCGTTCCTGTTTCCGTACTGCCAGCTGACTGCGACTGCTGCTGCGACTGCGCCTGATACGGCTTCTGATAACCCCCAGAGTTACTATCCGGATTCATCTTTGAGAGAATCGTCAACACATCACCGAAAATTTCTGTGGTGTAACGTTTGTTACCGTCTTTATCTTCCCAGCTCCGTGAGCGGATTTTTCCTTCGATGTAAACCTGCTGTCCTTTCTTGACATACTTCTCAGCTACTTCAGCGAGCTTTCTCCAAAGTACAATCTGGTGCCATTCGGTTTGCTCCTGTTTGTTTCCGAGTTTGTCGCGAAAACTTTCTGTGGTTGCTACAGGGAAATTCGCTACTGCGATTCCACCTTCGAGGTAACGTACTTCTGGATCTTTGCCGATGTTACCGACGAGGATAACTTTGTTTATGCCTGGCATATTTTTTTGTTCTTAAGGTGAGTGATATATAAATAATAAATTCTTGTACAAAGATAAGAAAGAGATGGGAGACGGGAGTAAAAAGACGACAGGCGGAAGACGTAGGACGGGAGTATTTAGCATTTTTCTTTGCGTTGCCTTTGCGTCTCTGCGCCTTTGTGGTTTAATTCTCAGGTGCCGTATAAAGCCGGAATGTTTTTCTTAATCACGATGGGAAACGCGTAGTTATCCAGATCTGAAATCTGTATCCGTTTGTAACCGTTTAGTTTGATTGTTCCTTTCACCTCTGCAATCACAAACCGAATGTGCAGATTCTGATGACTGAGAATGTGCCGGTGTTCGTCTGAGACTTCATTCGCAGTGATTTTCATTCCGCCAATTAATTTCTTCCACGCACTGGATTTCATCGCCGTCTTCGGATCAACACGTTTTTCTGTCTCCATCGCCGGAAACTCAAAAAGCCCCTGCCAGATTCCTTTTCCCTTTCGCTGTTTGATAAAAGTATTCTTCCCGTTCTTTATCACGAGGTAGAAAAAATAACGCTCCGTCACTTTCGTCTTTTTCTCCTTCACTGGTAGTCGAGTCACCAGCTTCTTCTTCAGGGCAACGCAGCTCATCCGAAAAACACAAACACCACAATCGGGATTCGCAGGTTTGCATTGCCGCGCTCCGAATTCCATCATCGCCTGATTAAACGTGCCAGGATCTTTTTTCGTGATCAGCTCTGCCGCAACTTCACGGAATTCTTTTTTCCCTTTGGTGGAGTCAATAGGCGTTTTGATGCCGAAGTGACGCGAGAGAAAACGGTACACGTTTCCGTCGACCACGGGCTGAACTTCACCAAAACAGATAGAAGAGATCGCAGAAGCCGTGTAATCGCCTACTCCTTTTAGTTCAAGCAATCCGGCGTGCGTTGTTGGAAATTTTCCGCCCAGTTCTTTCGCGATTTTCCGTGCGGTGAAATGCAGGTTGCGGGCCCGACTGTAATAGCCCAGTCCTTCCCACGTTTTTAGGACCTGATCTTCCGACGCGGCAGCCAGTGCCTGGACGGTGGGGTATTTTTCGGTGAAAGCGTGATAATAGGCTGTGCCCTGATCGACCCTGGTTTGCTGGAGGATAATCTCCGAAAGCCATACTTTATATGGGTCTTTCGTCCCCCGCCAAGGCAAACTGCGCTTATTTTTTCTGTACCAGGACAGCAATTCCCCAACCAAATCCATTGACATACTGAAAGTTCCGTATCAAAAGTAGGGTCAAAATTTGGGCGAATGGGTAAAAATCGTAATTTTGCACCCTCGTAAATGTGAGTTCGGACAGACAAACCCTTGAATATAAATAAATTACAGGATGACTAAAGCAGAAGTAGTATCAGAAATTGCTGAAAAAACAGGGATCGAAAAAATCCAGGTTCAGCATTCAGTAGAGACCTTTATGAAGGTAATTAAGAATTCCCTCGCTAAAGGCGACAACGTGTACTTGCGCGGTTTCGGAAGTTTCGTGGTGAAGCGTCGTGCTGAGAAGACCGGCCGTAACATTTCTAAAAACACAACCGTGATTATTCCGGCTCACAACGTTCCTGCCTTTAAACCGGCGAAGACGTTTGTTGACCGCGTGAAGAAGAATGTAAAGGTGGGTGAATAAAAATACCATGCGCGGCTTAGGTCTTAATCAACTGATTTTACTGGGCGCGTGTGTAGTTGTTATCGTTCTTTTAGGTTTTGCAAATACCACTCCTTCTGAAAGGAAAATTGCGGAGGCAGATGTTGAAGTCGCGCCGCCGGGTGTTCCGCTTGAAGCAGTGATTAAGGAAGAAAGAAATTCACTTCGTCCGGAAGAATCGGGAGCAGTTGCCTCACTTGAGCAGGCAATTAAAAATGAAAACGACATAGTTCGTCGCGGACAGCTTTACGATTCACTGGTGAAATATCTCGGCCGTAGCGGCAAGTATGTTCTCGCATCGTTTTATGCAGAAGAGAAAGCAGCTAAGAACAACGGATCGGGAACTGATTGGATGGCAGCTGGTGAACGTTATCGTTCGGCTGCCTCGTTCCAGGAACACGAAGATCATTTGCCTTCGCTTTATGAGTCAGCAATTCGCTGCTTCACAAAAGCGCTCGAGCTTGAACCGAAGAACCTGGATGCGAAAACAGGACTCGGAATTTCTATGGTTGACGGAACCAACGACCCTATGGCTGGTATTACCATCCTGAAGGAAGTTGAAGCCGCTGATTCAACGCACATCAACGTACAATTGGCACTTGCTGATTTTGCCGTACGTTCTGAACAATACGATAAGGCAATTGAACGCTTCAGTCGTGTGCTGAAACTGAAGCCGGAATACTACGCGATTCACCTTAGTCTTGCAGAGCTCTATGACATGCAACACGACACGGCTAACGTTGTTTTGCATCTTGAAGCATATTCAGCCGTTACCGATGACCCGGTAATGAAAGCCGAAATTGACAAGGCCCTCGAAAGCCTGAAACAGAAATAAAGAATACAGTACTAACGCATTAAAACAGAATTTATGCCAAGCGGAAAAAAACGCAAACGCCATAAGATGGCGACTCACAAGAGGAAGAAACGCCTCCGGAAGAATCGTCACAAGAAGAAATAGGTTTCCATTAACACCTTAAAGGTTTTCAAAACCTTTAAGGTGTTATCGTGGAAACATTTCCGCCGATTTCTTAAAAACGCGCAGTACCCGAGTCCAGTAATGGTCCGGCGTTGCTGCGTATTCACGCATTTAAAACTTAAAACGTGTCTAACGAACTGATCATTGATGCATCAGGATCTGAGGTGGTGATAGCCCTTCTCAGCGACAAGCGTTTGGTGGAACTCAATCGAGAGAAATCCAATTCGCAGTTCGCTGTAGGCGATATCTACTTAGGTCGTGTGCGCAAAGTGATGCAGGGGCTAAATGCCGCTTTCGTAGATGTGGGTTATGAGAAAGATGCTTTCCTGCATTATTTCGATCTCGGTCCGCAGGTCCTTTCATTAAATAAGTACGTCCGCATGACGGTAACAGGCAAGCAGAAACATGCTGCCCTGGCGTACTTCAAGCTCGAGCAAGACATCCATAAAGATGGAAAGATCTCTAATGTGCTCCAGAGCGATCAACCTGTGCTGATACAGGTTGCGAAAGAACCCATTTCAACAAAAGGTCCGCGTATCACTTCCGAATTGTCTCTTGCAGGCAGGTATATCGTTCTGATTCCTTTCGCTGATAAAGTCTCTGTATCACAAAAGATAAAGAGCAGCGAAGAACGTGAACGATTGAAGCGACTCATCCAATCGATCAAACCGAAAAATTTCGGAGTGATTGTCCGCACTGTTGCGGAAGGAAAAGGAGTTGCTGATCTCGATACCGACATGAACGATCTTGTGAGCAAATGGAACACCTGTTTCGAACAACTCACAACGGCTAAACCACCTCTCCGTGTACTCGGCGAGTTGAACCGCACCTCTGCTATCCTGCGCGATATGCTTAACGCTTCATTCAGTGCCATCCATATTAACGATGAGCGCATGTTTGAAGAAACGAAAGAATTGCTGCAGACCATTGCGCCCGACAAGGAAAAAATCCTGAAGCTGCACAAAGGACCGACGCCGATTTTTGAAGCGACCGGTATTGACAAACAGATTAAAGGCCTCTTCGGTAAAACCATTACAATGAAGAGCGGCGCGTATCTCATCATCGAGCATACGGAAGCACTTCACGTAATTGACGTTAACAGCGGAAACCGTTCCAAGTCGAGCAACGACCAGGAAACGAATGCGCTTGATGTTAACCTCGAAGCTGCAGTAGAAGTTGCACGCCAGCTGCGTTTGCGCGATATGGGCGGAATCATTGTAATCGATTTTATCGACTTACATTCTCCGAACAACCGCAAACTGCTTTACAACAAGCTGCGCGATGAGATGAAAGGCGATCGTGCGAAACACACGATTCTTCCTCCGAGCAAATTCGGCCTTATTCAGATCACACGCGAACGTGTTCGTCCGGAGATGAACATTGATACGGCGGAGAAATGTCCGACGTGCGGTGGTACCGGCTTAATTCAGTCGAGCGTACTTATCGTCGATCAGATCGAAAACAACTTGCGTTACATTCTGAAAGAACAGAACGAACCTTCTGTAACACTTTGTGTGCATCCGTACCTCGAAGCATTCCTTACCAAAGGATTCTTCTGGAGTTCACAGCGCGCGAAGTGGAAAAAGAAGTTCGGTCGCCCGGTGAATGTTAAAGCGGTAGCTTCATATCACTTTCTGGAATATCATTTCCTGAATAAGAATGAGGATGAGATTAAAATGTAACTGATATCCATTGTAAATAGAAAATCCCGAATCGAAAGGTTCGGGATTTTTTGGTTAATGACAATTACAGCGGATTAAGCATGCTGAATGAGTAAGACTCGTTACTGAATCTCTCACTCCAACTCAAAATTGGCGTATATTAGTTACAGCAAACTAAAACTTCTACACATGAAATCCTGACGTTGACAGTCAGGATTCACGAATTCCAAAACCGAAAACAAAATCTTATGAGTAAAAAAATCTCTACTCTGATTCTTCTTGCTGCGCTTTATTGCGGAAACGCATTTGCGCAGTGTACTTCACCAGCTACAAGTTATGATCTGATCGTGGTGAGCAATATTACAATTCCGGCACAGTCCAATTCAAATTACATGCAAGGCTATGTGTGTAACGGAGGTGTGCTTCTCGACAGCGCGTATTGCTGCACGCGTTTTGTAAATGTTGACAGCGGCGGTGTAATGATGGTTGGACCTTCTTCTTACGGACAGGCCTTTGTGAAAAATGGCGGCACGTTCAACGGACAGGGAAGCTCTGCAAATTGGGCTGTGTTTTACGAGGCAGGTGCGAACGTGATTAATCATGTAGGCAATAGCCAGCAGTGCCCACAAATTACATTTACGAACAACAACTGCATTATGGGATTCACAGAGAACGAATCTCCAAAACCAACTGTGGCTCTGAACGGTGACGCTTTGAATTTCGGATTCGATGCAGTGATGACTGATGTTCGCATTGAGTTGCTCGACGTGAATGGAAAAGTTGTGAAATCAGAAATGATGAATCAATCATCGGTTCATTCGATGGATGTTTCCGGACTTGCGTCTGGAGTTTACATGTATCGGGTGATGCGAGGAGCTGAACTAATTTCTTCTGATAAACTAGTCATTTCTGAGTAGTTGGGAGATGGGAGTTGGGAGACGGGTGTAATTCCGGCTCCGCGTGCTAAAGCACACGGCGATCTTTGCTTGTTTCAAAAGATTAAAATTGCACGGGCTTGACTGAAAATAATACTTCAGATCAAGCCCGTGCATTTTTCTATAGTATCATTGAGACGATCGCCGTCGGCTTTAGCCGACGGAAAATAGTTCTTACTCCCGTCGCCCAACACCCAACTCCGATCTTTCCCTAACTTTGTAGCATGGAAACTCTCCCGTCCTACCTCGGTCCGCTGTTCATAATCACCGCAGCGCTTTCAGTCATACTATTTGCACAAGCAACACCAACGCGGAATTTCTCGATGGTGTTTTTGCTTTTATGGGGATTGCTCTGGGGATTCATTGCGTCGACAGGATTTTTCTGGAGACAACTTCAATGCCGCCGCGTGTTGTCGTGATGATGGGGCCGGTGATCATCGTGATGATTTTATTTTTCGTCACAAAAAAGGGCAGAGCGATCATCGACAAAATGAATCTCAAAGCATTGACGATGGTTCACATTGTGCGGTTGCCGGTGGAGATTACACTTGCGCTGCTTGCGGTTTACAAAACCATTCCGGAGTTGCTCACGTACGAAGGAAGAAATTTCGACATCATCATGGGACTCACTGCGCTTCCAGTGGTGTGGTGGATTTTCTCCAAGAAAGGAAACAAGAAAATCCTTCTCGCGTGGAATATTCTCGGAATTATCCTGCTGATGAATGTTGTGATACACGGCATATTTTCCCTGCCGTTACCGTTCCAGCAATTTGCTTTCGATCAACCGAACATTGCAATGCTGCACGCGCCGTATAATTTATTGCCGGGATTGATTGTGCCGATTGTCCTATTCTCACATCTCGCGTCGATTCGCCTTCTAATGAAAAGATCGTAATGCCTGCGGCGCTTACCACATAGAAAATATTGAAGTCCGTTGTTTGCTAAAGTGGTTTCGCGAAAAGCGAAACCCCCACATAGATCACATAGGGACGTTCATTGTTCAATTCAGGAGTCAATGGAAGTACGGTCTCTATGTGTACTATGTGGCGAGCGACTTGTCGCGCGCTTTAGAAAACAATAGATAGGCTTTAATTCTATGTGGTAAGCGCCGCAGGCATAGGGATCTAGTGTCCTTCGAAAGCGTAATGCGCATAATCAGCCAACACAATATTCAGAAACTGCGGTGCAGGTAACTGACGCGGATCGGGATTCACTTTCATCACCGTTTTCACTTTGTGCGCCAGCGTTTCCATCAGCGCATAATTCGCAGTACTGTACGACTGCTGCATGATGTTGCGGATGATGTTCATGTCTTTATCGGTGAGTATTGCCACCTGTGGAAATACAACACGGTACGAAGGATTGATCTGCGCGAGAATTGTATTGCGGATTGAACTTCTCACTTTCACGCGAATCACAATTGTTCCTGCAATCATATCGCCAATGCGTTGTCCGCGATTGCTGATGATGGCAACCGGTACAGCAAGTGCTGTGAAAATTCCAATTTCTCCTTCGAGAACGCGCGTAATCCAGCGGAATGCAAAGTCGCCCAATCCTGCAGGCGATCCATCTGTCTTCACCACTTTTAATCCGAGCACCATTTTCCCGAATGTCTTTCCATTGAAAAGCGATTCGCACCAAACGGTATAAGTGACAACGGGAATCAGCACAACGATATAAAGCAGTGTACCAACTTCCGCCTGGGTCTTCCAGCTCATTCCACTCAGAATGCGATTGAGAATGAACATAAACAGAAGCGAATATGCCGTGAAAAATGCAAGATCCAAAAGCCGCGCAAGCACACGTTCACCAACAGATGCCACCTCATACTGGATGATGACGTTTTGGGTGGTGTTGATTCTTGCGGTATCTGACATTTGGACTTAAAAAATGATTAGCTGATATGCTGATTAGTTGATATGCTGATGCCTTTGCTTTGTTGCGGAAACTTTGTCATACTGAGCGTAGTCGAAGGATGACAAGTGGACTAAATTTCTATTGTTGCTAATATTATTTCGGAAAACGCCGTCGCTTGCATATGCATGATCTGCTCTTCTCCCTCATGATCGCACAGTAAAAAATCTCCTGTTTTCATTTCCGTAGAATTCGACCCTGCAATTACGCGCACCGATCCTTGCAGTAAATATACTCCGCTGTATGCAACTTTCGCTCGGAACGGAATGGTTTCTTCCTGGCGGTCGCGAAGTGCGAGCGACTGTAGTTTGCCCGTTGCTTTTTCTCGCACCATGAGATTGAAGTCAGTGACTTTCCCTTTCGCAGTGGTCGGCCACTCTCCATCGAACACGTCGTATCCGAATTTATCGAGGTGCTTTTTGTAACGACCTTTATGGTCAATATCAAGCGCACCTTCGAGAATCATCAGGTGTCGCGTCACTCCGGGCATGAACGTAAATGTCGATTCTTCTACCTCCACAGTAGCCGTGCTCAACCGGAATGAAAAGTTAAATTTTGTGTATTCCGTTCCCTCCGGAAATATCGCCAGCTGCGTAGTTGTGCCTCCGGCCCATTGGGCGGTGGTTCGGTCTTTCGCTGAGGAGAGGGTGAAGATCATGTTATCAAAGATAGCTGATAGACGGGAGTCGGGAGCCGGGAGACGGGAGTATTCTTGGCTCCGCTGGCTAAAGCCGAGCGGCGATCTTGAGTCTATATTGATTGATGTGCACGGGCTTGTTCCACAATTTAATTTTCCGGCAAGCCCGTGCAATTTCTACTAAATCTTAAAGACGATCGCCGCGCGGCTTTAGCCCGCGGAAAAGTGATCTTACTCCAGTCTTCCATCTCCAAACTCCCGCCTAATTCCTATCTTCACAAGCAATGAAAGAGATCACCTTTCTTCGCCAGAATTACCAGCGATGGATGGAATTTGAGAACCTCCTCAACGCAGGCAATTTCGAAGACCCGGATGCGCTTGCGGAATTATTTGTGCGCATCACAGATGATCTTTCATGGGCGCGAACATTTTATCCGGGATCGAACACAGAAAAATACCTTAACGATCTCGCAGCACGCATTCACCAGGAGATTTATAAAAACAAAAAAGAGAAACGTTCGCGATTGCTTACTTTCTGGTCGCGTGAATTGCCTAACCTGATGCGCAAACAGCACATCAATCTGTATATCGCATTTCTGATTTTTGCAGTCTCTGTTTGGGTCGGAGTCATCTCTGCAGCGAATGATGAAAGTTTTATTCGTCTCATTCTTGGCGACGGTTATGTCGACATGACGCTGGAGAACATGAAGAACAATGATCCGCTCGGCGTTTATAAAGACGAAAATCAGTTCATGATGTTCTTTCAGATTGCAATCAACAACTCAGTTGTGGCGATACTCTGCATCATGGCTGGTGTGCTGCATTGGCTTGGCGTTGGAATGATGATGTTCCGAAATGGTGTGATGCTCGGAGCGTTCTTTTATTTTCTCAGCGTGCAGGGATTTACCGAAGAAGCGTTTCTTACCGTGTGGATTCACGGTGTGATTGAAATCTGGTGCATCATTGTTGCCGGTGCCGGTGGAATTGCGCTCGGAAATGCACTGTGGTTCCCGGGTGCGTGGCCGCGTGGAGAAGCATTCATGCGCGGTGCACGTGAAGCGTTGAAAATTGCAATCGGGTTGATTCCCTTTTTCTTTCTCGCAGCTTTCTTCGAAGGATTTGTAACGCGTTACACGGAAATGCATGACGCGGTGCGCAAAACGATCATCTATGGGTCACTCGTGTTCATGGTGTGGTACTTCATCGTCTTCCCTTATTTACTCAGCATGCGTGGTAAAGCGAAAGAACAGGCATCGATGATACAGACGAAACTTACGTTGGTGTTCATGTGGATTGCGATTATTCTGACTGCTCCTTTCTCACCAGTTGCTTTGGCGATTATCAAGGTCAACGATAAAGGACGGAGAATGCCTGCGCTTGAATACCTCACACGTGTGAGAGAAATTAATCCGATTACCATGTCGCGCTTGCTGATGGGAATGCTCTTGTTGTTATTGCCAACGATTTCATTGGTGATGCAGGTAGTCACAGGAATAGCTTCTGACATTGCATCCTATCTTTTCTTTTCGATCTGTTATATGGGCGGACTTGCCATGATAATCTGGGCCGCGTACATGTCGAATAAATTTGAAGAAGGTGACCTGAGCATTGAGCGCGGCACCAAAGTGCGTGATACATATTATGAATCAAAAGGAACTTCCATTAAAGTTTGAGCAGATCCGCACCTTTGGAAAGGTGTTCTCTGATACGCGCAAGCTGATCAGGGAAAACTTCGTGGTGTTCTTCAAAACGATGTTGTTTCTCGTTGGACCCGTTGCTTTGTTCACGTGCACTATTCACACGTTCTACCAGGTGAATATCATTGGAGATGGTGGTGGCGACTGGTCACACATCGGATCATACGTGGCTGCAGCAACAATTTACACGCAGTTGCGCTGGGTAATCAACGGACTGGTAACTGCAATGGTGGTGAGTCACTTCATGAAAGTGTATCGCGAAAAAGGCCCAGGGAAATTTGATGTGAATGATGTTACAAAATCATTGCTGAAAGATTTCGGCGGGTCATTACTCACGGCGCTTGTGGTGCTGTTGGGTGTAACGGTAATCAGCATTGTCGTAGCCGGATTGATTTTCGGAGTCGCACAACTTTCTCCAGCGGGAGGAATATTTCTGATCATCATTGGCTATCTCGGTTACATTTTGATTCGTTTTCCGTTCTGGTATTTCGTGTATTCGATATTTCACGCTCGATTATCGGGAGAAACAAAAAGGAATCCGTTTGCGGGCATAGCCCTTTCCGCAAAAGTGTTCAGCGGCAACTGGTGGTTCACATGGCTGGTATTTGGCTGCATGTGGGGATTGCTGTTGGTACTTGGTTACATGATTTCACTTCCGGCAGAAGTATTGTCTATGATGATCAACGTGTACGACTGGAATCCGATGGAAGACAAAGACATCGATTGGAAGCTTGTGGAAAGTATCATGACATCATTGGGTGAATTTGCACGCACACTCATCTTTACCGTTTTCTCTGCGGCTATTTCTTTACACTTCTATAGTCTGAAAGAAAGAAAAGACGGAAAAGGCACAACAGAGATGCTGGAACAAATCGGAAAAAATAAAGACGACGATCACATTGAGCTTACGTATTAACATAAAGAAACTTCTTGTGCTCGGATGGATGTTATTCCTTCCGGTGATATCGCTTTTAGCGGAGAAGGATTCTGTGCGGATACAATTCGATACGGTTCCGGTTGCATTGCGCGAACCTTCAGCGGTTGTTCAGAAAGAAGTATCAGACAGCGACGAGTGGAAGTATATTACCGAGGATAATAAGTCGAGCAGCGAAGATGGTTTCTTCGATCGTTTGCTGAATGATCTTATGCGTAGCTTGTTCGAGGATGACGACGATGATATCAATTTCAATCCTGGAAAACCACCGAGTATGCCAAGTGTAAACTGGTGGTCGATATTTTTCATCGTGATCGGTGCGGCTTTGATTGTCTTCTTCATTATCAAGGCAACGGGTGCAGGTGGAAATTCACTCTTCAAAGGAAAATCCAAGCGTAAGGAAGCAGACTCTATTGATGCAACACTGGAGGACGTAGATATTCATTCTATCACTTACGACGACGAGATTGCAAGAGCGAAAGCGCGACAGGATTATCGTTTCGCTGTGCGTTTGTGGTTCCTGCGATCACTGAAAGAGATGTCGGACCTCCAGTTGATCAACTGGAAAATCGACAAAACGAATTCCGACTATTATTATGAACTCGGTGGTTCGAAGCTTCAGAAGGAATTCGGAAGCGTGAGCCTGTTGTACGATTATGTGTGGTACGGAGAATTTCCAATCAATGAATTGTGTTACCGTGAGGCCGAAGCAGAACTGCAGAAGTATGTTGCGAATGTTAAAGCGGAGGAGCTTAAGAAGAAATGAAGAAGAGTAGCTGGCCATATCTTGTTCTGCTGATCGGTGTAATGGCGCTGATCGGATATATCTCGCAGAAACATGCGGGACGGAGAATCAATTGGGAGGCGAGCTACAATACCGATTCTAAAATTCCGTACGGCTGCTACCTCGCTACGCGCTACCTTGAAACGACGCTGCATGGCGAATTGAAGTACGTTGACCAAACGGTCTACCAGCAGTTGGATGCAGATTCAAACGTCCGCAATCACAATTACATTATTATAAACGATTATTTCCAGGCAACAGCTCAGGATGCAATTGCACTTTGCCGTTTTGTATCGAAAGGGAATACAGCATTCATTTCTGCCGGCGATTTCGGTTTACTTGCGGATACATTGAAGTTCCGAGTTGGCGATCCGTTCTCTTATGAATTCAAGAAGGACACAACACTGAACGATCTGATGCTCTACGCAAGTGATTCAATCAAGATGAATCTCGTGAATCCAAATCTTGTTGTGTCACCTGCGCCGGTCTACGATCGCTCCTACATTTCTTATGCGTTTTTCCGTTTACGAGGTCCGGACATTACTATCCTCGGAATTGATCGCAGTGGTTATCCGAATTTCATTCGTGTAAAATTGGGTGAAGGGCAATTCCTGTTGCACTGCATGCCGGAGGCATTCACGAATTACTACGCGGGCAAACCATCGAACTCGAAATATATTTTCGGTGCATTCAGTTATATGCCCGATCAGAATACGTTCATTGACAAGTATTACAAAGTCGGACGTCTTGTGAATCAGGATACACGCCGATTCGTGATGTCGCAACCGGCATTGAAGCTCGCGTATTATATTCTCATTATCGCTGGAACGGTTGCTTTGCTGTTTGGTGGTAAGCGCAGACAGCGTCCTGTTCCTTCATTACAGGGATTCAGAAATTCCACACTGGATTTCGTTGAGCAGGTCGGTGCTTTGTATTATCGCAAGAGTGATCATTCCAACATCATCCATAAGAAAATCGCATATTTCCTTGAGTCCGTTCGCTCGAGATTCTATGTAGTGACGATTGAAATTGATGACCGTCTCATCGAACGTGTAACGGCATTGTCGGGTGTTCCTCACCAGCAGGTAAATAGTCTTTTCACCATGATCAATAACATGCGATTGCACGCAGCACATTCGGGTAAAGACCTGAAAGCGTTGGAAGCTGCAATCCGCGATTTCAATAAACGTAGTAAACGATAAGCCAGTAGGCAGTAGTGCAGTCTGGCAGTAGGCAGTCAAAAAATACAGAGTCAGTAAATCATAAATATTAATTCACAAATCATAAATGTAATGCCATGTCAGATTTAACCAGCACACATTTCGAAAACAGGATCAACCTCACTGATCTGCAGCAGGCCGTGCAACAGGTCCGTAACGAGATCGGAAAAGTGATCGTGGGACAGGAACAGACTGTTGATCTTATGATCGCAGCACTACTGTCTGATGGTCACGTCCTGATGGAAGGCGTACCCGGTGTGGCGAAAACACTCACAGCGAAATTGCTCGCAAGAACAGTTTCTGTGAAATTCTCGCGACTCCAGTTCACTCCCGATCTTATGCCTTCGGATGTAACCGGAACGAGCATCTTCAACATGAAGACGAATGATTTCGAATATCGTCAGGGACCGATCTTCGCGAACATCGTGCTCATCGATGAAATCAACCGTGCTCCTGCGAAAACGCAGTCGGCGTTGTTTGAGTCGATGGAAGAGCGTCAGGTAACAGTCGACGGTAAAACATACAAGCTCGATGCACCGTTCATGGTTGTTGCAACGCAGAACCCGGTTGATCAGGAAGGAACATATCGTTTGCCGGAAGCGCAGCTCGATCGATTCCTCTTTAAGATCCGTGTCGATTATCCGAACGTGATGCAGGAGACGAAAATTCTCGAAGACTATCACGCGCGGAAAAATTCTCTGCAAATTGAGAATGTTAAATCAGTAATGACGGCCGAGCAGCTCAAAGGCTATCGCGAGAAAGTGTACAGCTTGTATGTTGAGCCGCAACTGTTGCACTACATCGCGCAGATTGTTTCACAGACACGTAACAACTCTTCATTGTACCTCGGTGCATCACCTCGTGCATCATTGGCAATTCTGACTTCGTCGAAAGCTATTGCAGCAATGCGTGGCCGCGATTTCATTACGCCGGATGATATCCGTGAGGTTGCGATTCCTGTTCTTCAGCATCGCGTGATGTTAACACCTGAACGCGAAATGGAGGGACTTACGAGTGGGGAGATTATTCGTCAACTAATACAGTCAGTGGAAGTACCGCGTTAACATCAACCCTCGGTACGTTTGAAATTCTGGCAAACCAGTTTCTCGTGACTACTCGGACTGACAATTATACGCATGCCATCAGCTAATCGGAAATTGGAAATCAACTAATCGAACTGCAGCAATTAAAGCATGATACGTTTCTATAGATCCATCTTCTTTACAACACGATTCTTCATCGTGTGTGGCCTGCTGGTGCTGCTGGCTCTCTGCGCGTGGAGATTTCCGTTCCTGTATGGAGCAGCATGGCTTTGTGCACTCGGGTTGCCTTGTGTTGTTGCAGCGGATATATTTTTCCTGTGGACGCGTAAAGGATTATTCGCGCGACGTGAAACAACGGAAAAGCTTTCTAATGGCGATCAGAATGAAATCAAGATTTATCTTGAGAATAAATACCTCTTCCCGGTTTGGCTGAAAGTGGTGGATGAACTTCCGGTACAGTTTCAGGCGCGTGATATTGCGTTCAGTGTTTATCTCGCTCCGTTCGCGAAGAAGATTCTGAATTATAAAATTCGTCCTACGCGTCGTGGAGAATATGCGTTTGGTGCAGTGAATGTTCTGGTGTCGACTGTGCTTGGATTGATTCAGCGGAAATTCACTTATGACAATGATGCAGAAGTCCCGGTGTATCCTTCGTACCTGCAGATGCGCAAGTATGAATTGCTGGCGATTTCGAATCGTCTCGTGGATGCCGGTATCAAAAAGATCAGAAGAGTAGGGCAGAACACCGAATTCGATCAGAT
>CAYUTR010000043.1:0-16647 GCA_964447465.1 uncultured Chryseobacterium sp.
GGACTTTATCTCATCCGCGTTACCACAGGAGAAGCTGTCAATACGAGTCGCGTTATCCTTCAGCACTAAAAATTAACCACATAGATTCATAGCAGGATAGCTTGTTAAAAAAAGGATTCGCAAGCGAATCTACATAGCTCACATAGCGCATCGGGTCGCTATGTGAACTATGACGGATGCGCTGGCGCATCACGCTTAGAAAACAAAGGGCTATCCTTCTATGAAGCTATGTGGTTAAAAAAGTCACGATCTATTTCGTGATTCTGACGCCAACAACGCACACATCATCGATCTGATCCATTTCACCTTTCCACTCGTGAAATGTTCTCTCGATCTCTGATTTTTGTTGTGCAACAGGCATCACTGAAATGCGTTCGAGCAAACGCGTAAAATTCTTGAACATCATTTTCTTGCCGTTCTTTCCGCCGAACTGATCAGCATATCCATCGGTGAAAAGATAAATCATATCACCCTTCTGAACATTCACGATTTTCTCTGTGAATTTTGTTTTTACAATGCCGGGATAGTTTCCACCGATTGCAAATGGATTACCTGGAGTTTTCGTTGCCTTGCCATCGCGCACATGAACTAATGGACGATTCGCGCCAGCGTATTGCACATATCCTTCCGTGTAATGCCACACGAACAAACCAATGTCCATTCCGTCGTGAGCCGTTGATTCTCCTTTGCGATTTGTGAAAACATCAGTCACTTTCTGATCCACAAGATCGAGTGTAGTAGAAGGACTGTTTACGGACGGATCTTTCACCGCAACGTTCAGCATTTCATTTCCGACAACACTCATGAACGCGCCGGGAACACCGTGACCTGTACAATCGGCAACAGCTACAAGTGCAACATCTTTCGCACTTCCGTACCAGAAGAAATCGCCACTGACAATATCTTTTGGCTGAAAGAAAATAAATGATTCTTCAAACACATCGTTGATTCCATCCTGCGAAGGAAGAATAGCTTCCTGCAGGTAACGCGCATAGTGAATACTATCTGTGATGTCTTTATTTTTCTGGCGAACGAGTTCTTCCGCTTCTTTACGCTCTGTGACATCCGTATCGATGATGATAAGCTTGAAGAGATTTCCTTTCTCGTCGAAAATCGGCGTGAGCGTAGAAGCTTCCCAAACCGTTTTTCCATTCTCCAGAATATTCGCAGCTTCGTAACGCACCGTTTTCTTTCCGGCGATACAATCCGCGATGATGTTACGTATCTCCGGATTGTTACTCACTTCGTAGATGGTGTCCCCGTATTTCTTTTTGAAGTCGGCTAACGAAAGTCCGTTTAAAACTTCGAAGCTGGTGTTTACCCATTCGAGGGTTCCATCAGCGGAAAGAATGAGAATCGAATTTTCTGTCTGTCGCGCAACAATAGACAATCGTTCCAATTCTGCATTGGAAAGTTCCAGCTCATGACGCATTTTCTCCAGCTGTTCTTTTTCCTGACGAAAAGTTTCCTTCTCGGTAGTAGCTTTCTCGACTTCGGAATGCATCATCATGGTTTGCACCATATTTTGATGATCGTACTGATCCAGTTCGCGTTTGCGTTCTGTATAGCGACGGAAATATTCTAACGCGCGTTTGTAGTCGCCGGAAACTTCATGAGCCTCTGAGAGTTCGCTCAATAAATTCACGATCACTGCAAGCTCTCCCATTTCTTCGGAGTGCGTGAGCGCAGTTTCGAAAAAGCGTATCGCTCTTGGATAATCTTTCCGGGCGAAAAAATAGTTGCCGTAACTACGGTTCGCCTCCGCCATTCCGCGCAGGTGGTGAATGTTCGTCGAATTCAGCAGCGACTGCTGAAGATATTTTAATCCTTCATCGACATCGTGCAATGCAAGACACACATTCCCGAGATTATTGTACAGGTCGGCAAGTCCAAGCGTGTCGTTAATTTTCTCCAACACAATTTTCGCCTGCAGCATGGTTTGTCGCGCTTCAGCGAACTTCTTCATTTTCTGAAGTACGTGTCCTATGTTGCCCAGATTATATCCAGCGCTGAGTTCGTCGTTTTCCTTCCGGGAAATTGCAAGCGCACGTTCGTAACACTTGATTGCCGGATCGAACAGATCCATGGAGTGATATACATTCCCGATATTGCGTAACGTGGATGCAACCGCGTATTGATCTTTCGTTGATTCGAAATAGTCCAGCGCTCTTTCAAGATCGATGAGCGCCTGGTTGTATTGCGAGAGAAGATAATATGCAGTTCCGGAATTCCGGTACGAATACGCAACACCTTCCTCGAATGCAATCTTCTCCGACATTTCCCGCGCGGTGAGCGAAAGTTCCAGAGAATCTTTCGGATACGAGCGTCGCATTTCCCATGAAGCCGAAATCAGCTCACGCACCTGTTGTTTGGCGTCAACAATTTTGTTGATGGATTCGAGGACGGTGGAGCGTGACATGTTTGCTCACTAAAGATAGGAAAAAGAGATGGGGAATGGGGGATGAGCAACGGCAATGTTGGAGAGGGAATGTTGTACCTTAGATTGACGTACATGATGTATGTATTGGCAGTGAAAAACTATTGATTATCAGGTGAAAAAACTTGTATTCATATTATTCTTGAATTTGTTCGGAACGTATTTGTGTTCTCAACAAATCCAGTTTTCACGAAATTATCCTTTTCAGACGGGATCAAATTATTCGGGAGGAGTAGTCCAGAATCTGGATAGCGGCTATGTGTTTCTTTCGAATATTCTACAAGCGGGATTCAGAGGCTTTACATTTACCGATACAGATAAAAATGGAGATACCACCTTTACTAAGGAGTATCAATTTCCAAACTATAGTTTTTCTCTGGGAGGGACTCACAGCTTGATTATTACTGCTGATGGAAATTATCTTCAGTGCGGATCGGGAATCGACACTTCAAACAACAGGCAAGGGTATTTAATAAAGTTTGATGCTTTGGGAGACACCTTGTGGATGAAGAACTATGGTGGCCCTGATTCTGACGTTCTGTATTCAATATATGAAGACGGTAACGGAATTCTATGGGCGTGTGGCTCAACCTCAAACACGACTAACGGCTTTAGTGACTTCTGGTTGATTACTTTCGATCTAAACGGAAACGTACTTTCTGACACCACTTACGGTTCGTCTGGTAGTGATGCAGTTGTCTGCGGGGATTTTACGTTCGACGGTGGTTTTGTATTGTCTGGATTATCCGGAAGCCTTCCATATGTGATCAAGATCAATAGTGCGGGAGCCGTACAATGGGCTCATGTTTATCCGGGTTATTCTGGTTATGGATTTATCACACAATTACCTGATTCACATTTTGTATTGGCGTGTAATAAAATTACTGCGCAAGAAGATTACGGAGCTTTGGTTAATTTGGATACAGGCGGAATTGTAAACTGGTATGCCTTAGTCGGTTTTCCAACGTATAGTGAGGCATTATATACTAAGCCGATATTATGTTCTGATGGAATTGCAATCGCTGGAATTAGTTCACCTTATTCTTCTGCGCCCCAAGGATATTTAACGAAAACGGATTTCAACGGGAACATGTTGTGGCAACGAGTTTATACTCTTAATTCGTTAAACTCTCACTATATCTATGACTTTAGGTCAACGAACGATAATGGATTTATTTTATCCGGATCTTGCTTTATTACTGATCAAGATTCATGGCTCATTAAAGTCGACAGTCTCGGGTGTGAAGTTACAGGATGTGATGGTGTTGGTTTTGTTGATCAGCCGGAAGAGAATGAAGTTTCAGTTTACCCGAATCCAACTGGTACCGACTTGAACTTTTCATTCAGTGAAGAGCGTGAACGTCGGATTGTTTTGTTTGACTCATTCGGGCGCATCATCCTCGAGGAACAGACTTCCGATTCGCAATACACCATCAACGTTGAATCATTTGCCGAAGGAATTTACTTCTATACTATTATTGAAGATGGTGAAGTGAAATCAAGTGCAAAGTTCGTTGTGGCGCATTGAGTGCTACTGTTTGTCGACAGCTCGACGGAGTTCATGCTGAGCGAAGTCGAAGTGCTCGATGTGACAAACATCCTTCAGATTCACCTGCGTATTCATCACGCCATTCGCACAAGTTTTCTTTTCGCTTTTACTTTCTTCGCGACTTTATTCACACGCTTTCGAACGGGAGTATTCCCTTTAAGTTTATAGGGACGATTAAAAGCTTCCTGCCTGAGTTTAAATCTTTCTGCAAGTCCCCGAATCACATCTTTGGAAAAACCTTTCTTATAGTTCAGAATTTCCGAGATATAACTCTTATTTACGTCCAGCAATTCAGCTATATTCTTTGCTTTCATCTTGTGATCTTCCATCAAAGACTTAAGTAATTCTACAGGATCGAGTTTACGGAATGTGCTGTGCTCGTCATCCCATTTGCGGATTAACCAAACAAGCATGTCGATTTCATCTTCGGTATCCTGGCTCTTTTCCCCTTCTGCAA
The DNA here is from genome assembly GCA_964447465.1 of uncultured Chryseobacterium sp. Lineage (GTDB taxonomy): Bacteria > Bacteroidota > Bacteroidia > Palsa-965 > Palsa-965. The sequence goes on from CAYUTR010000043.1 coordinate 4,444, forward strand.
AATCCAGGTCATGAAGGATATCACAATATTTATCGTACTGCTCGTCAGATGAGATGATTTTATATTTCATTGTCTCCATGTTCCTTATACGGGAAAAAAGGACACAAAGTTCGCTTTTGGCGAACTAGAGGATTCCCGCTCCTGGGCTGGTTACAAAATTGGAATCAGCTAATAATCTATGTGGATTTGAGATCTTTCAGATTCAATTGTGTGTTGATGACACCATTCCACACATTCTCCTCCACCGTATAACACGCATCAAACGTTTGCGCCTTCACCATATTCGGCAAAAACTCTCCCAATCCAAATCCGATTCCACCAAACCTTGTCAGACTGAGCCTCTCGACTACGCTCGAGACAGGCTCCGTCGAAGGCTGAACGGGTTGCAGCAAATCGCATTTCAAATGATTTTCTCCAACCACTTTTGCCCAACCGCGATCGGCTAAGCCGCGTGTGAGAAAAACGGGATTCATGTTTCCCGGACCGAATGGTTCAAATTGTTTTAGCACTTCAACAAATTTCGGATCGATCTGCGAGAGAGAAATTTCGAGATCAACTTCTGTCATTGGAGAAAGCTGTTCTTCTGTGATACGCAACGCAACCTGTTCATCGAAGCGCTGAACGAAGGCTTCAACGTTTTCTGATTTCAGCGTTAGTCCTGCAGCGTATTTGTGTCCACCGAACTGAATGAGCAGATCACTGCACGCTTCAATCGCATCATGCACATCGAAATCGCGCACACTACGCGCAGAACCGGAAACTTTTCCTTCATTGCCGGTGAGGACAATCGTAGGACGATACCAGCGCTCAATCAATCGCGATGCAACAATTCCAACAACACCTTTGTGCCAGTCGGGATGAAACACTACTGTCGATTTCCGCTGAGAGAATCGTTCATCACCGATGATCATTTCCATCGCGTGTGCGGTGATTGTCTTATCAAGATCGCGACGATCGTTGTTGTTCTGGTTGAGAATTTTCGCGGTTTCGGTAGCGCGTGCTGCATCGGGAGAAATCAGTAATTCAACCGCACCTTTTCCGTGATCGACTCTTCCCGCAGCATTGATGCGCGGAGCAGCGGTGAAAACTAAATCTGTAATCGTGATTTTCTTTTTCAGTCCGGCTACTTCGAAAAGTGCTTTCAATGCAGGACGAGGTGATGAGTTCACCTGTTGCAATCCAAACTTTGCAAGAATTCTATTTTCTCCGGTGACAGGAACAATATCTGCACCAATTGCAACTGCAACCAGATCGAGGTACGAAACAATCTCATCGAAGTTTTCTCCGGCAGAAACATGTAGTGCCTGCACGAGTTTGAATCCTACTCCGCAACCGCAGAGCTCATCGTATGGATACGAACAATCATTTCGTTTCGGATCGAGCACTGCAACTGCCTCCGGAATTGTTGCTCCCGGTTTATGGTGATCGCAGATGATGAAATCAATGTTTTTCTCTTTTGCGTAAAGGACTTTATCATGCGCCTTGATTCCGCAGTCGAGTGCAATGATGAGTGAGCATCCAATCGCTGCAGCGTGATCAACTCCGTCGAAAGAAATCCCATAACCTTCTTTGTAGCGATCAGGAATGTAGTATTCACAATCGGCACCTTGCTCGCGCAAATACGAATACATCAACGCAACAGCAGTTGTTCCGTCAACGTCGTAGTCGCCATACACCAATATTTTCTCACCATCTCCGAGTGCGCGTTGTATGCGTGCAACGGCTTTGTCCATGTCCTTCATCAAAAAGGGATCGTGGAGATCATCCAGGGAAGGATTGAAAAACACATCGGCATCGGCAGCAGATTTTATTCCGCGTTGAAGGAGGAGTGTGGCGAGTGGTAACGGGAAATTGAGTTCAGAGGCTAAACGGATAACGTCTTGATGAGCGGGGCGGTCTTTGATGAGCCAGCGGGTGATGGGGAATGATTTCATAAGTAAGAGGCGTGCATATAGGTAAATACTAAATCACAGCAAAGATCGGAATGTAAACCGAACTAAACCGTTTGCAAACGTTTAAAATCGAGGCTTGAAAAATTTACCGCCAAGAAAGTTCTTACTGATGGATAATTTACCACGGAGGCGCGGAGACACGGGGAATCCGCAAGCGGATTTTGGTGAGGTTGAAAATTTATCCGTTTTCAAACGTTTGCTACCGACTAATTCATTTCACCTGTGATATGTTTGCTGTAAAATTTAATACATCGCTATATGAAAGAGAAAGTCATTGAAGAAAAGTCGCTGAAGGAACAGGCGGAGGAAAGTGTTAAGAATGGTAGAACGTTGAACGATATCGGAGATGATGTTGTTGATGTCGCATTCACAGTGCACTAGCACATGGGTCCTGGATTAAATGAGGCAGTTTATAAGGAATGCCTGATCAAAGAATTCGCACGAAGAAAAATCCCAATCAGGGTGGAGGAACCTATAGACATCGAGTATCGGGGAGAACCATTGATACAATACTACGTCGCGGATTTTGTCGTTGAAGGGCGGGTAATTATGGAAATCAAGGCTATTAAAGAACTGCTCCCTGTTCATGAAGCGCAAATCATTAATTATCTGAAATTGACCAAATTGAAACTGGGATATCTGATCAATTATCATGTAGCGTTAATCAAAGACGGAATTAAGCGGAGACGGAACGGAATCTGGAGCGTAGAAGACGAGGATTAGGCCTTTTTCCCCGTGTCTCCGTGGTAAAAATTAGGAAGTGTTTGGTGAAAATAGCCGTTTACAAACGTTTGCTCCCGACTAGCGCCAGACCTTTTTCTCAACTTGCGCCACCCGTATAAACCTTAAAGGTTTTTAAAACCTTTAAGATTTAGCTGGAGAATAACCCATGCGTTTACCGCTGTCAATTTTTATTCTGCTGATTTCTTTCGTGCGGTTAACCGCGCAGGTAGATTCCGTTGCCGATCCTCTCCAGAGCTACATCCTCTCCCTTCACAACAAAGTTGAAACGGAAGACAAGCTCGTGGGAAACATGAATCCCGACAGCGCCGCGAATCTTCCTTTCGGAATTGTAAAAGAAATTGGTGTTACACGTTACATCATTTGTGTCGATAGCGCGAAGTTCCTCAACAACTCTGCATCTATGTCGGCGTACATGGCAATGGAGTTTCCGGGATCGCAACAGAAAATCTGTTTCTCCGCACAAAACATTGCGATCAATCCGAAAGGTGTAATGCCCGGACCGAATACAAAACTTGCTCTTGTAAGCGAACACCGGATATCTCTCGGACCGAAAATCACAATGGTGTTGAAGCCTGATGGATTCAATTACGTCGAGTGGGACTGCAACGGATTTTCCGCAGTGAATCTCAAAGGGTATTTCGAATTCGACCCGGGAATGATTTATCCCGATCCGGATTATCCATCAATGGATTCTGTGGTGCGCGCTTCGTTTCAGATTCACACCAACGACATTCACAATTTTGTGGTGCAGGCATCCATGGCGCCTTTCTGTGTTCGCGGAATGGATGGAGTTTCATTTTCGGTCGCAGATGCTACAGCTGATTTCAGTGAGCTCTCCAATGCACCGAATATGTTGTTTCCACAAGGATACAATATGTCGAACTACAATGGAGATCCGCTCATGTGGACAGGATTTTACATGCGCAATTTCACAGTGCGTCTGCCGAAAGAACTTGCGAAGAACGGACAACGGCCGACAATCATGGCGACAAATCTCATCATCGATCAGAGCGGAGTATCGGGAATATTTTCTGCGACGAATCTTTTCACGCTCTCGCAAGGAAGCATGAGTGGCTGGGGATTTTCCATCAACACTATTGCGGTAAATATTGTTTCGAATCATATCAACGGTGCGAGCATGGCGGGATACATGCGCCTGCCCGTGAGCGAAACAGATTCGCTTGCATACGCGTGTGTGATTTCTCAGAGCGCAGTTACCGGCGGACTCGACTACATTTTCGCAATCACACCAGCGAATGAAATGAAAGCACAGGTGCTCGGCGGAACGCTGACACTTTACAATACAAGTTCTGTACAGGTAGTAAAACAGAACGGGAAATTCCGTCCGACCGCAACATTGAATGGAAAGTATTCTCTCGCCGACCCCAACGCGCGCGTGAAGAATCTTCAATTTCAGAATATGGTGCTTGCGTCGGACGCCCCTATTCTGCGCAGTGCGATTTTCTCGCTCGTGCCCGATGATCACGACAGCAGTAAAGTCGCAGGATTTCATTTCACGATTAATACTGTGCAGTTCGGATTGTTGAACAATGAACCGGCAATCGCATTCAACGTAGGCGTGAACTTCAGCGATGGAAACGCACTTTCTATTGGCGCGAGCGCAGGTTTCAATGTAAAGACTGTTACAACCACTGTTGCGAATCCTGCGGAAGGTGTTGGTGCGACGAAACCGAAAATGCAATTCGACGGTGTGAGCATCAACAACATTGCATTGAGTTTTGAAAGCGGACCATTCTCACTTGTGGGATTAATTCAGTTCCGCGAGAACGATCCCGTATACGGAAAAGGTTTCAACGGAAATATCAACTTCACTATTGATAAAGTGATGAACGCTCCGGCGCAAGCGAGTGTTTGGTTTGGTCGCGTGAATGGTCTTCGATATTTCTATATCGACGCCGCGGTACCGATTACAATTCCGTGCGGAACGAACATGGCGATCTATCGCTTCATGGGTGGAATTTATTATCACATGTCGCGCAGTAGTTCTGCTCCGCTGGAGAATCAATTGTATTCGAATGCATTCGGAACGGCGAGTCAATATGTTCCTGATCCGAATACCGGGCTTGGAATAAAAGCGGGTGTAACAATCGGATCGTATCCAACAGAGCGTCCTTGCAACGGTGATGTAGCGTTGGAAATTGCATTCAACGGAAACGGAGGAATGAGCTTCATTTCGTTCACCGGGAATGTTTTCTTCATGACGACGATCAATCAGCGTATGAATGTAAATCCGAATAACATTCCTGTTGTAGCATCGATGATCATGCAATACGATTTTCAGAATGATGCTTTGCATGCAGCTCTCGGTGCGCAGGTGCATTTCCCTGGAGTTACCGGAAGTGGACAAGCATCACTTCACTTCGAACCGAATTTGTGGTACGTTCACATTGGTCGTCCGCAAACACGCGTGAATCTGAGTGTGATGAATCTCGCGAATCTCACCGCGTATTTCGAAACCGGTCAGCAGATCGATCCAATGCCACCACCACCATCACAAGTAAGTTCTGTCGTGAATATGAATGGACTGAATGATCAGCGCGATGAAGTTGCATTGACCAACGGAGGAGGAGTTGCATTTGGTGCAGCTTTCAGTTGCGGAATGGGTGGAGATTTCGGTGTCGGTGATTTCAGCGTCTACTACAACGTAGCGGCGGGCGCAGGCTTCGACATCATGGTGCTGAACTACGGACCGAATGCGCATTGTCAGAATTCATCTTCAACGGTTGGAATCAACGGATGGTATTCTACCGGGCAGATTTACGCATATCTGCAGGGAGCAGTTGGAATTACCGGTGAAGTTTTGAATCAGACATTCAACGTAACGATACTTTCACTTTCTGCTGCGGCAATTCTTCAGGCGCGATTACCGAATCCAACTTGGGTTGGAGGTTCTGTTGGTTGCGACTACGATATCCTCGGCGGTGTTGTAAGCGGACATGTTGATTGTGCATTTCAATTGGGGAATCAATGTACAATCGTGCAACAGTGATCGGCGAACAAAAAAAGCGCAACCGTCATTGCGAGCGGAGACTTTTTCAGTCGATGCGAAGCAATCCCACGTTGCGGAAGAACAGCGATAACGACTTTAGAGCGGTCACCGCACGCTTTTTTTGTTCACTCCTGTTCTTACTTGGTGTTTCGGGACTTTACTCCCAACAAGCCGACATCTACGTCCGTTCATTGCACGCCGGCGATTCCGTGATGTTGCGTTGGGTTCCTTCTTCGTACACAACATGGCAACAAGGAAACACAAACGGTTACCGCATCACGCGCTTTGGTCTTGATGAATATCTTGATCTCAGCGGACAAGATCTCACCGGCAAAGGTGTTTTGATTGCCGACAACGTGAAGCCACTTCCGAAGAACGACACGATGTGGACGCATCTTCAGAAAACGATTCCGTCATCATCGTTTGTTTATTCTTCATTGTTCGTTCCGGCGAAAGCACAAAGCGATCCGAAGAAACGTGAACAGCAACAGAACATCATGCATGGATTCTCACTGAAAGTCTGTGATGATAATCCGGATGTTGCAAAAGCAGCGGGATTATTTTACACCGATCGTACAGCGAAGAAAACAGAGAAGTACATCTATCGCATTGAAATCGTTGGAACGAAGTCAGCCGGTGTTGCAACTGCTGATGAAAAAATATCAGTGTTGCACGCGGTGACAAAACCTTCCGGGCAATTCCGCAACAGAAGTATGCGGTTGACTTTTGATGTAACGCAAACACGTGAGGAATATTCCGGTTACATCATCGAGCGCTCGGAGGACAGTATTCACTTCACGCGAATAAATACTACGTTGCTTTCATTTGTGCGTTCTCAATACGAAACTGAAAAGCACGAACTCGTTTATGAGGATTCCATTCCTAAGAACGGAACAAAGTATTGGTATCGCGTGCGTGGCTATTCGTATTTCGGAATCACCGGTCCGCCATCGACGCTCGTTCGCGGAAAGGGAAAAGAGGAATGGAATGCATATCCTGTTCCTGACACGTGTTACTCTCCCGACAACAAGAAAGTTGTGATGGAGTGGACGATGCCTGCACTCTCCGGCGAAACCAAGCTAATGGAGGTTTGTGTGTTGCGAAGCGAGAGCGTCGCCGGGAAATATTTGCTTCTGTCTAAAGTAGTTTCCGGCTCTGCATTCATTGATACTTCCGCAAAATTCACGAACTATTACATGCTTGCTGCGATCAGTTCTGAAGGAGATACAGCTTTTTCGTTTCCGTTTCTCGCGCAGCTGCAGGACAACACACCTGCGGGAATTCCACAAAACATTGTTGGAATAATTGACACGAACGGAATTGTTCGCTTGTCATGGAACGTGGTAGCTGATCCAGATTTGAAAGGTTATCGCGTTTTCCGTTGCAACACTTTGAAAGAAGAATTTGTGGAAGTTGGCGACTCCGTTATACGCGCTACAAGTTTCACGGACACAATTACACTTCAGACATTAACACGTGAGGTGTATTATTCGGTTCGCAGTGTCGACCGCGTTTGGAACAATTCCGATTTCTCGAAGCCTGCACTGTTGAAACGTCCGGATAAAATTGCGCCGGTTGTTCCATTGGTGAAATCAATTTATCACACGGACAGCACAGTTGTACTTCGATGGATTAACAGTTCGGGTGATGATATTGCTTCGAAGAAATTGGTTCGTAAATCATCTATAGGAATCACTGAATTGAAAACGTTCTACGGTCGCGATACGATTTCAACTTTCGTTGATGTCACCGTTGAAGCCGGAGTGAAGTACGAGTATAGTCTTGTCGTGAAGGACAGTTCGGGCAATCAGTCTGTGTTGAATTTCCCGGTGATGAATTACGCACCGCGGGTTCGTCAGGCATTGAAGAATTTCACTGCAACTCCAGATCTTGAAAAGCGCACGATTGCATTGAAATGGGATTTACCATCAGCACCAGTTGATCGCGTAATCATTTACAAAGGAAAAGAGGGAGAAGCAGTGCGCACGTTTAAGACGTTGAGTGGATCGAGTACAAACTATATCGACAATCAGTTGTATCCGGGGAATACATACGTGTACAGAATTAAAGTTTATATGAAAGACGGTTCCGAGAGTAAGATTTCGGAAGTTAAGGTGGTTTTTTAGTATTTATTGGGGTTTCCATATATGGAAACATTGGTAAATTTGGGAAAACGAACCTGTTATGAAAAGACTTCCAAGAAAGGCAGTGTACACACATGAAGAAGTACTTGATCATTATATTGGCAAAAAAGGAAAACCTGAACGGGATAGATTTGACAGAAAAGTCAAATTGGATGTGCTCGGTGATATGATTAGGGACATTCGTAAACAAAGAAAATGGACACAAGAACAACTGGGCAAAAAAGTTGGTGTGCAGAAGGCTCAAATTTCCAAACTCGAGGGTGGATATGCAAACATGACTCTGAGCACTTTATTGAAAGTTGTGTCTGCATTGAAAGCCGACATCAGCTTCAAGATCGACGCGCGTTAATACGTCTGCGTATTCTTCCAGAAATTAATTCCTCCGTTAACTGAAACGTTGAAGTAACCCGCTGATTCCTCGTTTTCCGGAACCGGTTCTCTTTCCATCACTTTTTTTACCGGAAATATTATAGCTTTGGATAGTGTACAAGACCCCCACTTTTACCCTTTGTTTCCTGCTTGCATTTGTTTCAGCTCAAAGAGCTCAATCGTCCTATTTCCCCCGTCTTTCAAAGTCATAAAAACAGAATAAAATGCAGAAATTTCTATTCACCTGTTTTATTTTTTTCGCAGCGACAATCCTGCATGCACAAGCGCCGCAGCAAATAAAATATCAAGGCGTCGCACGTGATGCCGCAGGAGCTGTTATTGCCAACGGAACACTCACCGTGCAATTTGATGTGCACGATGTTACACCTGTTGGAACCATCATCTATACAGAAACGCACACAGGTGTTACAACGAATCAGTTCGGATTGTTCTCCTTGAACATTGGATCCATTACACCACTTCCCGCGAACTTGTTTGGAACCGGCGACGAATTTCTTGAAGTGAGTATTGACTTCGGAAGCGGATTAACTTCCATGGGTACTTCGCAGTTTATCTCTGTGCCGTATGCATTGTATGCTGAAACTGCGGGAAGCAGCGGACCTGCTGGACCAACGGGTGCTACAGGTCCAACTGGAGCAATTGGAGCATCAGGTCCTTCGGGTGATCCTGGCCCAACAGGTGCGCAAGGTCCTTCCGGTGATCCGGGTCCTACAGGTGCAACCGGAGCGAATGGAGTAACGGGTGCTGCAGGTCCAACAGGTGCAAATGGAACGAACGGTGTAACTGGTCCTACCGGTGCTGCGGGTACAAATGGAGCGAATGGTGCGACAGGAGCAACAGGTCCGACAGGTACAAATGGATCGAATGGTGCGACAGGATCAACAGGTCCAACAGGTGCAAATGGAACTAACGGCGTAACTGGTCCTACCGGTGCTGCGGGTACCAATGGATCGAATGGTGCGACTGGAGCTACAGGCCCAACTGGGGCAAATGGAACGAACGGTTTAACTGGTCCTACTGGTGCTGCAGGTACAAATGGATCGAATGGATCGACAGGAGCTACAGGTCCAACAGGTGCAAATGGAACAAACGGTGTAACGGGTGCTACGGGTCCTACAGGTACAAATGGTTCGAATGGTGCAGCGGGTCCAATTGGTCCAACTGGTCCGACAGGAGTGACGGGCGCAACTGGCGCAACGGGTGTTCAAGGAATACAAGGTCTCGCAGGACTTAGCGATTATGCAATTTTCCAGGAGCAACAACCTTCCGGAACCGATGGTGGAACTTTCACAAGCGGAAGCTGGGCGACACGTACATTAAATACAACTGCGGCCTCATTGGGAACAGCTATCACGCTTGCAGCAAACCAGATTACACTTGCACCGGGAACGTATTATATCAAAGCATACGTTCCAGCTAATCTCGCAGGAGCTCACCAGGCGCGATTGTATAATGTCACTACAGCCAGTACAGCGATTGTCGGAACCAGCGCGGTGGATGGTTATAGTGTGATAGAAGGATTTGTTACGGTTGCAGCCACATCTGTTTTTGAAATACAGCACCAGTGTTCAACCACGCGTGCAACGGATGGATTAGGAAAAGCAGTTTCATTCGGGGAGAATGTGGTGTACACAAAAGTGCTGATTGAAATGATCAACTCTTCATCTGCTCCTTCAAACGGATCAGGTGACCCTTCGCTGATCTATACCATTAAAGGATTTTAATTTTTCGAATTCAATGTCATACCATAAAACTCTACTCATGAAAAAAATACTCACTTCTCTCTTTTTCGCTGCAATTTTCATTTTCGGTTTTTCGAAATCTTCTTCTGCACAGGGAAATCTGCAGTTTAACCAGGTGATACTTTTAGATATCAATTTTAATACCATCCAGCCCATTGCTGTTCCTGCGGGCAAAGTCTGGAAAATAGAAAGTACAGGATCAGGCTCCTCAAGCTCGAATGGTGTTTATTTGAGAAATGCCAGCGCTACGCCCATCGCTTTTTTCTCAACCATGAGTGCCAGCACCTCAGTGTATCCTTATTGGCTTCCATCAGGTTTTACCGGGTCTTTTCAAAATTTTAGTCCTTCTATAAGATGCACCGTTTCCATTATTGAATTTAATGTCGTTCCATAAATTATATTCCGTAAAAACAAATTTGGGCAAAGGTTGTATTTTAGCTTTTGCTCTTTTTTGTTTTACGTCAGTGCTTTCTGCACAGGGCGCAACGCCACAGCAGCAAGAGAAGATCGACAGCCTTATGTCGTATATCAATCTTCAGCTCCTCGAGGGAAAAGTTCCGGATCAAAAATATATTGACAGCACGAATGCAGTAATCAGGAGCATGAATGTGAATATGGCTGTAAATGATTCAACCGGAAATTCTGCCGCTGATTCGTTAAATGAAATCACAAGGCAGAGCATGACCGGCTCTAGCTTCACCGTTCCTCCCGGAAAAGTCTGGCGGGTGAAAAAACTGTATGTGAACGATGGTGGTTCGTATAATGTGCTTGTTACTTCCGTTAAGTTCGATAAGGCATTTAATGCCGGCGAGAAACTTTTTACTCCTTCCTGGACGGCCGAAGGTGAATTACTGAACGGCGATCAATCGGGCTTCTCGTATATTTTTAAAATCGAAGAAGCGGAAAGCGGAAAGTAATCGCGACCTTTATTCTATTACCTATCGCCTATTACCTATCGCCTAATTCCCTATTTTCACACCCATGCTCTCCCTCACCATCGTCATTCCCTGCTACAACGAAGAAAAGGCGCTTCCAATGGTCGTGCCCAATCTTATGCAGTTTGCAGAGAAGAATGGATTGAAGGTGATTATCGTGAACGACGGTTCCAAAGACGGATCGAAATATGTGCTGGAGAATTTCGCGGGGCAGTACGGACAGCTGAATGTAATTCATCACAAAGTAAATCGCGGTTATGGCGGTGCAATCAAAACCGGAATTGCCGCTGCTGATACAGATCTTGTAATTACGATTGACGCAGATGGTCAGCACAACCTCGATGATGTACTTGTGATGCGCGACACACTTGTGAACAGTGAAGCAGACATGCTCATCGGTGCGCGCGGAAAAGGTGGAAGCAGTTTATTCCGCAACACCGGCAAATGGCTCATTAGAATAATCTCGCGCATTCTTATTCCGAATAAAATATCGGATCTCAATTCCGGAATTAAAGTTTATCGTCGCGAACTGGCGATGAAATACATTGCACTTTGTCCGGATGGAATGGCGTACAGCGATGTGATCGCACTCATCTTCATCAACCAGCGTCACCTCGTAACAGAAACTAAAGTCAGCGTATCGAAACGCGTTGCAGGCAGCAGCACCATTGGAATCGGAACTGCGTTTGATACGCTGCGTGAGATTCTCAATATCCTCATGCTGTTCAATCCGATGCGCTTGTTGTTTCCGATCGCAGTTTTACTCGTGCTTGTTTCCATCGCCTGGGAAATTCCGATTTTCCTTCGCGGAGATGGTATCAGCGTTGGAGCCATGCTCGGAATTGTTTTGGGTTTCCTGTGCTTCGTGATCGGATTGCTTGCGGAACAGCTTTCCAAAATCAGACAGCAGAATATCAGCGCTAAGTAAATGCCTCTGGTATCTCTGCCACAGATTCACAGATTGCGCAGATTTTCTCAAATTGTTTTTTGATTTAACTAAACAATTTAATCTGTTCATCTGCGAATCTGTGGCAAAGCGCCCTTGGGCGCAACTATGTAACTTCGCGATATGATTTATCTCATCCCGGGTCTAGGAGCCGATCACCGTGTATTCGAAACCATCAAACTCGAAGGTTTTGAAACAACTGTGATCCGCTGGGAAAAGCCTTTCAAAAACGAACCGATTGAGGATTACGTTAAGCGCCTTGCACCGCAAGTGAAACATGCCGCCCCTGTTTTCATAGGTTATTCCTTCGGAGGTGTGATAGGAGCAGAGCTCACAAAACT
>CAYUTR010000043.1:16747-18866 GCA_964447465.1 uncultured Chryseobacterium sp.
CGTTTGCATCACATTCATGGAGATAAAGATCGTTTGTTGCCGCACTATTGTACTTCAACGGATATCGTCATCAAGGATGCGGGACACTTTATTGTTGTGTCGCATGGCGAAGAGATTTCGTCTATCATTAGCAACTTGCTATCAGAACTAACTGCATAGATAATTGCCTCCAATTTAGCCGCTGATTTCGCTGATCACGCTGATGTGTTTGGTGTTAAAATAATTTTGAAAGTGATTTGGGCGACATCGCCCTGATCAATCCGCTGGCGGATTAAATCATTTCAGAATTCATTTAACACCAACAGCAAACTAACGATCTGCGCAATCTGCGTAATCAGCGGCAAAATGCACCTGGATATCGTCGATTTGAAGGCGTAAGGAAGCGCGTTTTTAACATGGAAGTGGTTTCTGCATTACGTAACTTGCTGTACAAATTGGTACTGCATGAAGCAACTTTACACACTCCTCATCACCACGTTTCTCGTTTCAATTCTCCACTCGCAGGACATGCGTACATGGGGATCCTATTATGGTGGAACCGGAAATGAAAACGCAATCGCGATTGCAACCGATGCATTCGGCAATGTATTTATTGCCGGAGTTACCATGAGTAACGGAATGGCATTCAATGGTCACCAGATGACATTCGGAGGCGGAAGCATCGATGCGTATCTCGTGAAATTCAATGCAGCCGGTCAACGCATATGGGCAACATACTATGGTGGAAGCGGAGATGAAATGCCATTCTTAGGTGGAAAACTTGGAATCGCTGTTGACTCTGCAGGAAATGTTTTTCTCGCCGGACTCACGAACAGTACGAATGCAATTGCTTCCGGTGGATATCAGAATTCCAATGGAGGAGTGTACGATGCATTTCTCGTAAAGTTTGATTCAGCAGGTGTGCGACAGTGGGCAACATATTACGGAGGAAGCAATTCTGATTTCGGATATAATTGTGCAACGGATGGGCAGGGATGCGTTTACTTGTGTGGTGTTGCGGGAAGTGTCGCACTCGCAACTGCGGGTGCTTATCAAACTACAATCAGCGGATCGGGCGATGCGTTCATTGCAAAATTCAGTCCGGGAGGAGCAAGAATATGGGCGACCTATTTCGGTGGACCCGGAACAGAGGATGGGTTATCACTCGCAACAGATCCGATTAACAACGATGTTGTACTTGCGGGAACTACAAACAGCACAAGTGGTATTGCATTTCAGGGTGCGCAGGGAGTTTATGGTGGCGGCGCATTCGATGCATACGCTGTAAAGTTTGATGCAGCAGGTACGAGAGTGTGGGCAACGTACCTTGGTGGCAATGGAGATGAAAATATCATATTCGGAAGCGACGTTGATGTAACATTCGACAGTCTGCAGAATTTTTATCTCACTGGAGTTACTACCAGCACTTCTGGTCTTGCAACAATAAACGCAATGCAGGTAACATACGGTGGCGGATCTTCTGATGGTTTCGTTTCAATGTATAGTCAGGGCGGAGCAATGTTCTTTGCTTCTTACATTGGTGGTTCGGGCGACGATCGTTTGTTCGGTTGTGTCGCTGATTCGTTGAGCAACTTATATATCTGTGGAAGAACGACTAGCACAAATGCAATTGCCTCCAATGGATTTCTGAATACATACGCTACCAACGAAGATGGATTCATCATGCGCATTGGTGTGGGAATCAGTCCGTCGTTTGAATGCGGTACTTACTATGGCGGAAACGATCTCGATTGGTGCGATGGCATTGCACTCGGAACCGGCGGAGCACTTTACGGTGTGGGTTCAACTGCAAGTATGTCGGGAATTTCACAGAGTGGATTCCAGAATAGTTTCGGTGGTGGACAATCGGATGCTATTGTTTTTCGTCTGACGCGATGCAGTAGTTCATTGTCAACTGATGAGATTGGTGACGAAAGTCAATTCTCGATTTATCCGAATCCATCCTCCGGAAGTTTCACTTGTGAAACGGGAGTTGATAATTCCGCACTTGAAATCAGAAACACACTCGGACATATTGTTTTAACTACTTCATTCGATTCACGCATTGAAGTCAATCTTTCTGGATTCTCCGGTGGAATATATACCTGTATTATTTCTGCTGGTGATACACGCAGCTGCA
>CAYUTR010000044.1:0-1853 GCA_964447465.1 uncultured Chryseobacterium sp.
GGTGCTCAATATTGCGGTGAAGGTATTGTCACGTTAGTCATAGTTGTATATTGCGCGAAAATTCACCAACCTATACCCATGAAGAAAACCTACCTACCACAGCTGATCATTCTGATTCTTGTTTCTTTCCTTTCTGGAAGTCTGCATTCACAATGTACTTTAGCGATTACACCGGGCGATACAACGATTTGTGTCGGCGACAGTGTAACATTAACGGCAAACACCTCAGCTCCGGCGTCTCTGGCAACCATCATGGTTTCCAATAACGGAGGTTCTGCAGGAGGAATCAATTTTTTCGATCTTACAGTAGCAGCAAATAATATCAGCATTACGTCGCTCGATATCAACCTCGGTGTCTTGGGCGGGGCCGTTACGGTGGACATGTACGTGCGCGTCGGCACATATGTCGGTTTTACAGGAAGTACTGCGGGTTGGACCCTCGCAGGAACTGCAACAGGTCCGATTTCAAACGGAACTGATGTGCCAACGCCGGTTACTTTTGCATCACCAGTAGGATTGAATGCAAGCACAACATATGGTGTAGCGTTCATCATCGATGCTGCGCATTCATGGCGTTACACAAATGGAACCGGCCCCAATCAGGCTTATTCCAATGCGGATCTCTCGTTGGCTTTGGGTTCTGCAGGAAATGTTCCATGGACAACTGTCTTTACACCACGAGTTTGGAATGGAACTATTTACTACGACATACCATCAACAGTACTGTGGAGCACAGGTCAAACGACTCCTACGATTACCGTAGGTCCTTCTACAAACACCACATATATCGTTACTTCGTCGTGTGCGCTTTCCGACACTGTTAATATCACCGTGAGCAATTTCCCGGTGGTTGCATTGGGAAATGACACAACGTTTTGCAGTCCGGGAACACTGATGTTGAACGCCGGTAATCCTGGCGCTACATATTTGTGGAATACAAGCGCCACAACGCAAACAATTTCTGCCGGAGCCACTGGAGTTTATTCCGTGCAGGTTATGAATGCAGCAGGATGCGTTGATGCAGATACAATGAATCTTGTTGTTAATCCGCTTCCTGTTGTTGCACTTGGGAATGACACCACGATATGCTCAGCCGATTCCATCACGCTGAATGCAGGCAACGCTGGCGCGAGCTATCTCTGGTCTTCTGGCGACATAACCCAGATGGAAACATTCACTTCTGCTTTTGCGGGATTGATTTATGTTGATGTTGTTGATGCCAATTCATGTGCATCATCTGATTCAATTAATGTGACCTTTCAAACACCAGCGGTTGCACTCGGCGCAGATACTGCTATTTGCGAAGGCGCGAGCATTACGCTTGACGCAGGCACAGCTGGCGTAACTTATCTATGGAGTGACAATACCACAACTCAGATGAATACTGTATCTGCTGTCGGCACTTATTATGTTGATGTTATGAGCGCGATTGGTTGCCCTGGTACTGACACGATCAATGTGAGTTTCACGGTTGTTGATACTTCAGTTGCCGTTACGACATACATTCTCACTTCGAACGCAGTTGGAGCATCGTACCAGTGGATCTACTGCGATTCAGTAGCTATTGTTGGAGAAACAGGACAGAGTTTCGCTCCAACAAACGACGGCAATTACGCGGTGATTGTTACCGTGAACGGATGTCCTGATACTTCAGCATGCGTGAACATGATATTACTTGGAACAAATTCACACAACTTGCAGAATGTAAACATCTCTCCAAATCCTACTGCTGGAGAACTGATGATTAACCTTGGTCGGGTGAATGAAACAGTTACAGTTTCAATTCTTGACATGGGTGGACGATTGATTTCTGCAAAACAGTTTACTGCAACATCAACTATTCAACTTCAGAT
>CAYUTR010000044.1:1953-18737 GCA_964447465.1 uncultured Chryseobacterium sp.
GCACGAAGCATGAATGAATTGTCGGCGAACAAAAGCGCTCCAGCACTCAGCGTGCGATACCATGTTTGTGTGTAGAGTTCACCTTTGGAATAAAACCATGTTGCTGAAGTGTAAATTCCCGTCGCTGTTTTTCCTCCACCCATCTGAAACACGAACGGGCTGTAGCTTACTTCTCCGCCGAATGAAATTCCCGCATTGAAAATATATCCGATGTGAACGCCAGGAATTACCATGCCGGGACGGAAGTCGATTGCAGAAGCGTGAAAGGTGATGATGCAGAAAGTTGCGAAGAGGAGAAGGTGTTTACTCATGGTTGAATATTTTTTGTTTCGGTTTTCGTGAATCCCGACTGAAAACGTCGGGATTTCATGGAGGAGTGCGTTTGGGGGTATAACGCGCTTCGCTGAGAAGGATACGTCGCGTGCTCAAACCTTGAAGGTTTTATGGTGAATCACGTGTACCGAGGTAAAACCTTCATGGTTTGAGTAAACCTTAAAGGTTTATTGGCGAATCAAACTAGACTCCTACTAAACCTTTAAGGTTCACCATCTCCTTCGCATTCTCCACAATCGCCTCCGCATCAAACCCGCACTCTTTCCAGAGTTCGGTTTGTTCGCCGTGTTCAATCCACTTGTCGGGAATGCCGAGACGTTTGATAGCTGCGTGGTAATTGTGATCGGCCATAAATTCTACAACCGCGCTGCCGAATCCGCCAACAATGGTTCCGTCTTCCACGGTAATCACCTTGTCGAACTTTGTGAAAATTTCGTGCAGCATATATTCATCCAGCGGTTTCACGAAACGCATATCGTAATGTGCAGCTTCGATTCCCTGGAGTTGTAAGACTTCGCAAGCTTCGACTGCAAAATTTCCGGGATGACCAATTGTAAGAATCGCAATGTGGTTTCCGTCGCGGACTTTTCTTCCTTGTCCGATCTTGATTTCTTCAAACGGCGTTCTCCATTCCGGCATCACACCATTACCTCGTGGATAGCGGATTGAAAACGGTCCGGCGTTTTTCTCGAGCTGAGCAGTGTACATGAGATTGCGCAACTCCTGTTCGTTCATCGGAGCGCTCACTACCATGTTTGGTATGCAACGGAAATAGGCTAAGTCAAAATTTCCGTGGTGAGTTGGTCCGTCAGCACCGGCAAGTCCGCCGCGATCGAGACACAACACCACGTGTAATTTCTGCAACGCAACATCATGTACAACCTGGTCGTACGCGCGCTGCATGAACGAAGAATAAATATTACAGAACGGAATCATGCCTTGTGTGGCAAGTCCCGCTGAGAAAGTCACTGCGTGTTGTTCTGCAATTCCCACATCGAACGCGCGATCGGGCATTGCTTTCATCATGATGTTGAGCGAACAACCGGAAGGCATCGCAGGCGTAATGCCCATGATCTTCGGATTCAATTCTGCGAGCTCAACTATCGTATGACCGAATACATCCTGATACTTCGGAGGTTGCGGCTCGGTGGAAACTGCTTTTACAATTTTGCCCGTGTCTTTGTCGAACAATCCCGGTGCATGCCACAGTGTAGGATTTCCTTCTTCGGAAAATTTAAATCCTTTTCCTTTCGTGGTGAGCACGTGCAGAATTTTCGGACCTGGAATGTCTTTCAGATCCTTCATCACTTTCACGAGACGATCAACATCGTGTCCATCAATAGGACCGAAGTAACGGAACTTGAGTGATTCGAAAAGATTACTCTGTTTCAACAGCGCACCCTTTAATGTATCACTCACTTTCGTTGCAATCGTCTGCGCATCCGGACCAAACTTGCTGATCTTTCCGAGCAGTTTCCACACTTCATCTTTCACTTTATTATATGTGTGTGAAGTAGTGATGTCGTTCAGATATTCTTTCAGCGCACCAACGTTCGGATCGATGCTCATGCAATTATCATTGAGCACTACAAGAAGATTACTCTTCTCTGTGCCCGCGTGATTCAACGCTTCGAATGCCATTCCTGCTGTCATTGCACCATCACCAATCACGGCAACCGTGTGACGATCTTCTTTCTTGCGATTCGCGGCAACAGCCATTCCGAGTGCAGCAGAAATAGAAGTAGAGGAGTGACCTACACCGAAAGTATCGAATTCACTCTCGCTACGTTTCGGAAATCCGGAAATGCCTTTGTATCTACGGTTCGTATGAAATACATCGCGGCGACCAGTTAGAATTTTATGTCCGTATGCCTGGTGCCCAACGTCCCAAACAAGTTGATCGTATGGCGTATCGAAAATGTAATGAAGTGCAACAGTAAGTTCAACAACACCAAGACTTGCGCCGAAGTGTCCGCCTTTCACCGATACAAGATCGATGATGTACTGACGTAACTCTTTCGAAAGCTGTGGCAACTGATCTTCGCGGAGCAGACGTAAATCTGCCGGAGAATTAATCTGTCCAAGCAGTTTGCCCGGTGTGAAATTGTTGCCTGAATTGGTGTTGCTCATGCCGTTTGCCATTACAAAGGTACGAAATCAAAGGGTTCGCAGATCGTTGTAAGAACGTGGAAGTCAGAAACTTTGTGGGGCAAAGTTGGTTAATACTTGTTAATTGGGCCTTGGTCTGAGCACGTAAGTCATTGATCGAATGGGTTGATTACCAATGAAAAATGGGGTAATTTTCAGGTATCGCACCAGGCAAAGCGAATCAAAAATAACCCCGTACGCTCAAGTGAAACATATCATGAAAAATCTTTTTACAGTAGCCACGCTTTTCATCACACTTAACTCTTTTGCACAATGGCAAGACGTTGGTGGTGGTGTGAACGGGAGTACACACGTAATCACCACATGGAACAACATGTTGATCGATGGCGGAAGCTTCAACGGTCCTTGTGGTCGTATTGCAGGATGGAATGGTTTCGCGTGGAATTGTTTTGCAAGTGGAGTTGGACTCGTTGCACGTGATGCGATTTCCTACAATGGAAATCTTGTAGTTTGCGGAGACTTCTGGAATGTAAATCAACCCTGCACAAACTGCAACGGTATCGCTTCGTGGGATGGAATTTCGTGGACTCCTCTTGGTACCGGATTCAACAATGATGTATTGTGCATGACGATATGGAATGGAGAACTTGTTGCTGGTGGAGATTTTACAAACGCTGATGGAAATCCAGTTTCTCGAGTTGCACGATGGACCGGAACGCAGTGGATTGGAATTGGTGGAGTGAATGATTTCAGTAATGATATTCGTTGTCTCACCGTTTACAATGGAGAACTCTGGGCTGGCGGAGATTTTAATAACGTTGGCGGGAACACAAATGCGGATGGACTTGTAAAATGGAATGGCACTGCATGGGTAGGAGGAAACGGTGGAGTGGATGTCACTGGTGGAGTTGACAGTACTGTGCGTTGTTTCTATGTTGATCCACAAACCAACCTGTTATATATGGGTGGGCACTTTGGTCAGCTCAATGGTGATGCAAATTGCGCCGGAGTTGCAGTCTATAACGGAAACGCATGGGCGCCTTTGGGAACAGGAGTGAACAGTTATGTACGCGCTCTTACGAAATACAATGGAACTATTATTGTTGGTGGAGATTTTAACCAGGCGGGAAGTATCACAGCAAATAAGATCGCGAGATATAATCAGGTCACTGGAGTATGGGCGGCAATGGGCACCGGAATGAATGACTATGTGAAAGGTCTTGACGTATGGAATGGAGAATTGTATGCGGGCGGACCATTTACAACTGCAGATGGATTATCACGAACCGGAGTTGCAAAATGGTATGAGGTTCCTGCAGTTCCACCAGTTGCATCTTTCACACCATCACAAACAAATGTCTGTCTCGGGCAATGCATCAACTTCACCGACAACAGTACAAACACACCAACAACATGGACGTGGACATTTAACGGAGCGAATCCAAACTCATCCAATTTGCAAAATCCTTCCGTGATTTGTTACAACACTCCCGGAACTTACAACGTTACGTTGCAGGCATGCAACGCGTCAGGATGTAACACCTCATCACAGGCAATTGTTGTTTCAACTGCAGCAACGCCAACAGTAGTTGCTACAGCATCTCCGTCAAGCACGATTTGTGCAGGAAGCTCTACTACGTTAACGGCCTCCGGAGCGTCGACGTATTCGTGGGCACCGAACACCGGATTGAGTGCAACTACCGGAAGTGTAGTTACTGCCAGTCCAACTGCAACTATAACTTATACGATCACCGGATCGAATGGCAGCTGTACTTCTACGCAAACGATAACGGTTACTGTAAATGCTTCGCCAACTGTTGCAGTTACGCCGACGTCAATGAATATTTGTCCTTCAGGATCAACTCCATTGCTCGCATCGGGTGCAACATCATACGCGTGGTTGCCGACAAGCGGATTGAGTTCTTCAACTGCTGCGAATCCGAGTGCATCACCATCTTCGTCCACCACTTATACAGTGACAGGAACAGCTGCGAATGGATGCACATCGACTGCAACAACATTAATTACGGTTGGAGTGTCAACTGCATTGCCAATTGTTGAAGGATTTGAAACACTTCCATTCGTTCCAACAAACTGGACCACTGTAAACGGTGGTAGCGATGGTTTGGTATGGCAGCGCAACACAACAGTAGGAGGTTTCGGTACAAGTACCAATTGTGCATGGTTCCCGAATCATGGCGCAAGTGCAGCAGGTACAATTGACGAGATGCGTACTATGACGTTAAACTTTAACAGCTTGTCATCAGCATCATTGAATTTTGACGTTGCCTATTGCAGAAGAAGTTCCGGGACGCCGGATACAATGTCGGTGATGGTTTCTACTGATTGCGGTGCAACGTGGACACAGGTTTATCTGAATGGAGGAACTGCACTTGCCACTGCGCCAAATTCAAATTCATTCTTCACGCCAACTGCTGCACAATGGAGAACAGAAACTGTTTCGCTGAATAGTTTTATCGGACAAGGTTCTGTAATGCTTTCGTTCAGAAATCACTGCCGCAACAGCAACAATCTTTATGTTGACAATATTAATATCGCTGGCATTACACTGAATCCTCCGACGGCAGATTTTATTTTGTCGAACTCTGCAATTTGTGCGGGCTCGTGTATTAACATCACCGACAACACCAGCGGTCTTCCAACTACCTGGGCGTGGACGTTCAACGGTGGGAACCCTTCTTCGTCGCCAGTGCAGAATCCAGGAAGTGTTTGCTATGCAACATCAGGAACGTATACTGTTCAGTTGATTTCGTGCAATGGAAATGGATGTGATACCTCAATTCAAACTATTGTAGTTTCCGGACCTGTGGTTGCTACCGCATCCGGCAGCGGTGTAGGTTGCTTTGGTGGGAATGACGGAAACGCCACTGCAATGCCAACAGGAGGAACTGCGCCTTATGCGTATGCATGGTCGCCAATGGGCGGAACGAATGCCACTGCGACAAGTTTGATTGCAGGAACGTACACCTGCAACATCGCAGATCTATATGGATGTTCAACTGTGCTCATACTTACGATTACTGAGCCGCCGGCAATTGCATCGGTTACTACATTCACGAACACCAGTTGTTTCGGAGATGCCGATGGCGCAATTGACCTTACTGTAAACGGAGGAACCCCAGGCTACACTTACGATTGGAACACCGGTACATATACTACAGAAGATATTTCCGGATTGACGCCGGGGAATTACAACGTTGTAATCACCGATCTGAATGGCTGCACGCATCTCGATGTGGTA
This sequence comes from uncultured Chryseobacterium sp., assembly GCA_964447465.1. Classification (GTDB taxonomy): domain Bacteria; phylum Bacteroidota; class Bacteroidia; order Palsa-965; family Palsa-965. The sequence continues at coordinate 7,658 of CAYUTR010000044.1, forward strand.
AACATAACGCAGCCTACTGCACTCAACGCAACAGTGGTTACTTCCAATGATCCATCGATCTGCGGCGGCACGGATGGTTCCGTAAACATTACAGTGAGCGGAGGAACACCGCTGTACACTTATCTGTGGAGTAATGCTGCAACCACCCAGGATATTTCCAGCGTACCAGCCGGAACATACACCTGTGTAATTACTGATAACAATGGATGCACGTCATCAGTGAGTATGGGATTGAACGACCCGAATGCGCCGGCAGTAATATGTGTCGAGCCTATTGATACAGTTTGTCAGTCGACCCAGGCTCCATTCGCATTAACAGGAGGTTCGCCTTCAGGTGGTTCGTATTCAGGTCCGGGTGTGAGCGCGGGTATTTTTGATCCGATGAGCGCAGCGATTGGCGTGAACATTATTGTTTACACGTTCACTGATATCAATGGTTGCACAGGAACTGCAAGCGATACGATTTACGTTGACATCTGTCTCGGTGTTGAAATTCCATCCGGCAATGTGTTGTTCACGTTGTATCCAAACCCGAACGGCGGGTCTTTCTCACTTGCTACAAACGAACACGGCAGTGTTATGATCACAGATGCTTCGGGCAGACTGGTAGAAACGCGTTCACTTGCAAATACAGTGACGCAGTTCAACATTGCGGTTCCGGGAATGTACTTTGTAACAGTGACTGACTCTAACGGAATTTCGGTGACGAAGCCTGTTGTGGTTACCGAATAACAATTGTATGTCTGCGACGCTCTACATGCTTCGACAGGGCTCAGCACAGGCTCCGGCGCGGAGAAACGGAGACGTACTTTGTTTTCTATGCCTACGAGAAACGGCGGATCGCTGAAGCGATCTCGAAACTTGTTAGCAACAGACTTCGAGAATGCTGTTGTGTCTGGCGCATGTCATGTTGCCGTACCTTTGCACTTTACTGGTGGCACTACCGTCTACCAACTACCATCTACTAACTGACAATGATCACAATCAAACAATCAACAGACGCGGCATTCCTCGCCGATCTCAACAAAGAAGTTCAGGAACATCATCATAAAATGTACCCGGAGATTTTTCGTCCCTTCGTGAAAGAAGAAGTGGAAAAGGCAATCAAGAAAATGCTGGGCGGTCGCGATGCGCGTGCTTACGTTGCATACGACGGAGAAACTCCGGTGGGTTACGCACTCATTTTTATTTCACGATTCAACCAGAATGCTTTTCAGGTTGCACGCGCGGCCATGCAGGTCGATCAACTTGCAGTATTAACTGCGCACCGCAAAAAAGGAGTCGGGAAGGCATTGCTCGCACATCTCACGAAAGTTGCGAAGGAAGAAAACATCACACGTCTCGATCTGAATCACTGGACGAAGAATGATGAAGCGAGAGAATTTTTCGGGAAGCAGGGGTTTGGGTATTACAATGAGCGGATGTACATGGAGATATAGAGCCGGGATCGATCAGCTAATTTCTGATTTCTAATTAGCTGATGAATTAAATCTTAAACCCTACAACCGTCACATCATCTATCTGACGGTTTTCACCTTTCCATTCTTCAAACGACGAATGCAGCTGTGCATATTGCTGTCCAGCTTCGAGGTGAGCAATTGCAGTGAGTAATTCCCGCAGCCGTTTCGAGGAGTATTTTCTTTCGTTCTCGCCATTGAATTGATCGGCAAATCCGTCTGAAGATAGATAAATCACATCGCCGGGAAGGATCGGAATTTCCAGTTCGAAGAAATTCTTTTTCACTCCCGCGTAATAACCACCGATGGAAATCTTACTGCCTTTATATTCGGTAAGCTCGCCATTGCGTACGAGGTATAGCGGACGACCTGCGCCTGCGAACCGCATGGATTTTCTGTCTTTGGAAATTGCACAGATCGCGATATCCATTCCGTCTCTTGATGCACTGTGTTTCTGATCCTGGTGCAATGCCTCAACCGTGCTCGCGTCCATTGCGTAGAGAATTTTTAAAGGCGAAGAAATTCTCCGGTTGTTAATGATCTTATCCAAAAGATTGGCGCTTATCAACGACATGAAAGCTCCGGGAACGCCATGGCCCGTGCAGTCAATAACTCCTACGAGGTCATATTCAACGCTATCAGAGTACCAGAAAAAATCTCCACTTACAACGTGACTTGCCCGGTGATAAATTAAGCTGTCGGGAAATTTATTGAGAATAGCTTCCCGGTTCGGAAGCATTACTTCCTGAATCTGTTTCGCGTACGCGATACTGTCGGCCGTGTCTTTGTTTACTTCTTCGAGACGATTCTTCGTCTGCAACAACTCTTCCTTTTCATTCCTCAGCTCTGACGTTTTCGCGGCGATGATCACCTGCAGCTGTTGCTGACGTGTTTTGTACATCTGGACTTTCCATTTTACGTAGAGGTAAACGGAAACAATAAGAACGCCGAGTAGAAATACGTAAAACCACACGCTTTTCCAGAATGGAATTCCGATCGAGAATTGCACTACAACTTCGTTACTGATTTTAGCATTGCTGTCGGAGTAGCAATACACCCGAAATGTGTAATCGCCATCGGCCAGTTGGGGATAAGTCGCATAACGTTGCGTGTAATCGGATGTTCTCCAGACATCATCAACACCATCGAGTTTGTATTTATAGATGATTCCTTTGGGGTCGGTATGACTGATACCAAGAAAATCGAAACGCACGTTGTACTTGTGATAAGAAAGATCAATCTCCTGCCCGGGAAGAAACATCGTAGTATCAAACATTACGGAATTGATGCTGCAATACGGACCGCGCGGATTGGGAAAATCATTCAGCGGATCGAAAACCAAAATACCAAGGGAAGTTCCGAAGTAAATTTGTCCGGCCGGAATGTGCATCACAGCAGACGGAATGAAATCGCGATTGGTGAATTCGACCGGACTGGAATAGCTTCGAATGTTGGATTCATCTTTCGCTATTCTTGAAAGCGCGCGATTGTGTACTGCCCATACGCTGTTGTCGGCACCAAGCGAAAGGGAGTAAATATAATTTGAAGCGAGGCCCGAATCGGTTGTGATGGTACGGACGTATCTTCCATCGTAACAAAGCAAACCATCTCCATCTGTTCCCATCCAGATTTTTCCTGTGGGATCTTCCATCACGCAATGAACGAGATACGATCCATCCCCGCTGAGTGCATCGAGCACATGAATTTCACCTGCTTCGAGGTAAGCAACTTTAGAAGCTGGCGATGTGATCCAGATCCGGCCTTTACTGTCGCGCATTGCTGTTTCAACCTTGTTGTGCAACAAACCGTTTTCCGTATTGTACAGCAGGAATTTCTTCGTGGATGGTGTGTAGATGAATAATCCCTCCGAAGTTGACAGGTAAAGCTCGTCCTGTGCACTTTTCAGATCATTGATCACCGGCCCCGCGTTTCGGAAAGGAATATTAATCCGCTCACACTTTTTTCCAACCTCGAGCCGGAATAAGTCACGTTCATTCACTACGATGTACAAAATGCCGCTGCGATTGTGTATCAGCTTCACCGGACCAGATGGTAATCCCAAAGAATCGCCGACAAGAATCAAAGTTACCTGTCCACCTTCGTTCGTTTGGATTTCATACATGCCGCTTGAAGTTCCGGCATAGTATTTCGTATTGAACACTTCGAGCGCGGCAACCGGCGCAGGCAATCCGGCGTGATTAAATTCAATCGTATAGAATTTCTGATTCGCATATTTCACTAATCCTTTGCCGTAGGTTCCGATCCACAGATTGCTTTCCGAATCGACGAACACCGTTTGTATGTTGTCTGTTGGTAATCCGTTGAAGGAAGTATACGACTGCACCAACGTGGCGAACACGGAACCCATCGTTCGGTAGTAATTGTACTGAAACAATCCTTCTCCCATTACGGCGATGAAAAGATTGCCGCGACTGTCGGTGGAGATAGATGAACATTCTCCTTCGGGCAGGTATAAATCTTCACGCGATGCAATGTTACATGAATAATTTCTTCCTTCGCTCTGGATGTGCGCAATGCCACCATCGCGAAGAGCTGCAAATACATTTCCGAAAGAGTCGCTCGCCGCTGCTGTGATAAATTGATCGTGCAGTTCCGGAATTTCACTCACAACACTCACTACGCCATTCTGTACTTTCAGAATAGTCATGCCGTTCTCTGTACCGGCCGCGATGAATTCTTTTCCCAGCGGACAAAGTGCGTTTACCTGTGTCCGTTGCAGGTCGGGAATACTTTTCAACTCACCAGAAGCAGTGAACTGATACAAACCGGAACCCGATGTTCCAACCAGTACAGTATCGGGTGCGATTTCTAAGGATGTTTTAATTCGTGTTAGAGTTTCCGACGCATTGTTAACACCGTGAAAAGCTGTTCGTCCGAACGACAAACCTTCCTGGAAATGTCCGAGTAACATGTTGTCGCCTGTAACGCATACGGAGCGAACCATATTTTCATTCAGTCCTTTCGTTGTGTCGAATGTGTTGAAGGAAAAACCATTGTACAGAACGAGACCTGATTCAGTAGCCAGGCAAATGTTACCAACCTTGTCCTGCCTTATGTCATAAATATAAGAAGCGGTAAGCCCATTATCTTGATTGTAAATTTCAAAGCCGAACTCCTGTGAAGAAAGTCCGGTGCTCAATCCAATAAAAACAAGTACAAGAAGTAGGGCGCGCTTCACAGATTATTTTGGTTTAACTACAATTTTCCCCTGGAATTTAGGGACACCGCCAATTGGTGATGCATAAAAAGGTAAAAGTGCACCATATTGGTCAGTGATGTAGACCACAAGATTGTTGTTATTCACAGTCTTTTGTTTGACAAACTGTACATCAAGACTCGTACTGGTCTCGCTTGCCACGATTTTATGCTCGGAAATATTCCACTGAGCATCGCCCGAAGCCAATACCGGTTCGCCTTTCTTGGCAACCGAAATTATTTTCACTGCACCTTCGTCATCATAATCGTAAGTATTGACGCGAACGGATATTACACCGGGATGTACAAAAGGGTAAACGTGCGAAATACTGTTCAGCGCGTCGTGCGTACGGAAACAGTATTCGTAAGTAAACGAATTCAGACCTTCGATGAGTGTTGAAGTTGTCTTGTCGCTGGATACATCAATCTTGTAGAGGTTGCCGTCATCACCTTCCAGTCCTTCTACAACAATTTTCATGATGTACGTTCCGAATTCCGTGCTGTACTCGCCTTCGGTTGGATTGAGCGGCCCGAACGCATACCACTTGTTGTCGTAATCAGCTTCAGCTGCGAATGTCTTTGATCCGAGTTCAATACCGCTTTTAAAATTTCCGGTCGGATCCTGTTTTTTTGCATCAGGATCTGAGAAACATCCTTTACCTCCGTAGATGGAGAATTTTGTTTTGGAGTTAAACCCGCTTCGGTTCTCATCATGCTGTCCACCGATCTGTGGATCGAGAATGCGGATGTAAATAGGATCGATGCGCGATTTAGGAATGGAAATAAAATAGATCTGGATGAAGTCATCATCGCCCCACGATTTTTGTGCTTCCTTCGAGAAAGTAACAAGGAAGGGAATATTTTCTTCGGCAGACGGAAATGAAGTCAGGGAAATACTTCCTGCAGCATATGCAATCAGCAAAAAAAGGAAACTTGTCTTCTTCATAATTTAATTATTGAGTGCAGGTGCTGCAATGATAATCACGCATCGGTTGTGTTCCAGCCTGTTCAACGTGGAACGGAATTCGGCCGGGCGATCTTCGCCGTAGGAGTCTTGAGAAATTGCAGAGCGTTTCACGCCTTTAGATCGGAGGTGAGACGCAACAGCACCACTTCGTGTTTTGGAAAGTTTGAGATTGTACGCATCATTCCCGCTCTGATCACTGAATGCAACGAGTCGATACGATGAAGAAGGAGATTGTAACATCGAGTCAATCTGCGACATCATTTTTTCATTCAAAGTAGACTGGTTCACATCAAAGTAAATGATCAACGTGTCGGAAGCGCCTGTAGTAATGTTCACCGGAATTATAGCAGCTTGCGGAATTGTATCCAAAATCATTTTCGAAATTATTTCGGTGTAACGGAAGTCGCGTTGAGGATTGATCTGGTTACCGACAATCGTATCGCTTGAAAGTACGATCACAAATGCACTATCAATTCCAAGTTCTTTCAGTTCTACGTAGCTTACATGAATCGCACGCATATTCTCTGCGCTACCGTATAGATAGCGATAAACGTCGCCTTCTTTCACAATACGGATGATCGCCTGGGTACCCGGTTGCGGAAATGTTACGCTGTCTTTGGATGAACCAAGAAATACAGCATAATCCGGATTTTCAATCTGCGCAAGATCAAACACCGGAACGCCAGCGGCAAGTACTGTATCGGAATGCCGATAGCCACCTTGCTTGGACAACCAGGCTTGTCTTTCGCTCGCATGTAGCACGACAACATTTTTTTCTGTGCAGAAATATTCTTCATCAGGTCCCGATTCGTACCTGATTGGATTCGATTTTGCTGCAACGCCCAGCTGGAGAGTCAGCCTGCCAGATTCAGATGGCACAAACACGACTTGCGGACGTTTCACCAGAAGATGATCGCCAAAATCCCAATAGTACCGCAGAATGGAAAACCCTTCAAGAGAAGAATTATCCGCATTCAGGAATATTGAATCGCCAACGAAAATAGTGTCTGCACCGTTGATGCGCAGTCCCGGTTTCTCAGCGATTTCATGTTCGTAAATTACCTGGGTCATGAAAAACGACGTGTCTTTCCGATCGCGAATCATCAGCTCTACGTTGTAGACTCCGGGTCCCGCAAAACAATGATCGACTTCAAGCGCTTCGGCTATGCTTCCATCGCCAAAACTCCACTGGTAATAGAACATTGCGGTGTCTGAACTTGCCATGGAGTTTTCTTCGCTGAAGGTGTAACAGTACCGTGGAATGACGTACGCGACACAGTTTGAAAAATGCGGCCACGACAACGTGAACTCATAAAGATCATCGCCGGTTGATTTGTCTCTGTCTGAAGTGAAATATCCGATACGTGAATCAGAATCATAGATCATGCCGAAGTCATCCGCAGAAGAGTTCAGTTTGGCGCCAACAGGAATTATTGCACCCACGATTCCCGCTTTGTAGGAGCAGCAGAAGTTATCATAACCACCAATGCTGCCATGTGCTGTGGAAGAAAAAATAAGGATTCCCGGCGCGCAGAACGAAGGATAACCTTCATCTCCTGAAGTATTGATTTGCGGACCCAGATTCACAGGAATGCTCCATGTTCCGTTTTCTTTAACTGAGCGATAAAGATCTGTTCCGCCAAATCCATCCCGGCGATCGCTTGCTATCAACAGTGTGTTTCCGTTATCCAGAACACACGGTTGAAAATACGAGATGCTATCCGCTGGAAAAATCACTGGTGTTGGTGTTGACCATCCACCGTCTTTATTTCGTTGGCTTGCATAGATGCCGAGTTCGTAGTGATCCTTCACACGGTAGCTTCCGCTGAAATAAAGCACACCGTCGAAAGTCGAATAACTTGCTGTTCCTTCCTGAAGAAGTGTGTTGAGCTTGTTGATGAACTCAGGTGAACTTCCACGCTTCGGAATGAAATACATATTGTCCGGCGTAAGTGAATCCGAACTCAGCACTCCAAATCCATGCGGACGATCAGAAGAAAAAATAATTCCGCCGTCGCAAAATGCCGGAGCGTAATCTGAAGATGATGTATTGCATTTCATTTTTGTAATGCTCACATCGGAACTATCGAACAACACAGATCGCTCCTGCGCATACGTTGAGACTGTGGACGTCAGAACTATGACGCCAACCGAAATAAACCGGAATGTGGTTTTGTGCATCACGTTCTCGGCCTCCTTGTTTCTGCGGGATACAGGAATAAATACCTGATCATTATTTCGTGTGAACCACCGGTGGAACCACGAAGCTTACTTACAGTTGCATCATAGGCGTAACCTACTTCAAGCTGTTGATTGATGCGGAATTTTGAAACCACTGTAATCGCATCATGTCCACGGTAGCCGAGTCCTAATGCAAATTGTTCCCGGTAGTGCGCTGTAAATGCGAACTCAAACTGTGGAGGAGCTTCAGTTAACTGGCGCATTGCGACCATTGGTGCAAGCTTGAGGTCTTTCCCAACCGACCAATTGTATTCTGCCGAAACGAGATACTGCATACGCTGAACACCATTGGTAAGTCGCAGCAGATCGGGCAATGTGAAACCAATTGTTAAGCTCGGACTGCGGTACATTATTCCCGCGCCTGCTGTCGCACAACCACGTCGATCATCACCAGAGTTGAACACAGGATCGCCAACAACGGATGGTGTAATTTCTGACCATCGGTTAGAGAATTGATTTACTCCCGCGGTAATTCCAAATGCCAGATGTGTTTTCGGTTTAAAGAATACACGGTACGCGAACAATGCTTTTACATCGAGCTTTGACGTGACTCCGTATCGGTCGGAGCTGCACGACAATCCCAGATTGAATTTGTCGTTCCTCAATCCAGTATGTGCAACGAACGTAGTTGTTACAGGAGCGCCGTCAAACGAAACCCATTGTCTGCGATGCGTGAGTGAAACATCCAATGCTTTCCGGAAGCCTGCATCAGCGGGATTCAGTGTAACCGGATTGAAGAAATATCCCGAATACACCGGCATGTGTTGTCCGTAAACGTCGGACAACAACAGCACAAAGAATATCAGGGCGAACTTCTTCATCATTCTCTTTTGATTACAACAAACCCGGCGTATTTACCTGCGGCAGGAATCTCAACACTGTAGTAGTAGGTATCATCAATCAGCATTTCACCATTGTTGTTCTGACCATTCCACTCGTTGCGGTAATCTTGGTCGTAGTAAACAAGCTGTCCCCAACGATTGAAAATGCTTACAGTAAAATTTTCCCAGTAACCAACACCCGGTACAATAAAGTAGTCGTTGATTCCATCGTTGTTCGGGGAGAAACCATTCGGAATTACAAACTCATTCACGGTGATAGAAACTTCATCAGTAGTAGAATCGCATACGGTGCCGCTGATCACCCAACGGAAAGTGTACACTCCGGGCAGCATATCTCCAACTGAACAATGCGGATCGGCAGGATTCGGTAACGTGAGTGTTCCGCTGACAATTTCCCAGGCACCTGTTCCATACACTGGTACATTTCCCTGCAACGTGAAGAAAGGATGATCTACAATCTGGTCTGGTCCTGCATCTGCAATTGTTGGAGGATTTTCAACATCAATGATCACCGTATCTGCGTTTGACGGACATGTTCCATTGTTGATGAGCCACTGGAAAATATTTGTACCCGGTGACATAGAGATGACACCCGACGATTCGAGATTTGGTGATGATACGCTTCCGGTTCCGGCAATCAACGACCACGTTCCTGTTCCGATGAGTGCAGTATTTCCAGCAAGTAGTGTTGACTCAGAACACAACATTTGATCAGGACCTGCATTTGCAACTGTTGGCATCGCATCAACAGTGATGGTCACGGTGTCTGCAGATGAAGGACAAGTTCCGTTGCTGATTGTCCACACAAAAGAATTTGCACCAACGGACAATCCAGTAACACCAGATGACTCAAGTCCCGGTGTTGTTATTGTTCCTGTTCCGATGATCAACGTCCACATGCCGCTTCCGGTAATTGGTGCGTTGCCGTCAAAACTTGTCGTCGAAGAGCACAAGGTCTCATCACCACCTGCGGTTGCAACTGTTGGCATGGCATCTACAGTGATGATCACTGTATCTGCAGACGAAGGACATGTTCCGTTACTGATGAGCCACTCAAAAATATTTACACCGGGAGACATTGCAGTGATGCCGCAAGCCGCAATTGTTGGTGTAGTCAAACTTCCTGTTCCGGATACAAGCGACCATAATCCGTTTCCTGTAATCGCAGGATTTCCTGCAAGCGTAACAGATGATGAACACAACGTTTGATCAATACCTGCGCTCGCAACAGTTGGCATAGCGTCGACATTGATTAAAACAGTATCAGACGAAGACGGACACGTACCGTTACTGATCATCCATTCGAAAGTATTTGCACCGGGCAACATCGCAGTGATGCCTGAAGTTTCTGAATTTGGTGTTGTAACAGTTCCGGTTCCTGATAACAATGTCCACGTTGCAGTTCCGACCAGTGCAGTATTACCTGCAAGTGTTGTGAAAGACGAACACAATGTTTGGTCAGGACCTGCGGTTGCGGCAGTTGGCGTTGCGTCAACGTTGATGGTCACTGTGTCTGCTGACGAAGGACACGTCCCGTTGCTGATCATCCACTCAAAAATATTCGCACCGGGTAACATCGCAGTGATACCTGAAGTTTCTGAAGTTGGTGTTGTAATTGTTCCGTTTCCTGACAACAGCGTCCACATTCCATTTCCGTTAAGTACAACGTTGCCCGCATGTGTTGCGGAAGAAGAGCACAACGTCTGATCAACTCCCGCATTTGCAACAGTTGGGATCGCATCAACATTGATCGTCACGGTGTCAAGCGACGAAGGACATGTTCCGTTGCTGATTGACCACTCGAAAGAATTCGCACCAACTGATAGTGCAGTTACAGCAGAAGATTCAGATGTTGGACTAGTTGGCGTTCCTGTTCCGATAATCAAAGTCCACATTCCGTTTCCGATGAGTGGTGTATTTCCTGTGAACGTAGCGGAAGACGAACACAGCGTCTGATCCGATCCTGCGTTCGCCGCAGTAGGCATCGCATCAACGTTTATAATTACAGTGTCAAGTGATGAAGGACACGTTCCGTTGCTGATTTCCCATTGGAAAGAGTTTGCTCCAACTGAAAGTGCAGTTACAACCGACGATTCCAATGTTGGTGTTGCTGGCGTTCCCGTTCCGGTGATCAAAGTCCACGCACCATTTCCTGAGATTGGTGTATTTCCTGCGAATGCTGAAGAAGATGAACACAGTGTTTGATCGGGTCCTGCATTAGCAGCTGTGGGCATTGCATCTACGTTGATGATAACCGTGTCTGCAGATGAAGGGCATGTTCCATTACTGATGACCCACCGAAAAGTATTCGCCCCGGCCGACATTGCAGTTACCGCTGACGTTTCAGATGAAGGAAC
>CAYUTR010000045.1:0-18696 GCA_964447465.1 uncultured Chryseobacterium sp.
CTTGATTCGTCATCTCTTTAAGAAAGTGAAAGGTGTCGACATCGGAACATTGCCGCACATGAGTTATGAAGACGCCGCAAAATTCTACGGCAACGACAAACCCGATACACGTTTCGAAATGAAGTTTGTTGAACTCAACGATGTTGTGAAAGGCAAAAACTTCAAAGTGTTCGACGATGCAGAATTGGTTGTCGGCATTTGCGCAAAAGGCGCAGCAGCATATACTCGCAAGCAACTCGACGAGCTTACCGAATTCGTGAAGCGTCCACAGATTGGTGCAACAGGATTGGTGTATGCACGCTTCAATGCAGACGGCACAATCAAATCTTCAGTAGATAAATTCTACCACGAAGAAGAATTGAAAAAGTGGGCGGCTGCTTTCGGGGCACAAGCAGGCGATCTTATGCTCGTGATGGCAGGTGGGACAGACAAAACGCGCAAAGCACTTTCTGAACTGCGTCTCGAAATGGGAACGCAGCTCGGACTGCGCGATAAAAATAAATTCTCGTGTCTTTGGGTGATTGATTTTCCATTGCTGGAATACAACGAAGAACACGATCGCTGGTTTGCGATGCACCATCCGTTCACTTCACCGTGGCCGGAAGACATTGCAAAGCTTTCTGATAAATCGCAGTTCGGTAACATCCGCGCGAACGCATACGACATGGTGATCAACGGTGTTGAAGTGGGCGGTGGTTCCATCCGTATTTTCGATCGCGATCTGCAAGCGCAGATGTTCGAAACACTCGGCTTCACGAAAGAAGATGCGCAAGCACAGTTCGGATTTTTGATGAACGCATTTGAATACGGCGCTCCTCCGCACGGCGGCATTGCATTCGGTTTTGATCGTTTGTGTTCGCTCTTCGGTGGAGCAGATTCGATTCGCGATTTCATTGCCTTCCCGAAAAATAATTCCGGACGCGATGTGATGATTGATTCTCCGAGTGTGATTGATGAGAAGCAGTTGAAGGAGTTATCTATCAAGACTACAGTATAGTCTCTTCAACACATAGCTGACCAAAATTGGATATATTAGTCCATTGTTGAGGATCCATGCTGACACGTCATCGCTATTTTTTAATTGCATTCGCGCTCATCGCGACTCTTGTGTTTTGTTGCGCACCATTGAATGCTCAGCGTAACAAAGTCGACTCGATAACAAATCTGATAAAGCAAACATCTGCAGATTCTGTAAAGTCCCGGTTGTTATTGCAGCTTTCAGATCAAGTCAAAAACACCAACCCTGATAGTTCAATGTTGTGTGCAAAGCAATCATTCCTCTTCGCAACGCAATCTGAATATTCACCAGCAATAATCAAAAGCGCCAAATCCATTTTCCGGTCATACCTGTCGATTGATAATTATGACTCCTGTTCGTATTACGCTCAAAAGCTGCTCGATATAGGGAAATCAACCGCGGACTCAACCATATTGTTCGAAGGACACATGTCTATGGGTGCTTTAATGCATCGCAAGCAGAAATACGATATTTCGATTGACCATTTTTTGAAATCTCAGGAAATTGCACAAGGAATTCACGACACGCTGGCCATAGGCAGGTCGTTCGGAAATCTGGCGAATTCCTACTCTGCATTGGGAGATTATCACACGGCACTTTACTACGATTCGCTCTCACTTTTCTACTTAATACGAATCAATCAGAATTTTGCGATAGCTACTCAATACGGCAGTGCGGCCGACGACTATCTCATGACTGGTGATTCGGACCAGGCAGTACTGACGTACCGGAAAGCCATTGAGTATTATCAGAAATTGGGATCGAAAGGCAGAATTGCGGAAATGAAATTTGGGATGGCAGGAATCTTATTCTTTCAGGGGCAAGCAGACTCTTCAATATTGTGGACCCAACAGTTTTACGATGTTGGAGTGAAACAGCAGAACAAAACTGCAATGTTGATTTCTGTATTGCAGCTTGCCGATTTCTACTTACATCTTGGACAGTACGAAACATCACTTTTGAAAGCAAAGGAAGCAATTGCTCTCTCTGAGGAGCTTGAACGTAATATGGATATTGCCACCGCACACTTTCTCGCTGCTAAGGCACACTATCAACTGGGCAATTTCAAAGCGTCGAGCGAAGAATTCATTATTTACAATCAGTATAATGATTCACTGAAGAATGTTGATCTGCTTACGGAAATCACGCGGTCCCTTCTAAAGAGCAAATATGCACAAGAGAAGGAACTCCTTGAAGCTGCTCAGCTCCAAAAAAATCTTGAGGCGGAGGCAAAAAAACAACAACAGACAATTATCCTGTATTGCGCCTTCGCCTGTCTGCTCATCCTTATTTTACTCGCTGGATACATTTACAAGAACTATAAAAATAAAGAACGCTCGCATCAACTATTGGAGCAAAAAAACAAAATCATTGAAGAAAAGAACAAGGATATCACCGACAGTATAAATTACGCTAAGCGAATACAGGATGCGACTTTTCCTTCATTGGAAGAGAAGGACATAATTTTCCCACATTCCTTCGTTCTCTACAAACCGAAAGACATCGTGAGCGGAGATTTCTACTGGTTCAGTGAAATCAAAGGTCAAAAAATAATTGTAGCTGCAGATTGTACCGGACATGGAGTTCCAGGAGCAATGATGAGCGTTCTCGGCAATACGTTTCTGAACGAAATTGTGAATCAACTGGAAATTACAGAGCCTTCCGAGATACTGAACCTACTGCACAATCGAATAACAGTAGCACTAAATCAGAAAAGTGCCGGAAATAAAACGCATGATGGAATGGAAGTGGCACTATGTGTTTTAAATTCCGAAAATAATGCGCTCTCCTTCGCCGGAGCCAACCGCCCGTTATGGTTAATACGAAGTAATCAGGAATCTCTGGAAGAAATCAAAGGCACAAAGCATGCAATTGGTGGCGCCTACGAAGAAAACGTCAGTTTCTCAACGCGAAACATCTCAATTCAAAGAGGAGATTCTTTCTATATTTTCTCTGACGGTTTTGCGGATTCCTTCAACGGAAGCAACGGTAAGAAACTCACAACAAAGAAATTCAAGGAATTGTTACTGTCGATGCGTGAGATGCCAATAGATCAGCAAGGCGTAACTCTTGAATCTTTCCTGAAAAACTGGACAGCTGACACGGAACAGGTGGATGACATTCTGGTAATTGGGATTCAGGTCTAGCCAATGCAATCAAATTGATTTGATGAGAAGCAATTGAAGGAGCTAAACATCAAGACTACCCTGCAATTTTTACCACATAGAAATATTTGAAAGCCCTCTGTTTTCTAAGTGGTTTCGCGAAAAGCGAAACCCAACATAGAGCACATAGGGAAGTCCATTGTTTTTAAGTTTAGGCTGTCCCTATGTGTCCTCTGTGGTAAGCGGCTTGCCGCGTCTCCTAGAAAACAACGGGAATGAAAAACTATGTGGTAAAAAAACAGCGTTCGATTAATTTCCGTGCGTGAGGAGATACACGAAATCTACTCTCTTTTTTTTACCACATAGGCTTTTATACACACGTTGTTTTCTAAGCGTCAACATAGCAAACATAGGGAAGTCCGTTGTTAATGTAGTACGTCCCTATGTGTCCTATGTGCCGTTCGCTTTTTCAGCGAACGCTTAGAAAACAACAGACATTAATATTACCTATGTGGTAAATTAGTGAGTTAGTAGATGCACGAAACCGGATTTCTTCCCGGGCACACCCGAGTAATCAATCTCAGCGATCCAATAGTACACGCCATCAACACACAGTTTTCCTGTTGGCTGATACGTTCCGTCCCACCATCCGTAGACTTCGGTGTATTCGTAAATCAACACGCCCCAGCGATCGTAGATCCAGATGTGAATGCCGGTTGCTTCCGGTTCGTAGAGTTGGAAAACATCATTCGATCCATCGGCATTTGGAGTAAATACATTCGGCGTTAGCGGCGGACAATCTTCCACGATTACATTTACTGGTGTCAATCCACTCCGACAAACACCATCATCTGTCATCAGATAGAAAGTTGTGTCGGTTTGTACACCTGTTGGCAATCCGAATTCATTTCCGGTTGACAACACGTTGCCGTTGGAATTTGACCACACAATTGTTGGTTGACCATAAGCAACAAGCGAGAACGGCATTCCAATACAAACTGTTGTGTCAGATGTAATCGGTGGACCGAGATTATTCTGCACGAATGCAATCGCGATGGTGTCGTGCGCCAAACATCCTCCGCTATCTGCAGTGGTGAGAATGTAATTGCCATCGACGTACACGTAAACAAGACTGTCGGGTAAATTTCCCGGCGCCCAGTTGTAAGAATCCATTCCCGGATTTGCACTGAGTAGAATTGAATCGCCTTCGCAAACCGTAAGATCTGAAAGCGGTGTAATCGTTGCGCTTACTGTTGTTGGATCGATCGTGATGTATGCAGTTGTGATAATGCTGCAACCTTGTACCGACACACCGTACGTTCCTGCGCTCGTTACAACTTGAGTAAGTCCGCTTCCACTCAATGGTGGCAACCACGCAACGAAACTTCCGTTACTCGCAACCAGCGTGAGTGTTACAGAATCTCCGGGACAAATAATTCCTGCTGGTGATGCCTGAATTGACGGCGTATTGTATTGCTGAACGTTCACTGTGTTTGAAAGCAGCTGACAGCTGTCCGGACTTGTTACAACGCAATTGTAAAGTCCCGGTGAAGTAATCCAGATGGAATCTACATTCCCTGGAATTGGTCCGTTAGGTCCTGACCAAACAAAATTTCCGATTCCACTGCATACCGCCAGCACAGAATCTCCCGGACAGATTACTCCGCTTGATGGTAACAACGTGATGATCGGTTGCGGCCACATATTAACGTAGATATTTGCAATGTCACTACTGATCGTACAACAGTTTAATGCATTGCAGGTAGTATCAATGCAGGTCACGAAATAATTTCCTCCCGACGTAATCCAGATAGTAGACGTTGTGTCTCCGGTATTCCAAACGTAACCGAAACCGCCGGTGACTGTAAGCGGAACAGAATCTCCAGGACACATCAGCGTGTCGCCGGTGATCACGAGATTGAAAGGTATTGGTGGTGGTGCCGGAAGAACTTCAACATATATGCTATCAATGAAAATAGTAGTGTCGTTACCGCATGCACTCGTTCGTATCAACGCAGCCGTCACTGTGTACCAACCGGTGTCGTGAACCATCATTGTGGTTTGTTGCCAGAGAAAGTTGACGCAATCGGTGTAAGGAAGAATTGTTGCAGTCGGCGCACCAGGTGAGACTTGCCAGAGAATCACCGAATCATTTTCTATGCACTCGAAGATCGCAGTCGGGTTACTAAGTGAATCGTACGGATAAATAAAGATTGGATCTCCGTCGCAAATAGTAATCGTGTCATCAAAATTCGAATCGTTCAGGAAAATCATTGCCGGATCAATCATCGCCAGTGGCTGATCGATGATGATCTCGAGGCTCACCGCATTCGAACAACCGAAAATGTCTGTTACTATGAATGAATAAGTTCCTGATGTATCGATCCACGCAGAATCGTTCGGCCAGTTACTTGGTGCGAACTGATCGCCGTACCATGCAACAGTTGTTCCCGGTGCAAAACAACCGCCTACAAGCAACAATGAATCTCCACAAACAACTATATCGAGTGGATTTGTTGAGTTTGTATTCACCACAACATTATCACTCACACAAGGAGTTGCAGGCGGCGGATGAACATCAACGTAAATTGTATCCTCGCTCGTGTAACAACCGTCTGCAGTTGTCATCACTACAGAATAATTCCCGGTGGTACTTACCGTAATCGTCTGAGATGTTTGACCTGTAGACCACAACCATGTGAAGTCGGGTCCAATGCGTGGAATCATTTGCGATAAGGCAAGAACACTCGTGTTTGTCATTGCATACAGGTTCGCCTGGGAACAAACATCAAGTGAATCGGGACAGTCACTGTTATCCAAACCGTTGTACTCATCGACACAGGTTCCAACAAAATCTCCGGAACAGGCAGTATGCCAATAATAATCATAGAGCGAACGATTCGGATCGAGCGGATTCGCTACAAAAATATCAGAGCTGCCTTGCGTGAGTATGCGACCATATTGCGCATAAAAGTTATCGCTGCACAATCCATTTGCAGTTGCTACGTTCTGTGGAGTCAGTACAGGATAATTCGTAAATGCCGGATAACCATAAAACGCGCCGGAAACCGGCGTGATGCAATCGACTTCATACGAACCCGCAATGTGAGGATTACCCGCTGCATCACCGGCAACACCATTACACGTCTGATTATCTTTTCCGCCGATCTGGCGACTGACACTCCACGCGCCAGTTGCAGACGAATATTTTCCAGTGAAAATATCCCAGTAACCGGAACTGTTGAAGTTTGCAGGCATGTAACGATCGCTGTAACTATCGAACGTACACTTGAAATGTCCACCAATGAAAACGTTTGCACCGTTCACGCTGACAGATCGCGCTGTTAGTGGAGAATCGGAACTCTCCGCAACACTCCATGTCAGATTCCCGGTCGCATCATATCGCGCGAGAAAAATACAATTCGCATACGTGGAAGTAAGATTCGTACTCGTTGTTCCGAAAAAAGTAATTGTTCCCTGGAAATCGCCTACGAGATAAATTCCTGTTCCGTCAGAAGCTATCGAATTAGAAACGTTCATCGCTCCTGCTCCAATCTTGCGATACCACGACTCATTACCGGATGGATCATACTTCACGGTGAACACTGCGTTGAGCATGTTGTTCTGGTGAACTACATCAAACGTGATGGTATCTGAAAATTGACCGGTGATGTAAATATTACCTGTTGCATCACACGTTACGTCAATACCGCGATCGGTTAAATGTGCTGAACCTTTTTTCGCCCAGAGGAAATTTCCGCTTCCATCGAGTTTCGTAGTGAACACATCGGTGCTTCCGTTCATGCTCGAGAAAGAAGTGCTTCCGAATGAAGCTGTGCCCGCAAATTCTCCGGTGACAATTACATTTCCACTTCCATCAACAGTGATTCCGTTTCCGATATCAGATCCTGTTCCACCTGCACTCTTTGCCCACAAACATGTTCCGGCGTTGTCGTACTTCGCAATGAAAATATCCTGCGAACCTGCAGAAGTGATGCTGACGCTTCCGAAAGTTGCCGTACCGTAAAAATATCCGGTGATGTAACTGTTACCCGTTGCATCAGTCTTGACCGACAATCCACGTTCAGATCCTGCGCCACCTGCTTTTACTGCCCACAGATATTGCCCGGAGACATCCAGCTTTGCGAGAAATACATCGTCGATTCCGTACGACAAAAGAGTAGTCGATCCGAAATTACACGCCGTCGTAAAGTATCCTGTGATGTAAGAATTTCCTGCACCGTCAAGAGCGATGTCCATTCCTTCGTCAATAGTTGGCCCACCTGCAGCATTGATCCAATACGTTTGTGCGGATACAAATGCGGGAACAAACAGCAACGCCGTACACAGCAGGAAGTAAATCCGAAGTGATTGAATGAATTTCATGAAGAGCGTTTGCCGTTACGGAAGGTAGCAAAAAGGAACGAGGAATGGGGTACGCGGGATGAGGAAAAACCGCGATCAATAACGTTCCTACAGAAGCGGTGAACAGTGAATTTAGAACTACTGAACCGGTTGCGGATTCTCTTCCCGGAACGAATCAATCATTCCTTCGAGTTTCGGCTTATTTATCTCGAATTTGTCAGTGGGCGTCCAGCAAACGAGCTGGTAGTAGAATGTTGGAGTTTCTACGCATGTCAGGATAAAAGTAGTGGGTACGCCGTCTCTGCTTCCCTGTATCGTCGCTTGTAAAGCAGGAACATCATTTACGTCTGTTTTGGTGTTGACGTAAAGTCCTGCACTATCGAGCGAGCGTGTTGCAATTTTCATGTACGTTTCCAGATCGTAGTCGAGACCGAACGAAGCAATCTTCTCTTTCGAATCGTCGATCACCATCATGGTGTAATTATGCGTTGCGCTTTGATACTGAAAAGAGGCGTTGTCGTTGTAATAGACAGGTTCCATGTCGGGAAACATCTCGAGTGAATAGTTGCTGCCGGTTGCAGAAGCAATATCCGCTTTCATCATCCCGTCTTCACGGAAGAACACCATCCACACCAGGAATCCTGCGAGAAGGAGAATTGCAATGAGTAAGCCGATGCGGGTGCGGGACATGATTCTGTGAAAATACGGAATTCGTATGACGCTAATTGAGAAAAAGGAACGCGGATTTTGACGTTCGAAATTTGTTAGGCCCTTGCCCGGATGAGTACGGTAAACTGAAAGTCCAGGTTTTGGATTTTATGAGATAAACTTGCAAGCCTATCTCATAAGATCTGAATTCCCGGTGCTGAGATTTTGTAGAGTCATCCATATCTACGCCAGAAAACAACGGGAATAAAAAATCCGCGTTCCTTTTGCCTCACAGCGTGCCGCGCTTCGCCTGCTCTCTTTCAATCGATTCAAAAAGTGCCTTGAAATTTCCCGCACCAAATCCCTTTGCACCCATTCGCTGGATGATCTCAAAGAAAAGAGTTGGACGGTCTTCAACCGGCTTTGTGAAAATCTGCAGGAGATATCCTTCTTCGTCGGCATCAACAAGAATCGCAAGCTTCTGAAGAACTGAAATGTCTTCGTGCATCATTTCCATGTGCTTGCCGAGACGTTTTGGAATGTCTTCGTAATAGGCCGCAGGTGGTGCACCGAGGAATTCGACTCCGCGTAAACGAAGCTCAGTAACCGTCTTGATGATATCGTCAGTTGCAATTGCGATGTGCTGCGCTCCTGCTCCTTCGTAGAAATCGATATACTCTTCAATCTGCGATTTCTTTTTTCCTTTCGCAGGCTCGTTGATCGGGAATTTAATGCGTCCGTTTCCGTTCGACATTACTTTCGACATCAAGGCAGAATATTCAGTAGTGATCTGCTTGTCGTCGAAGGAAAGGAAGTTCACAAATCCCATGACGTCTTCGTACCACTTCACCCATTTGTTCATTTCGCCCCAGCCAACATTTCCTACCATGTGGTCGATGAACTTCAATCCAACCGGTGAAGGATTGTAATCCGATTTCCATTCTACAAATCCCGGAAGGAATTTTCCTTTGTAGTTCTTACGTTCAACAAACATGTGAACGGTTTCTCCGTAGGTAAATATTCCTGCGCGCACTGTTTCTCCGTGCTCATCTTTTTCAACGATGGGCTCCATGAAAACTTTCGCACCGCGCTTTGTAGTTTCTTCGAACGCCTTGCGCGCATCTTCCACCCACAGCGCAATTACTTTCACGCCGTCCCCATGCTTCTTCACGTGTTCTCCAATAGGATTGTCGCTCGTCAATGCCGTCGTCAACACAATGCGGATCTTATCCTGCGCCAACACATACGATGTCCGGTCTTTCAATCCTGTTTCCAATCCAGCATACGCATACGACTGAAATCCAAAAGCTGTTTTATAGAAATGAGCCGACTGCTTTGCGTTGCCCACGTAAAATTCTACATAATCGGTTCCTAGCAGGGGAAGAAAATCCTGTGCTCCTTCGAAGATCTTTTCGAGACCGTATTCAACGTTTTTAACTTCTTTAGACATGGTATTTTGCTTTACACAAATTTACGAAACAATGTGCAGATGCACAGATCACTCGAGCCACGATTTATAATACTTCCCATCATCAATTCCCATCGCTGCTTCTGTGACCTGCAACGGACGGAATGTATCCACCATTACGGCTAATTCTGCAGTGTCTTTCTGACCTATAGAGCGCTCCATTGCTCCCGGCGCTGGTCCGTGCGGAATTCCTTTCGGGTGAAGCGTAATGTGACCTTGCTCAATGTTGTTGCGACTCATGAAATCTCCATCTACATAATACAACACTTCGTCTGAATCGATATTGCTGTGATTGTACGGAGCAGGAATTGAACGCGGGTGATAATCGTACACACGCGGACAGAAACTGCAGATCACGAATGCACCCGTTTCAAATGTCTGGTGAACAGGAGGTGGCTGATGCACACGTCCTGTAATCGGCTCGAAGTTGTGAATTGAAAACGCCCAGGGATGATTGTATCCGTCCCAACCCACAACATCGAAAGGATGCGTTGCGTAAACGATATCGTGAAGTGTATTTTCTTTTTTCACCTTGATGAGAAAATCACCTTTCTGATCGTACGTTTCGAGTTCAGATGGCATTTTGAAATCGCGTTCACAGAATGGCGAATGTTCGAGGTGCTGACCGGACGGATTCTTATAACGCTTCGGTGTGTAAATCGGGTGGTGACTTTCGACATAGAAAATGCGGTTGTCGGTTGTGTCGAACTCCATCTGATAAATCATGCCGCGAGGAATTACGAGGTAATCGCCGTATTCGAAAGGAATATTTCCCATGAACGTGCGCAGCTTGCCTTTCCCTTTGTGAATGAAAATTACTTCGTCGCAATCGGCGTTCTTGTAGAAATAATCCGTCATGGATTTCTGCGGTGCAGCCAGACCGATCGTGCAGTCGTTGTTCACCAGCAATGCTTTTCGGCTATCAAGAAAATCGGCTGTGGGTTTCACATTAAAACCGTGCAACATCAACGGCTTGATGTTTTTCGCGATTGCAATTTTCGGAGTCACATCAACCGATTTCAGAATTTCCTTGATCTGCGTTGGACGATGTGTATGATACAACAGAGAAGAAAATCCGTGGAATCCTTCCGTACCGAACAGCTGTTCGTAGTAGTATTTCCCTTGCGGACTCTGAAAAATTGTGTGTCGCTTTTGAGGGAAGGAACCGAGTTTGTGATAGATGGGCATAGGTGATCAATTTGTTCAATCAAAGTTAAGGAAAGCGGTGGTGGGAAAAATGATAATTGTCAATTAGAGATGCTATTAACTCCCCGCGCGATGAATCGCGCGGCGTTTTACCGATTGTTAAGTCATTGTGCACGGGCTTGCAGCGATAAATAGTTCATTCCACAAACCCGTGCATAAACCTTTAAAAAAATGGCAAAAACGCCGCGCAGTTTTAACGCGCGGTCGCGAGATTCAATCACTTTATCTTTTTCGGCGCTTTCGACGCAATGCTCTTGCTAAAATGCGCCCCACCATAACTGCTTCCACCCCTCACCGCTTTCCCTTCTTTCCGCAAAGTCGCCCGCGTTTCCGCCGGTAATTCCGCATACGCCCGGCAACCAACAGAACAAAATTCTCCGAGACGACTTTTGCATTCTTCGCACTGAATGAACAGCACGTGACAATCCGTATTTCCGCAATTAATCTGATGATCGCATTTCGCGCCGCACTGGTGACAATGCGCAATCACATCATCCGTTATTCTTTCACCGAGACGTTCATCGAACACAAAATTCTTTCCGATAAACTTTGACGGAATGTCTTCCTGTTTGATCTGTCGTGCGTATTCGATGATGCCGCCATAAAGCTGATTAACATCTTTAAATCCGTGATGTTTCAGAAATGCGCTCGCTTTTTCGCAACGGATTCCGCCGGTGCAGTACATCAATATTTTCTGATCTTCTTTTCCTTTCAGCTGATCGAGTACAAGTGGTAATTCTTCGCGGAACGATTCTGACTGCGGCAAAAGTGCGTTCTGAAAATGCCCGACTTCGCTCTCGTAGTGATTGCGCATATCCACCACAATCGTGTCCGGATTTTCCATCGCATTGTTGAACTCACGTGCGGTTAGATGATTTCCAACATTGGTAACATCGAACGCATCAGCAGCAAGTCCGTCGGCAACAATTTTATCGCGCACTTTTATCGTCATGCGGAAAAACGATTTACCATCGTCTTCCACAGCAATCTTGAACGGAACGTCTTTGAATTCGGGATGTGAATCAACAATTGCACGGTAAGCGTTGAAGTTGAAATCGGGAACACTCAGCTGGGCATTGATTCCTTCGTGCGCAACATATATGCGTCCAAACACATTCAGTGCACTCCACTCGCGCCATAACGAATCGCGCATCAACTGCGGATCGCTGATGATAACATACTTGTAAAACGAAAGCGTCACCCGATGGAAGGTTTCTTCCATGAGGCGCTCACGCATTTCGTTACGGTTAACGCGATTGTGTAAAGACATTGTCCCGACGATAAACTGTCGGGACAAAATTACACAGCAATGATGGATTCAGGAAATGAGAATTGTCAACTTTTCCGCCAGAGCTACAAGCTATTCAGCTTTTGATCAATGTACGCCTGAGTACATGGCTGAGGAACAAGTGAGATTGAGCAGGTCTGACCAACGATCAATTGCTGTTCGGCATAATAAAACTGACCGTTGATTTCTGAAATAGCAATAAACGTTACATCAAACCCAACCGGCATCCGATAATACGATCCACAAACAAAGGTGTTGATAGTAGGTTCAAAAAAATACATATGCGCAACTGCACTGCAATCATTGAATGATATATAGCACAAACTATTAAGTTGATTGAACATTGCTGGAATGCTAACCGAATAGGGAACAAGCGAAGATGCATTGCTCATGTATTGATCACAATTCGTCCAACCTAAATTTGGTGGGAACGTTAGATAGTTATATAGCAATGGGCCTGGGGTGGACGTATCGGCAACAATCGTCACTGCAATCGATTCTCTGAGATCGAAATCCTGTCCTGCTGATACTTCGTCTGCCGTAAACAATTGCATGTTCGCTATCGGATTGGTTCCTGCTGGAATATATGCAGAAATAAATCCCGGACCGGAGAGTTCAAGCTCCTGCGTTCCCTGCCAGGCATTGATTTTAACTTCGCCACCCGATTGAATAGGAACACCACCAGAAGTCGTAAACGCGCCGGACGTGATGATTTCTTTTTTACTGAAGACTTCTATCAACTCCACAGTTACATTACCACTCGCAGGATTTCCATTGGGAAACATGAAAGCACCCGGAGCTATCTGGAGAATCGTTCCATGCAATCCATAAATTGTTCCGCCGATGTTGGCGTTGATTATAAACTGTTGGACTGGCGGTGCATTCTGAGCGATAAAATTTGCCAGTGCTCCGTTACTGGATGTGTTCGCGGGGTATGTATTCTCATTGTCAACAAAGTCCTTCTTACAGGATGCTGAAAACCACATTACGCCAGCGAGTATCGCGAAAATTAAATAGTGGTGCTTCATGATATCCGGTTTTACAGTTTGTTCGTTGCAGACGTTACACAGCAATGATTGATTCAGGAAATGAGATTTATCAGGAACTACAGACCAAGGATATTCTGTTCTACCTGCGCTTCAGGAGTTACCTGCGGCACCAGTGAAACAGCGTGATTCTCCTCCAGCGTCACAGTCTGAGAAGCATAGTAGAATGTTCCGCCGATTTCAGAGACAACGGTGAAGGTGAAGTCTTTGCCAACGGGCAGACGATAATAGCTGCACGTGAAGGTGTGCGAAGTCGAATCGTATTCCCATATCCGACACGCGAAGTTTGCGTACGACGATGTAACAAGGACAAAAGAATTCAGATTATCAAACAAGGTTGGAACCGAAATACTGAATTCCGTCATTGTTGAGGTATTGTAGAACAGACTGAAGTATTGATCACAATTTGTCCAGTCCAGCGAATCCAGACCAAATCCATAATTGGTGCCACCGAAGCTGTCAACCACCACTGCAATTGCAGGTGTGTCAACCACAACGAAATCACGGTCAGGGCCAAAAGATGAACCACGAAATTCACTCATTGCGGGAGCGCCGGAAGGTGTTGGAATTGTTACATAAACCGACTCTGAATAAGCCAGTTTAAGTTCCTGAGTTCCTTGGTAAGCGGTTACATTAACTTCTCCACCCGACACTAGCGGAAGTCCGTACGCAGTAGTAAATGCACCAGAGTAAATGATGTCGCTCTTGGTATAAACTTCCTGAATACTAAGCGTCACCGAACCAATTACCGGCATATTGTTCTGGTAAACGAATGCATTCGGATAAACATAAATTACAGCGCCATCAGTTCCATAAAACGTGCCACCACTGGATGCTGTGAATGTGAACGATTGTACTGTTGGAGCGTGTTGTGCAATGAAATTTGCCAGTGCACCGTTGCTCGAGGTATTCCCCGGATACGTGTTGTCAAGATCTGGAATATCCTTTTTGCAGGCCAGCGTTAAAGTAAGTGCAACCGTAAGTGTTGCGAAAATGTAATGATTGAGTTTCATGATAAGGAGGTTAATTGGGTTAGCGATTATTGTTTACCGTTTGTATAACAGTCTTAAGACGATTTGATACGGACAAAGTTGTCGGTAATCGCGGCAACTGCGAAACAAGACTTGCTCATTTCTTACTTGTCCACGCCTTGAGTAGAAGTGCGATTTGAAGTGAAATGAAGAAATGCACCGCTACAACTGAGCGGTGCATTGCGTTGGAACTTCTATTGCTTCATGCTAATAAGAATCGAGGTCAACGGGACGCATGACACCAAACCACTTGAGAATTTTCTCACCTACGCCTTCAACATTCACATGTATGATGTAGAGACCGCTCGCCACTGGAATGCCGGCCTGATTCTTCAGATCCCAGTCGAGATAAGTTTGAGGAGAATCCTTTGTAAATCTTCTGACAAGAGTTCCGTTCACCGTATAAATTTTGATCTCACACTTTTCAGGGAGGTTTGTGAATTTAACGCGGTTGTCAAACTGATTCTTCTCGTACCCGGAATATGCATAGTAAGGATTCGGTACAACATTGATCAGATCAAGTGCTTCAACAGCAGACACATGATCATCGGTAGTTGTCTTGAGATCTGCCGTGTTGAACGCGTACATCGGATTGTTGCCGTTCTGCGGAGAAGCGGCAGAATCACTCGGCAACAAAATGTTACTCGAAGTAATTCCGGTAAAGAACCGCTTGTAAGGTTTAGCAACACGCAGTCGCACCTTCACATCCGACGGAATCACAGGATCGACACTATAATTCTCTCCCCATTTCCAGTTGGAGAATTCACCGTCGATTAACGGAATGCTGGTCCACATTGCATCAGCGTATACTTCCCGCAATTCTGTTTCCGTTGAGAGGATTTTGTACATCATCTGTCCGCAATCGTAAGCCGGAACATCTTTGAGTTCGTTGACAAGCGTACCAGAAGTAAATCGCGCATTGCCGTTATGTCCGAAAACGTAAACGTAATGCATTCCTCCCCAGATGACATTATAGTTCTGACCAAGTGTCTCAGTCACGACTGCATTCGGATTGAACAACATATCGCGACCATTGGCTGAACTGAGTGTTGAGTTTTCTCCGAAGGCCATGTTCAGACGTTCGCCGGTTTCAAGATTGATTGCATAACCGGGGAACCAACCCATTCCAGTAGCGCCAATGAAGTCAACTGCATCCGGATTGTTCACGCCGGTGATTGCTCCGGGATCGCCGGCTTTTCTTCCGTAACGATCAACCGATGGTGCAGCGCGAAGGAGAAATGCTTCCTGCGCATTTTGATTCAGATCCCATGTTGCACCGGTTTCAAGTACAGGAACACGAGTCCACTTGCTGCGATCACCTGTCATAACAACATCAACGTTCGCAAGATTTTCAATCCTGTTCATCGTTACTGCACTCACTGGATTTGGATTCCATGCCGGACCTGCCTGGTAACAGATCGTCGACTGGTTTGGATTTGGATTGTACGCACACAATCGGTAAGGCGCCCATCTTCCATCAACTACTTTTTCATAATCGCCTTCCGGGTTGATCGGAATTGTTGTTCCAATGAAACGGTCATTGAAATCCTGCACGCAGGTTCCTGTTCCACTTTGAACGCCCGCGCGTATCCAGTTGAACTCCGTGTTACCATCTTCATCAACAACACCGGTGAGCCAATCTTTCGTTGGATCAGTGAATGTCATTGAAGATTCCAGACGGCCATCGTCATCAGGATTATTTCCAAATCCCGGCGTTTGCACCTGACTCCAGGTTACAGATAATCCGATTTCCGGAATGATCTGTTCATTGGCATAAACGTTGTGTTTGTTAATGATCTTTTCTGATGTCCACGAACGCGGAGAACCTTGACCGGATGTCTGCGTCAAAATCCAGGTCGCACTATCGTCTGCAATGTGCGTAGCGTTATTCGCCAACTGAAGCGAGAATTCTCCAAGTGGCACGTTGAGCGGGTCAATCACTTTTACATTCACCGGACCGGCACCGCCTTCATACTGCACATGATCAAGACGTGCACTTCCATTGAAGTTTACCGGAACAGCATTCACAATCGCTTCTTCTGATGCAAGAGTAAGTTCAAGATGATTATTACCGTTTCCTGTTCCTTCAATTCGAGTCAACTTTAATCCTGTTCCATAATTCGCAGGTTGATCTGTACCACCTGCTTCGGGTGAAGTAATGTGCGGAATTGCAGTATATGTTCTCACGTTTTTTCTTCCGGCGAGATAGGATCTCTTTTGTCCGATGTTGGATGGCGCAAGCGGATCATTGACATCAAAACTCTCATCGTCGTATGCGAGATAACCATTGTAAGCGTAGGCGAGCACCATGTAGTAATAGGTCTTATGATTTACAAGACGGTTATCGCCCGATGCAAATGCATCTGTTGTGACTGAAAACGAATGAGCGATTCCCTCATCATTGGCTTCGATGGTCATATCCTTCGGCACATCAGCGTTGAGGCTTTGGTCAAATTCGTAATTAACCAGTTGGGTTACCCCGTTGCGCACATCATTCTGCATAACCAAACGCGCTTTGTCGGGATTGTAAAGATCTGCTGTCGTTACCTGTGCGTCTTTCAGTTGAAACACCTGGTACCCTTCGAAATTGTAGGTCGTGTCAAGAGTCGCCAGTGAAGAATGAAGCGTAGTGTACACGATTGACGGATCAATTGCTTCGTAATTCTCGAGGTAGTTGTTCGATCCTAGCGGGTTGGTGATGTAAATTGCTAACTCTTTGTCCATCTCCTGAATCGTGAGATCAGGAGCAGTTGGTCCATCGAGTGTGCGGAAACAATTATCAAACAAGCGCTGCGCTTTGTCGTCGGTACTGCGCAGTAATTCCACAGAAGCTGCAGGTCCACCACTCGAAGCACGCGCCCACACTGCACCAACGGTGATGTAATTAACAGCGCCAACCTGCAAGGTGAACGGGCCCGCAGATTGTAACATTCGACGATCCTGATAGGTATTGCCTACACTTGCTTCATCCCAAATTGCAGGAGTCTGTGGTTGTCCTCCGGTTCCCCACCAGGTTGGATCGGAATCGCCAGGAAACATGAAATCACATGGAGTAGATCCACCATAAGCATTTCCGCCGTAAGTAAGTGGTGTTCCATCTTTCCAGTAACCGGAGAGATAATTGTAATAGTGTGTTGCATTATCCGGATTTCCCTGCACACTACCTAAGTTATCGTAGTACACAAACTTCGACATGATGATCTGCTCTCCAACTTCGTCAATCACTCCATTGCGGTTATTGTCTTCACCATCGTTTGGATCTGCAATTGGTCCTTCGAAAAAATCCATTCCGATTGCCGGAGGATTTGCACCGTACGAACCTGCACCGCCAGCCGGATTTCCACCATCATTTGCACGGCCATTATAAGTATAGCCAAGTCCACGAGCAACATCACAACCAACATAATCATCAAACGGATCACCAAGATCAGCATCAGTCCACTGTCCGAAATATGTTTCATTCATCGTAACAGTAGAACGATTGATGATCTTGTAAGAATAGAAAGTCATGTTGTTGATCTCATCATTCGTAGCAAAAGCAAATGCCTGCGCCTGAATCTCGAGTCCTATCGACTGTGCACCGGTTTCGCTGTGAATGTTCCCTTCGTCATTGAACACCCACCAAAGCGTTTGATCGCCGTACAATTGATTTCTTGTGCAACCCGCGTTACCTGTAAGATCGTATCCGGGATAATCACCAAGCGCGTAGTTATAATATGTGTCGTTATCAACATCAACGAATGGCGCAAGATAATGCGCCTGCCCATCTGCTGAGTTTCCATTACCCGGCCAGTTGCGGATTACTTCCGGAATTACATAATTCATCGGTCCGCCACCATTTGAGTAGGAAACAAAATCTTCTACTTCTTTACGCGTGATTTTCCAGTGACGGTCGAACTGCGAACAAACTGAACCGTCAATTGAAGCCGTTACAGTATCTAATGGTCCGGGCCAGAAATCGTTACCTGTTTGACGATACGTCATCGCGGCAACTTTCAACGCACCACCGGCATCGACACCTCCTATCCACAACGCTCCGGCGAATATGGAGTGAGCTCCTCCTCCTTTTGGAATTTCATATTTCGGATTGTTCGCGAGATCCCACCACATATCACCGCCAGTCATGATGGTCGTACGAACATTGTTGATGTCCATATCCGTTTTTGCCGATGCAGGTGTGCAGGTTGAGGCAAGTTCTTCATTCTGACGCGCACTATTGGTTGACCGATGCCCGGAAATATCCCGGTTTTCTCTCGCGTCAATTGCAGTCGCACACGCAAATGTGCCAACCGCCAGGAGAAATAATAGACGTTTGATGTTCATTTGATTTCCATTTTAAATGGTTCAACTTCCTTCTGTTAACTGATAAAATCACTCGGGGATGTTGAGTCGTTGCGAACACCTTTGGGGATGAACTTTTTCCTTTCAGAAAAAATCGGT
The DNA here is from genome assembly GCA_964447465.1 of uncultured Chryseobacterium sp. Lineage (GTDB taxonomy): Bacteria > Bacteroidota > Bacteroidia > Palsa-965 > Palsa-965. The sequence continues at coordinate 18,616 of CAYUTR010000045.1, forward strand.
GATGCAACCTGTGTGTAAAGATGGACTTAATGAATGCGGAGTGCGAAACAAGAAATTCGCATCATCGAACCAGTCCAGTTA
>CAYUTR010000046.1:0-18475 GCA_964447465.1 uncultured Chryseobacterium sp.
TCGATTTTTTCAGTCGCTTTTTCTCGCTCCACGCCCTTACGCGTCCCAGTCGTTTCTCTTTCCACTTTTTTTAGAAAAAAGTGGAGCAAAAAATCGGTCGCTTATTTCTTTCCGGCTAATTTTCTCGCCCGCTCAATCCCACGCCGACCTAGGTGCGCTTGTGTCTTTCAATTTGAAGTTCGGGCACATTTCGACCCGAAGCAATATTATGGTTGCGCACTTGGTCGGCTACCACACATGCCTATGCTAATTGCGCGAACGGAAAATTAGCCGGAAAGAAATTGGCGACCCCTTCCGCCTCAACACCTGGGACACTGAGGGCCGCCTAAAGTGTATGTCGTGGAGAAAAAAAGCCAGCTTGATTCAAGGTTTTTTTAGCCGAGCGGGTTTATCCCGGTCTGAAAAAGCGAGCGGTGGTGTCAAGAAAAAAGACGTCTGAAAAAATCAAGGTGGAACTTACCGCATCAACACCTGTGACACTGAGAACTGCAGAAAAGTAGGACCTTAAAGCTATTCGAGCTCCATCGCAACAGTCATGTCGCTGTCTGTCTCACCATCGTTCATCTCAACGTCTTCTACTGATGTGGTCTTGTAGCCATTGAGTGTAAAACGAACGGTATAATATCCATCAGGAATGGAGTCCTGTACCCAGTGACCTTCTTCATCAGTGTAGAGCGTTGCTGCAACGGTTTCGTCTTCTGCGATGTATTGAACCTGCGCGCCAACGAGTACATCTCCAGGATAAAATGCTCCACCTACACCTGAACCAGCGGCGTGGAGAATTCCGCAACGGCAACAGTAATACCAAAAACCGGTACTGGTATAGTGACGATGGCTGCAACATGTTGGTGTATTCATTGGTCCTTGAGCAGTGATAACAGCAGGACCCGAAACAGGAGCTGAGCAGAGATTATCTTTCTCGCAGGCGACAAATGTCGATAGTATGAATATCGCAATGACCGCAATGAGGGTTCCGTTTTTCATGAGCGTCGGTTTGTGAAATATAAATTTAGCAAGGAATGAGCGAAATACAATGCTGTAATCTCATCCGAAAATGGTGTTTTTCCGGAACTATTTCGGGAGTTGTATCGTATAAGTCACCGCTCGGATCTTAGAGAGTTGGTCCCACTTTCCCTACCTTAAACCAATGTTCTGCCAGCACCTCATTTTCATTTTTTGTTCCCTGGCGCTGTGCATCATGCTCACCAATTGCGCATATGATACGCCGGAAGAAACTGCTGAAGAGAGCCTTCGTGTTGAAGACTCCGCGAAGGAGATGGATTCGGTTGATGAATCACAAACCACGTCGGACAGCTCAGGAAAAGAAATGCAAGCAGACGCGGTCAAAAAATATTACACCATCAATCTGAATGCTCCGATTGTCCCCGGGAAATCTGCAGCTGGTTTCAGGTTAGGGATACTTCGTTCGGAGATCGATAAGGAAGTAATGAAACAGTTCCGGTATCAGGAAGTGAAGAATGATTATCTGGAAGCAGCAGATCGCACGAAGAAATATCTTACGGACGATGTGATCCTGTGGTTCGAACACGACACGTTAACACAGATTACTGTGATGGGAAATTATAAAGGACTTGCTGCGAAGTCGGTGGGAATCGGTAACACACTTGGCGATTTTGAAATTCCATTCGGCGATGTGCGACACGACCGAGAAGTATCAGCTTTTGTATTCGGAAATCTCGACGGCATGTGTGTCGAATCCGAAGATGGTGACGTGAATGAAACCCGGACGGATATATTAAGAGGCAAAGTGGTAAAAGCGATTTACATTTATCCGAAAGGGTTGTGACACTTCGCGGCACCAATACTACCTACACACTTTTCTGCGCGCAATTATTTCCTGATATACAACTTGCGGGCTTGCCCAACGTCACTGCTTTTTTCCTGCGCTGACAATGGAAACAAGAATGATCACGAAGAGAGCGCCTGCAATAACCCACACCCACCAGATGTTGTACCAGGCAACATGGTCGCTGTTGGTATTGATGTTGATGTTTACATCTTTTTCTTGTGCCCACGTGCGGACGGAAAACAGAAGTCCAAGAATAAATAGAAGAATCGACGAAGTTCTGTTTTTTAGATTGTGCTGAAGCGTTCTCATGGAATGTGTATTTAGTTGTCTGCTGAAGAGACGACAATCCACGTGCCAACCGGTAAATCGCGATGCTTCAAAGGGGAAAAGGAGACGGGTTACTTTCATGACGGCGTAGATGGGGAATTTATACCTCGGAACCCTGCAAGGGTTTAACCCTTGCAGGGTTGTATCGCGAACCGTTTTCAAACGTTTACTCCCGACTAGCGCCAAAACTCTGTTTTACATTGTGCCCGATATCGAATGTATTTTGTTATATGTACCTAATTAGGTACCTTTATATTGATGAGAAATGGCGCCACAAATTGCACGACTGCATGGAATTACAGTATCAATAAACAGCAAAGAACATCTGCCGCCACACTTTCATGCGTGTTATGGGGAGGATGAGGTGTTAGTTGAAATAAGATCTGGACTTGTTCTCCAGGGTGAATTTCCGAACAACAAATTCCGTTTATTATTGGAATGGTTAAATCAGGAAGGTGTCAAGGAATGGTTGGAAATGAAATTTTATGAATGGAATCCGCGACTTAAGCCAAACAAAAAGTAGATATGAAAATAAGAGTTGGAAAACGATTACCCAAAATATTAAGGATTAATCGCGTCGATAAGAAAGCATTGATTATTTCAGTTCTGTTTGATACTGGTGAAAACAGAATTCTAAATTTCAGGCGTATCCTTAAAAATGATTGGAAATCCGGGAAGGGAGATCGAGATTACAAGTTGTACGATCCGGAAATATTCAAAGGGGTAGAATTAATCCATTGGTCGCTCGCATGGAGGAAGATCAAATTTTCATTCGTGAACATGGAAGGCAAGAAAACATTTTCTTATTTCGATGTAGGTGCCGACACACTTTACGATCTCAGTGAACCCGATCCCGAAATGGAATTTTCCATCGGTGAAATGTTTAAGAAAGCACGGCTGAAATCAAAGCTTACACAGGATCAGGTGGCGCGCGCTGCGGGTACATCGCGGACGTACATTACGAAAATTGAAAATGGTTCTCAGGATATCGAACTGATGACGCTCAAGAAAATTGTGGAGGCCGGTTTGAATAAACAATTGAATATTTCGATCCGGTAGGTTACCGGGTGACGTTAGGGAGAACCGAATTTAGTTCCGCGGAAATTTCCCAACGCAGATTGTATCCGCTTTCGGAATCTCCTGCTTCTTATTGCCGTCGCCGAGATATTCATACAGCCACAAATTATCTTCATGCGGAACAAGAATCCATTTGTCGTGTGTGAAGCCTGGAACGTATATGAGATTTCCCATTTCAGGAGAACAGGTGAGTGTTGCTGAATCTACAGCGAGTAAACTGCGGATGAGTGTGTCGGATGGATTGATTGAATTCTGTAGGAGGTTTGCGTTGATGCGACCGATGAATTCTGAACCTTCGTACCATTCAAATTCCGGGAAACTGATAAAATATGTGGTTAATCCGTTCTTCACGAGACGAAGTGTATCGACATTGAAAGTAAGTTCTCCAACAATTTCGTGTTTTTCATTCCTGACTTCGAATGTTGCGTTCGCAGTTGGCGTGAGTTCCCACCGGAAGCAATCGACATTGTATGTATAAATGTTCGCGAAGAGCTTTCCATTTAATGAGTCGAGCAGAATCATGGTCACCGCATCCGAATGATCAGCAGAGGCATCGTACGTCTCGTGCCAGCATTCGCAGGGACAGGATGTATCCATGCACGTAACGTAGTTAAGGCTTACCCAGTTTTTTGGAAATGCCGCTGGTGCTGTATTATTCGCGTTGGCTATTGTATCATTCGACATTGTATCCGCTGAATCTCCGCAAGCGAATAAAAGAAGTGTAATGAAAGAGGCGAGAATCGGGCGCATGACTCAGGTACGTTTGAAAATTTAGAACGGCACACCTTCCCGCGGCGGTGGAGGAATCATTCTCTTCTTCACTTTAATTTTCTTTCCACGCTTACTCAGAGCGATCGTTGTAATTGAGCGGAGACAGAGTGAACCGTATTCGTAAACGGTATACAGTTCAAGTTGCACAGTTTTCGACCCTGATTTTTTCCAGTCGAGTGGAGGAATCTTCCAATTGGTGCCGACGTATTTTTTATCAGGAGAAATTGAATCGTACGGCAGGTAACATGGAATTCCTCCTCTTACGATGCTGGCATCTTCGTAAACTTCCGAATTCAGCTCGCGTGAGATTTCCTTTATGCTGATGATTTTATCGGGTGAGGAAGTTTTCGCGGTAGCCACAAAAACATTTCCGGAAGTGGAAAAACCGAGCTGATCAAATCCGTAACACACATCGATGTAACCTGGCTCAAAGAATGAAAGTGTGTCGGTGAGATAATACACAACGCGTGAAGAAAATAACGTGGTATCGCTGTTGACGATGTAATACGTTTTTCCTTTTTTATCGCGGATAGTGGAAGAGGCGATTTCTTTTTTTCGTTTCTGCCATCCATCGTCGGCTGTGCTCGAGTGCGCAACAATCAGGAATGTGTTTTCTTCTTCCCGCCATGTGACGTAATGCTGCTTGAGCGCGGTGAATATTCCTGTTTCGCTGAAGATTACTTTGTAGAGTACGTGATCGGATGTAGTGATTGTGTCGATATAGTAATCGTTTTGTGCGGCGAGAATTTCGGGCAACCAGCTGCGGCGCGTAATTTCACAGATGCTGTCGTTCGCACATGCAGTGCCGTACCAATTGAAGGAATCGGCGTACATGTTTTCAAGTAACGTGCAGTTTAATTTTTCGGTGGAAAAGGTTTCGCCGTCCTGCAACAACAAACGCTTCCAGTTGTTAATGCAATCGACAAGCGTGGGAGTTGTTACACGAGATTGCGCTGCGAGCGTGGTGGTGAAGAGCAGAAAGAAAAGGAAAGCGCGCATAGAAAGGCCGAATGTTTCTGGTGTTGCCAGGACAACTTACATGGAAGTTACGGATATGCTCAGCGTTGGTGACGGCAATCGACAAAGTGTTGTGTTTAACCGATCTGGCGGATTCGAGGAAAATCAGCGATTTGATGAATTTCGAAATTGACCACAATTTGAGCCGATATTTATAATTTGAGCCAATAAATAGGCTAAAAACGTCATTATTGATTATTATTGGCTCAAAAAGATAATTTATGGATGGTAAAAGATGCTAAAATGAGCTAATAAATAAGTATATTTGATCTTATAAATAGATTGTCATGGCAAAGCTTAATGAAGGCTTCATAGAGCAATTGCTCCAATACATCAGTGAGCATCCGGAGATTTCTTCGGCGGAAATGCACGCTCACTATCGCCCGTGGATGAGTCTCGCTACATTAAAACGTGCACTGAAGGATCTGGTTGAAGAGAAGAAAATTTCAGTGTCGGGTGCAGCGAGAAGTACACGCTATTCGATCATACGAACGAACAAACTGCGCAGTGCTGTTGATGTAGAAAAATACTTCAGCGAAGAACAGGATGAACGGAAGATCAACTCACGTTTCAACTTTGAAATCTGGCATGAACTGAATACAACTCCGTTATTCAACACGAAGGAACTCGCGGTGCTCAACGAATGGCAGGCAGAATTTCAGATGAAAGTTTCAAAACAGTCGAAAGAGAAGTATCGTGCGGAAATGGAACGTCTGGCCATTGATCTGAGCTGGAAGTCATCGCAGATAGAAGGCAACACGTATTCGTTGCTGGAAACAGAACAATTGCTCAGGCACAGTTTGACTGCGGCCGGAAAAACAAAAGACGATGCGGTGATGTTGCTTAATCACAAAAGCGCATTGGATTTCATTTTCGAAAATCAGAGTTATGTCTGGCCGCTTACTGTTCACGCCATTGAGGACATTCACAGTAAACTTGTGAACGATCTCGGTGTATCGCGTAACATCCGAAAGCGCACGGTGGGAATTTCCGGAACGAATTACAAACCGATTGATAACGAACACCAGATCCGAGAAGCGTTGGAGAAAATGTGCATGCTTGTGAACCGGCAGACGAATGTTTTTTCAGCGGCACTTTTAACGTTGTTGATGTTGTCGTACATACAACCGTTCGAAGACGGAAACAAACGCACCGCAAGAATTGTGAGCAACGCAGTGTTGATTCATCACAAGTACTGTCCGCTTTCGTTCCGCACTGTTGACCCGCTCGACTATAAAAAATCGATGCTGATATTTTACGAACAGAATATTGCTTCTCCGGTTAAGAAGATCTTTGGAGAGCAGTTTGAATTTGCGGTAGGGACGTACTTCTAGATCGAAGCTTAATTCAACCGCCAATCCCGATAGCTATCGGGAACCAAGATATTATGAGCGCGGTATTTGATCGTTATCATGTCTGATCAGACATATTAAACTACATCTTCGCAACTTTCTCCACGAAGGTCCCTTCTTCTGAAATGATCACAATTGAATAATATCCACCTGTTTCGGTTGTAAGGTCGATCACCGTTACGTTGCCATCACGGAGTTTTCCGCTTTGCACCGCACGACCCATAACATCGTACACATAATAGTTCGCGTCGACGTGAGCAAATTCTACGTTGAACAGCCCCTCCGAGGATGAAGGATATACCAACAATGGCGATGCGGGAAACATTTCATTCATCCACGTCGGACCGATCAGATCAACTTGTTCTGCATTCAATACCTGATCTGCATCATGCGCAGATGAAACTTCATTCACAAACGCAATCAGTGTCACGCGATTTTCATCGCATCCTGCTGGCAAAGTGTAGTTGAATGTAGTCGTGAATGATTGTCCGTTCAATGGCGACGAAGGAAGAACTCCTGTTCGTCCCCAAGCACCTGGAAGTAAAGCACGCGCTACATGCCGATGTACATATCCAACAATGGGATCGCCGAGTCCGTACCAATGACTGCCTGGCATCTGGTCGAATGAATTGGATTGATCGAATCCCGAACCCGTTCCCGTTACAGAATCTTCAACAACGTATAATGAGATGCGATAATCACCCGCCGGCAGATTGGCCAATATATTTACCGAAATATTTGCTGTAATATTTCGTGTCGAACTATTCCATGCTGGAGTAACGCTAACAGTGAGGGATGGAGAAACAAGTTCGCGTTGTGTGATGGCATTGTCCCATTGGTTGATGTAGACGCCGGTATTGGTAGATGGTGGTGTAGAACAAATGCGATCAATTGCGCCGAGAGGGGCGCCTTGTGCGAATGTTGTTCCGATTGTATCAATAGCTGGAAACACCATCGCGTCGCCACCTGGATACGTGTGAATTGCAACTGCAATTAGATCAGGATGCATGTCCAGCATGGAGTCGGTGTAATAAGCTCCGTTAGGGCAGATTCCGCAGTGCGCACCAGTGAACTCCTCGAGCAAGACCTTTTTTGTCTGTGAGAATGCATTGCACTGAAGAAGTACGACGATCAGAAGGAGAATATTTCTCATGAAACAAGTTACGAAAAAACGTGCTTCGTTGCTACGGTCTCGCCGCTCTGATCAAATCCTCACAAAATCGCCGCACTTCGCTTTTTGCATTGTGCACCGCAATGACGTACATCCACAAAAAAGGCAGTCCGGCGATTAGAGTTGTAAGCAGCGTCATCTTTAACATGTAAAATGGAAATTCGTGACCGCTTGACATGTCTTCCATTGCCATAAAGATGAATAGTGCAAGAGCTGAAACCGGTGCGATTAACACTGGAATAATCATCAGGCGATATTTCAGCAAATGACCGAGACGAACTTTCACTGTGTGCCGATTTGCAAGAGAAATTATTTCACCGCGAATACGTGGTTTGATGGAAGCACTTGATTCAATTGGTTTCGCAGAGAACATACCTGGCTCCACAGTTCCGATGAAAGGCAAGGTCTGGTGCTGTTGCAGATTGAAACCGCCTGTGCCGATGATGCTGCGCAGGTAAGCGTACAAATTATCGGAAGAACCGTGTATGTCGAATTGAATTTCCATCAGATGAACATTGAGATGATAGTGTAAGCGAAGAATCCGATCGTGAGCCAGAATAAAGTTGCGCACAGAAGCAGAAATCGTTTTGTTCTGCTTTTTAGATTGAGCTGCTGTTGTGCGTATTCGAGAATATAATCGGGATAGGTTTCAGTTTCGTCGAGCCCGCGACAGTTAGTGCAGAAGATATCACCCGATTCTCCTTTGGTGTGCATGGGAAACCAGTTGATGTGATTGTATTTCAGAAAAACAGAAACTATCACAGCTTGTTTTTTGCAATGCGGACACATGGTTTTCGGTTGTTTGAAATCGGTGATGCTGGTGTACGTGTCGCCGGCGGGGAATGAGGAAATAATCATGTTCGTGGATTGAAGGCATCCGGAAAATACGCAAAACTCAGTTCGGTGCGGAATATCTTCGTGAAGTTTACCGCATTTGTGGCTTATGTTTTGATCTACCATCCTTATCTTCACGTAGCTTGAAATCCCATTCTCTCAATTTTCTCCTTCTTATTGTTTGTGCAGGACTTTTCTTTCCTTCCTGTACAGTGGAGAAACGTCATTACCGAAGTGGTTTTTACATTGGTGGACGCAGCAATCAATCGCAATCGGACATCGAAACGGGCTCGCGGATTGAACCGTCATCGAAACGTGCAAATCTGTTGTCCGAAACTCAAGAAGATGAAACAACCGAGATGTTATTTGATCCGACCTCGGTTGTCGCCGAACCAAAAGATTCTTCAGAGAACGTATCAACGAATGATGAAGTAGCTGCACCAGAAATTGCGGTGGATGAAATTATTACTGCATCTCCACCCGATGAACCGAAACCACCGGGAAACGATAAACCGAACCGTAAGATTACGCTACTCACTGTTCTCGGAATTCTTTTTGTTGGTGCTGTTCTGTTCCTGCTTATTCCCGGACTTTCCGCAGGAGTAGCGCTGATGTTTTATCTCAGTCCACTACTGGGTGTCGGAATATATTTTATGGCCAAACGCATTCGTCAAAAAACAGCGCATGCTATTGCAAACGGGGCAAAGGATGTTAATGTCAGCGCACACTACTACCGTTTTCACTTAATGCTCGATTTGTTTTTTCTGTTCGCGTTGATTGCTGCAACCTTTCTTTTACTTGGGAACTACACCAATGTTCTCGCATCAGGAATAATCGGTGCATTCGGTTCGGTATTAACGACAGGATCTATTTTGCTCACCATGGCAATTGCCGGAATCCTGCTTGTGTTGCTGATGTTCTATTTATTCCGCTGGAGAAAAGATTCAACGGGATATGCGCCGAAGAGAGAACGGCACCCGAGGAAGGATCGGTAGTTACTCGCGTTCCTCATTCCTCATCACTCGTTCCATGTCCCGTGAATAATGCAAGTAACACCTGTTGTTGTGTAACAGCATCGCGTGCGGTCCATCGCACCTTTGTTCCTGCAGCCTGAAAGTATTCATGCGCTGGATTTCACCACAAACCCTTGCAATTATGAAAAAGTATATGTTATATATCATGACGGGATTCCTTGCATTCTCGTTTGTGCCGGTTAATATTCATGCAGCTACCGAACCGGTTTCTGTTAGTGCAGATCCCGCACAATCGCAGATCGTTCTTGCAAGTCGTCTGAATGAGATTGAAACGATGGATCGATCGGCAATGACGCATGAGCAGAAAAAGGAACTGCGCCAGGAAGAACAGACGATTAAACAAACACTGCGCGATGGTTCCGGCGGCATCTACATTTCCGTGGTGGGTCTTCTGATTATCATCCTAATTCTGATTATCCTTTTATAAGATGACGAGGCGGGAGGAGAAATTAAATCAGAAGATCCTCAAAATAACTATGACAATCAAGGATAAATATCCTGAGCTGTCGAAGTACATAGAGGAAATGCCGGAAACGATTCCTGACCAAAAGCACCCGGCAGTAAAACAGGACGCACTGCAATCGTATTACGATTCGCTCGACTCCATGTTAAAGAAGTACGGCGTGGAACATCCGCGTCGAAAAGTATAACAGTGTCAGTATCCTGGCACCACAAAACAAGAAAATGAAAACTGGAAAAATGATTACTGTACTTATGATTCTCGTTGGAGGATTAGTTATTACAGGCACCGAAAGCTGTTCCAAATACCCTGACGGACCCACACTGAGTTTCCGCAGTCGCGCAGAACGCGTTGCGAATACCTGGAAGATTGACAATTATAAAGTAAATGGAACCGACTATACTTCACTTTATTCGGGGTACACGGAAACATTTACTGCAGACGGAAACTATTCTTACAGCTGGGGGAGTATTTCCGGCTCCGGGATCTGGGCATTCCAGAATAAAGATGAAGAAATCAGGTTGACTGGAATTACCAATCAGGAAGATCATACATTGATTATTCTGAAGCTTGAAGACAAGCAGTTCTGGTACTATTTTATGGATGGTGGGGACATGAAGGAGTTCCACATGATTCAGAATTAACAACCAGGCAGTAAAAATTCAGTTTACGACGCATAGAATAAAACGAAAGTTGGTGGAGTCGGCCAGGGAGAGAAATCTGAAATAACATCAGAGAGTATTTTCCTGGTCGCTTTGTGCTTGACAAGTTCTTAACGAAGTGTGGAAAATGTTCAACAGTTTTCGGGTAGTCCAGCGTGTTCCGGAACGTTAAAAAATGTTGGTTCGGTACTTGGCCACCTAAAGCCGATCAGTTGTTTCATGCGCGGTGCAACTTATTGGTACTTTGGCGCGTTATTTTCTGAGCATGAGTGAACAGTTGAATATACTCTTAGCGGACGACGATCCGGATGAGGCCATACTTTTTAAGGAAGGGTTAGAATACCTGCAGCTGCCTCACGAGGTGATTCACGTCAGGTGCGGTGATGACCTCTTCACGGCGTTACAAGGACGGTCGGACATTGATCTTGTGATTGTGGACGTACATATGCCGGGAAAAAACGGGCTTGAATGTCTGAAGGAGATCAAAGCTGATCCTTCCTTGCAGCACCTTCCGGTAATCATGATGACGATTTCGAAGAATGTTCTTGACATTATGGATGTGTATGCGCACGCTGCTCACCATTATGTGGTCAAACCTTATTCGCATCACAATTACATTGAGACGCTGAAGAAAATATTTTCTGTTAACTGGAAATCGAAGCCCCCGATTCCGTCCAAAGATGATTTCATCATCAACCTCGCATTTACTTAGGAATCACAGACGGACTAAACTGCAGTGTTACTCAGGCGCTTTCTTATCCTCTTCCGGAGTTAAATCACCTGCGTCTTTTCTCACCTGCTCGGGCCACGCTTCATTATTATTTCCCTGATTGAAATCGGGTAACATAATCTTGCCCCACGTGTAAGTCTTCGCCATATCGTCGCCCATGAGATAACCGAGTGGTGCAAGAGATTCTATGCGATCGAATACTACTTTGACAATTGCAATAAGTGGAATCGCGAGGAACATTCCTGCAACGCCGGCAATTGTTCCGCCAATAATTACGGCGAGCATAGAAGCCAGCGCGTTGATCCGGACTTTGTTGCCTACGATGCGCGGCACAAGCAAATTGTTGTCGATGAATTGCACCAGCACGCTCAGTCCAAGTACACCAAGCACAACGGAGAGATCGGTTGTGTTCACGAGTGTGGCAAGAATTGTAATAACCGCTGCGACCAAAATGCCCACATAAGGAATGAGGTTGAGTACAGCAGTGATCACACCAAGCAGGACGGCGTAAGGAACTCCCAGCAGCATTAGACCGCCCGTTGTGAGCAGGGCAACGATTCCGGTTTCAATGAGCAAGCCTACCACATAACTCTGGATCACGATTTTCACTTCGCCGAGGACATCAATTAGAATATGTTCGTTGGTAGTCTTCACGAGTTTTCCAAGGAACTTCACAAACAGGTTACGGTAGAGAAGCATAAGAAAAGTGTAGATCGGAATCAGCAGGATGTTTACCAGTGTGTCGGTGAATGAATTCAGGGTATTCCCCATCATCTCGCTGTCGCCGGTAATACCTTCACCGGTGACTTTGTCAATATAATTCTGCTGGGTGTTAATGCTCATGCCGATCTGTTGCTTAATCCAAAGCTGCACGTTATCGAAGTGTGCAGAAAGGTTTCGCTGGATCATGGTCCAGTCTTCTGCAATACCAGCCAGCTGCCATGAAATGAAGAACACAATTGCCGCGATGAGTACTATGAAGACAATAACTGAGACCAGTACGGCAATTACATTCGGAAAACGTAAGCGACGGTTAAGAAACGAAACTACAGGGCGAAGAAGTATCGCGAAAATCAGGGAGAGCAGAAGTGGAATGAGAATGTGTTGTGCTACGTACAGAATTGCGATCAAGAGGCAGATGCCCAGAAGAGTCAGCGAAAACTTTGCATAGCGGGGCAACAGGAGTACAGCGGGCTTCATTCGTTTGTTTTTTCATCAGCCGGGTTACGCTGATGGTTCATTATTTTGTTGAGGACAATTGCAGCGATCGCTTTGATGTCGTCCGCGTTTTGTGTGACTTTACCAGCGACGATCATTTGTACAATCGTTGCGCCGAGCTTCACCAATGGATTTGATGAACCGAATGAAATTGCTTTTTTCGCGATGAAACCGGAAATGATTCCTAAAGCAGCATTGCCGAGATCACCTTTCAGTTCAGGAGAAGAAACAACCTGGTGAACTGCATTCCTGATCAGGTTGAGTGGCTTGAGACTTTCATATGTGCGGTGAAACTGCTCTCTGACGATTTTCTCTTCGAGTTGCTGTTCCAATTCTTTCGTCCTGATTAGTTCCTTGAGCAACAAGACGGGATCCGGTTTGTTCATTTGGATCAGTTTAGTGCCTGTTCAATGATGGAATTTCTTACTGAAGTTTTGATCCAGCGGTTGCGCATCGCATAAAATACAATTGCGCCTATGCCGTAAAACGCGGATACGATTAAGAAGCCGTAGTAATTTTTTCCAAGAATATCACCCAGCCAGAGAGAAATTCCGATGTTGATAGTCAGCATGAACAAAATGACAAATACTGCAATCGCAATGCGCGAAGCCAGCGTTGAAATAATATCCGCTGACTTGTCAACAGCCTTAAGCTTGTATAACTCAACGCTTGTTTGCGTGTAGTGCTTGGTTTTTTCGAACAGCGTTTCGATATGATCAGTTGTACTTTCCATTTGGTGGAGCGTTAAAGCGTTAGATTCCCGGATATGTTCTGACTACGCAGAATGATCATCAACAAGCTTTCCTGCTTTTTCTTTTTGCTCCGCAAATTCTTTCTTCGCTTCTTCAAGAAACTGTTCGAATTTTTCTTTCATAACGCCGGTATAATCTTCAGCCGCACCTGCGAGTTTTTTCCGGGTATCACTTCCCTTTGCAGGAGCGAAAAGAATTCCGAGTGCACCGCCGATGACAGCACCAAGCAGCAAAGCGCCGATCAGTTTTCCGGTATTGTTTGAATCTTCCATTGGCATTTATATTGTTGGTAAAGAATTAGATTGGTTTGTTACCGCGAATCAGGCGAAGAATTACTGCAATCACTGCGATTATCAGCAGGATGTGAATAAGGCCGCCCGCCTGGTAACCAAGATATCCGATCGCCCATAGAATGATCAGAACGATTGCAATGGTGTAGAGTAGAGAATTCATAGGAGTTTATTTAGTGATGTGGGTTATTTTGTTTTGTCTGATTGAGTATCAATACCGGTCTTATCCGGATCTTCTTCACGACGGGGTTTATTAAAAGTTTGCTTGCCGGTTCTTTTTTGTGTGCTGTCGGCATTAACATCCGTTCCTGTTTTATCAGCGTCGTTATCCAGCTGCGTGTGATCAGCAGGCGAACTGGCTTTCTTTGCAGCGAGCCTCTTCCGTTTGATTCTTTTGTTGGTCATGATCCTTTTGGTTAAAGATGAAAGGCCAGTCCGACCGTCGATATTCCTGACGATAGATCAAGGTAGAGTCCAATGTTATCGTTGATGTGGAATTCTGTTCCTATGTGTCCGTCGAGATAGAGTCCGCTTGTGCTATGATGAGCATGAGCGTCGCCGTGGTACCCGTCTTCCCAAACTGTTTTACGTATTGTAAATCCAAGGGATGCTGCCAGATAAAAATCCCAACGCGATCCAGCCTGAAGAAGCTGATCAAAATAATAAGTGCCTTTTACGCCAACAGGAATTACTGTATGACGATAAGAGTAATCTTTGTATGGATGGTTTGGACTGCCCCAGTAGTAGTAATTGCGATAGCTGAACACAGTAATAAAGGGAGCAAGAGTAAAATTACGTGCTACGTCAAATTCATAATTTAAGCTTACAACTGGTAGCGTATGACCGATGTAGCCGTAGTACCCGATTCCAAGACCAAGATTGAGTGTGTTGCCGTAAGATTCTGATGATTCATTCTTTTGTGCGTTCATGTCTGTAACGGACAAAAGCGAGAAAAGTATTGTGGCGAGGATAAGTCTTTTCATGAGAGTTGGGGGTAATTTTAGTTGAACATTTGGAGTTTGATCCTTCGACATCCCGATAGTTATCGGGATCAGGACAGGCATTTGAAATTCTATAGTCAAATAGAAACACAGTCTCTAATGTTCAATGCCAAATGCCAAACTTCAAATTCTCAATAGAATTATTTAGAGCGACGAAATAATTTGTTGCAGTTCTTCTTTTGTTTTGCCTAGTTTAATCTGAATTTTACCGAGCATTTCATCTTTCTTGCCTTCAGCAAAAAGAAGATCGTTATCTGTAAGGAATGCAAATTTCTGCTTGAGTTTTCCTTTGGTCTCGTTCCAGTTTCCTTCTACGCCGTTCGTATTCATGTATGTTAGTTTTATTTTGTTTGAATGTTCTACTTAACAAAGATTGCGCTTACACCTTCAGGAAGCGTTACACCCGTCCTTCGATTGCTTGCATAATTCACGGGTAGGGGATTGGGGATGTGGAACGGGGAACGCGGCAGGAAGAAGAGGTGCGTGAGAAAGTTAACTGCAGCTGCTTAAAATGTCAGCGTCATCTGGTTGGTGAGTCTCAACGTGAGAAAGACACCTGCTCCAATTGCAGTAAACGTGAGGAGAAACATCGCTACATATTTATTGATGCCGAATTCCTGAACCATCACGCGAAGCGGATAGGTAAGTGCATGCAACACGAGAGAAGATATTTTCTTTCCGGACTTGTGTCCTTTAATAACATAGTCGGAAGCACCGCTGCGGAATGAACGAATGGCTACTTCCATTTCGAACTGGGAAGAAAACATTATCACTTTGGTGTCCGGACTTATTTCCTTAATAGACTTCAGAATATCATTTCCGTTTTCGCCTGGCAGCATGACATCAAGGATCACCATGTTTACGTCTGATGAAATCTTCTCCAGTGCACTTTTACCGGTAAGGAAGGTTGAAATATTTAATTCACTTCCGAAACGATTGGTGAGATGTTGGCGCAATCCCATTGAAGCCAGTGGATCGTCATCTACAATAAACAGATTAAGCGTTTGGGGTACCATGTAAATGCAATTAAATGAACGTTGAGGAAATGAAAATGAATTCTCATCCTGCGTCGGCAGGATGAGAATTGCTCAATGTGCTACTGTTGAGAAACCAGTCGACCCGATTGGATCGTTCCGCCGTTGTCCGTAAGTGTATAGAAGTACACTCCCACAGGCAGGCTGGTAGTAGGTATTGTAGTGGTTGTGTTAAGAATTGCGATGGTCATGATCTCTTCGCCAAGAACATTGTAAATTCCAACTTGCGATTTTCCGATCAGCGTTGCATCGTTCACTGTGATTGTGAGGTTGTTTGAGAACGGATTAGGGAATACCGTTGCCGATTCAGTTACCCCAGTAGCTGGATCAATACTCAGCCATATACATCCAGGGGGCATTGTCGCGTAAATCGCAGATGTAGACATATTACCCGTTGTCGTTAATGCACGTCCGGTAAGTACTACACCAGTATTGATATTGACTGCACCGTTGTTGCAAACGATTGTTCCCTGGAAGATGGAGTAGTCGTTAATATCGACTGCGCCATCGACTTTCCAGAATACATTTTTCGCTTGAGTACCGTTCATCAGAATAACTTTCGAGTACGTGCTTGTAGCAAGCGCACCGTTGATCTGGATAACAAAAACTGCATTGACGTCACCCATTGCATTCAGGTAGAGTGTATCTGTGAACGTAGTTGCGCCGTTCATCAGGTACGTGTGTGGTGTGAGAACAAGATTGTTTCCGAACTGTGCAGGATATAATAGCTCGATGTCGTATGGCAGGTTGTTGAGGTACGTGTACACATTCAATAAATCAGAAGCACACGCAGCGGTTGAACCATCAGGAATGGGATGTATTGTTCCGGTTACGTTGATCGCCTGGAAACCTGTGGTAAGTCCAACATTCGTTCCGACATCTCCTGTCACCATAGTCGTACCTGCATTTGTACATGCGCCGCTTGATGTGAAGATCGCATAGCATTCAGTTGAAGCAAGATTGGGATACGCAGGGCCTGTTAATGCGGGACTTCCGCAACCAACTGGTGTGTATGCAAGGATACCATCAATAGTAATTGCGCCTGCAGTTGAAAGTGCACGGCCTTCAAGCGTGTCGTTGGTGGTCATGTTTATTGCAGCATTGTTGGCAACAACAGTTCCTTTCATAGAAGTACCTGGAGCCATGCTCACCAATCCTTCTATTTTCCAGTATACGTTACAGGCAAGTGCACCGTTGATCAGTTTTACTTTCGCGTTCGCTCCTGTTGACAGTGGACCTTGCACGCGAATAATAAAGACTCCTGTTGAAACACCTTCGCCGTCAAGGTAAAGGGTGCCGTTAAGTGTTGTCGCAGCTGCGGTTTCATAGATGCTCGCAGTCAATGTATCGCCATTACCAAGTAGTGGGGATGGAAAAAATAATGGAATGGTTGCATTCAATTGATTGTATGCAATAAGCAAATCAGCGGCAGCCTGAGCGGTGGCACCATCGTTGTTGTGCATCTGGCCATTTACATTCCCGAATCCAGTGCTTGATCCGTTGTTGGATCCGACATTTCCGGTAATATGGGAAATGCCAGTATTGAGGACAGCTCCGTTTGTGGTGAATAGTTCAAATTCAGCGCAGGTACCCAGTGTAGGTGCTTGTGCAAAAGTTACTGCAGGTGATGCGAACAGCACGGCAGTTGTTAAGATGTAAAGTAGTTTATTTTTCATGTTGATTTTGTTATGTGAAAACCGAATGGATTCACAGGTTCAAAGATGCGCGAATGCAGACCTTTGGCTTTTACACAAAACGACAGTTTAGTTACATGATTCACACGTTGGGGCGATTCTGACCTGTTTAAGGTGTTATTGTCTTCTTCACAATGAGTTGGGTGAATCGCAAAACGTCCACTGCATTTCTGCAATGGACGTTCCGCACCTAACTAATCTTATTTCTTCACAATTCTGAATTCAGTTCTTCTGTTTTTCTGATGCTGTGCTTCTGAGCAGGGAGAAATTTCAGCCCCGTCGCATTCGCAATTGTTCACAAGATTTGATTCACCAAATCCTTTACCGGAAATACGCTCTGGCTTCGTGATGCGTGTCTTGATGAAATCTACTGATGCTTGTGCACGACGATTCGAAAGAGATTGATTGTATGCATCTGATTCTCTGCAGTCGGCATAAGAACTTATTTCGACAACCATGGTTGGATTGGCGTTCATCGTCTTTACGATTTTCAACAATTCTGTTTCAGCATCCGGACGAATAGTTGATTGATTCAGATCGAAATAAATTGCATTCAGTACAAGGAGTGCGCCGAGATCTGTTCCAACAGGTGCAGCTTTCACGATCGTTACTTCTTTTTCTTCGTCAAGCAGAATTACATCTACAGTAATAATATAGGCCTTGCCCGAAGTGTTCACCGGACTTGTACCATCGGTATAAGCGACTTTTTGCCCTGTTAACTTCATGGTTTTGTCAGCGTCTGCAAAAAATTCGTATGCACCGTCTCCTTTTGTCGTTAAGGTATCGAGGACGTTGTTCTTATCATCATACAGCGTGATAAATGCTTCCGGAATAAATTTTCCGTTTTTGTCTTTCGCGATGCCTTTGATTTTTTTGCCGATGTCGAAACCGTTCAAAATATCTACAGAGTAAATATCATCGCCGTTTTTTCCACCGGCGCGGTTCGAAGAAAGATATCCTTTGTCCATCGAGCTATCAACAATAAACGCGAAGTCGTCGGCTGTAGTATTTATTGGTGCACCCGCATTAACAACGCGACCTTGTGAAGTACCATTCATCGGGCAAACAAAAATGTCCAGGCCACCGAGTCCAAAACGTCCGTTGGAAGCGAAGAACAGAATCCCGTTTTTCTCTTCGAAGAATGGAAACATTTCGTTACCCTCTGTGTTGATTTCGATTCCCATATTTTCAGCAGCACCCCAGTCGCCCTGTGCATTACGGGAAACTTTATAGATGTCTGC
>CAYUTR010000047.1:0-18467 GCA_964447465.1 uncultured Chryseobacterium sp.
GGCGGCGGAGTAGGTACCAGCGAAAACTTCTCGAAGAAAAAAGCGGAACAGGAAGCGGCAGCGATTGCGATTGTGAGTCTTGGGATTTCGTGAGAATAATCCTTCAAGGTTTCATCGTGAATCACGTGAACCTCGATAAACCTTGAAGGATTGCTAAACCTTAAAGGTTTTATTGGGAATGAAACGGGTGTCACCATAAAACCTTTAAGGTTTAGAGCACACGATCAGGTTCCTCACGTATGCGTCCTCGATGACTACTTATCCTGAATTACTGCGCACTTTCCGAAAGCGATTTTACCAATGAAATTTCGCCTACCCGGACAACCACTACCGAAATATTCGTTTCCACTGAAAAAAGCAAGAGTCCTTCAGGACAAGTCAAAAGTGGGGTGTGTGGCTTCAAAAACCCGACTTTCTTGTTGTTAGGATAACCTTGTCAGCACCGAACCCTGATATCTTTGATCAGGTTAACTTTCCCATTGTGCAATCCATCTACATATTTTACGCTTCGGGCAACTAAAGCAACCTTTTCGCGTCTTCAATACGTAAAAGAAAGCGGACACTTCTCCCGCCCATGACTGAAAACGAACTCATCGCAGGTTGCGTAAGGCAAGACAGAGCTAGCCAGGAGGCGCTATACAAGCGTTTCTACGGTAAGATGCTCGGTGTTTGCATGCGTTACGGCAAAGACCGTGATGAGGCTAAGGACATGTTGCAGGAAGGGTTGATCAAAGTTTTTACCACTATCCGTCACTTCGCAGGAAAAGGTTCTTTCGAAGGTTGGGTGAGAAGAATAGTGGTGAACACAGCGGTCGATCACCTGCGCAGAAACAAGCATCAGTACAACATCGTTTCTACAGTCTATGCGCGAGAAGGAGATATTCCGGATCAACCGGATGAAATCGAAGAAGACAATCTTCTTGGCCAGCTCAGTGAAGAGCAGATTCTTGAAGTAGTGCAGGGATTAAGTCCGGCCTACAGAACAGTTTTCAACTTGTACGTAATTGAAGACTTTTCGCACAAAGAAATTGCAGACCAACTGGGCATCAGCGAAGGAACATCGAAATCGAATCTTGCTAAAGCCCGCTTTCAACTGAAGAAACAATTGTACAACAAAATCAAACCTGCAGATGAGCAACGGACAGCTACACGATGACAAGCTTTTCCAGGGGCTAAACGACCGGTTGAGCGACTACGAAGCACCATACAATGGTGCCGACTGGGACGCTATGAGCCGTTCGCTTGACAAGCTTCCTAAATCTAACAATTTCAGGTGGAAATTCTCCCTGAATACAATCGGCATTATGCTTGGCATAGTCGGCCTGACTGTACTCGGAGTAGTAATTGCCCAAGGAAATGGAAAACCGTCGACACCTGCGGACAACAGGAATGTAACGACAAACCCTACAGAGGATCAGAATCCGGTAGTGAATACAACCACGGTGTTACCACCTGCAGCGAATACAGTTGTAGTGAATACTCCTTCAGGTTCAAATCAGGCGATTCCTGAAATGAATACCACGAAGGATCTCACACAATCGAAAAATCGCAAGCCGAAAGATGAGAATCCGTTCCGCTTTGGTGACCAGATTGATCCTATCAAAGGAGCGATCTATAACACAAGTGAAGATCCTGCACTCGTGAATAATCACGACGAGTTGGGCAAGAAGCCGGCCATCTATTATGACATCGATGAGAACGGCAAAGTGAAACCCATCTTTATTCCGAATACCAAGGACTCTTCGAACATGCAGGAAATAGCTCCTGATAGTGTTCCGCAAGCACCAACAAATATTTCACCCGAACCGACTGCCCCAACCGATGGGCAGCGGATCGGGTTTGATCAGTAAATAAAAACCCCTTCGACAATTACCGAGTCACCGCTCATGGTACATTGTCACTGCCCTGAATTCTCACGAGTTTAGGGTTTTTTCATTGGAAGTAGTCAAGTATTTAAGTCCTTAAGTAGGCAAGTCAGTCACCTCTCTGACTTGCCTACTTAATTACTTATTGCCTTACTACTTCTAAGGCAACCTTTTCGGGTGCCCCCGTCTTATTAGTGGCATCACACTTTAATCTCTCTTATCATGAAACAACTGTACAAATACACTTTTGCACTCGCGTGTATGTTTGTTGCAGCTACGCAACTCCACGCGCAGGATCCTGAATTTTCACAATTCTACGCGAATCAGATTTACTTAAATCCTGCATTAGCTGGAAATACAATTTGTCCGCGCATTAGTGCCGGATATCGCATGCAATGGCCAAATATTTACGGCACGTACTCAACCGTTGGCCTGTCTATTGATCGCTATGTTCATGCCGTTAAAGGTGGTGTTGGACTAATGGTGATGCAGGATCGTGCTGCGCAGGGAACATTGAATACAACGGGCATTGGAGTAGTTTATGCTCCGCAGATCAAACCCACTCGCACTACAGCCATTAAGGTTGCGATTCAGGCAGGCTGGTGGCAGAAAGCCGTGAATTGGGGAAAGCTCACATTCGGTGATCAGATTGATCCAACGAACGGATTTGTGAACACAACGCAGGAAACACCAGGCGTAGCAGCATCAGGAAATTTCGATCTTGCTGCCGGTGCAGTTTTTACCAGCGACCATCTTTTCATTGGCGCTGCAGTTCATCATATTCTTGAACAAAATGAATCTTTGCTTAACGGCCAAAGCCCACTTCCGAGAAAGTACACGGTTCACGCAGGTGGAAATATTCCGATTGGTGATAAAAGCAATAACACGTTCATTTCTCCAAACCTGATGTATCGTCAACAAGGAGATTTTCAGCAGATGAATCTCGGAGTGTATTTCAAGAAACAAACTATAGTTGGCGGACTCTGGTATCGCGGGAAAGATGCATTCATTATGTTGATCGGTTTTGAAGCAGGACAGTTCAGAGTGGGTTACAGCTACGATGTTACGATTTCAAAACTGACCAACTCAACAGCTGGTGCGCATGAAATTTCATTAGGTTTTCAAACAACATGTAAAAAACCAAGACCGAAATACCGTCCGGTAGTTTGCCCGGCGTTTTAAGAAACCTGTAAGTACTTAAGGTGTTTGCAACTAAAAGTACTGTTCATCAGGTGTGGTGTGCATCCCGGTTAATCGTGAAAACGATGACCGGGATTTCTTTTTATACCCCATAGAAGGAGCCGCCAAGGTTAGCCGCTGATTTCGCAGATTACGCTGATAATTTTGAAGCCCTACAGTGCTAAAATAAATTTGTCGCGATCGTGATAATTTATTTAGCAAACCCTGCTTAACAAATTTCGATCTGCGACATCAGCGCAATCAGCGGCTAACTCCAACACGTCGTGTACACTTCAAGTGGATTTCTTGCCAGTAATTTCATTACGCAACTGCACACTTTTCGACTGCAGCTTCGTGAATGCTTCTGGTGTGAATGAACAGGACGGAAGATTGTTTTCCATATTCACATGAATGTCTTTGTAACAATCCTGCAGTGTGAAAAAAGTATTGTATAAATCCTGTGATTCATCATCCGGCTCTAGGTATGTCAACGCTTCCGCCAGATTATCAAGCCAGAGTTTTTCCTGGGCGATCAGCTGAATATATGTTTTGTTCGTCTGCAGTTTTTCATGTTGCGCGGTGATCGCCAGATTTTCAATGTAGCATCCGCTCACAAGATAAAAAGCTGTTTTCTCGCGCTGACTTGTATTCAGATGTGCCTGTGAATTGCTGTATAACGTCAGCAGCAGAAAACTCAACGAATCGCGCTGTTCTATGTTGTTACGGATTCTTTCCATCAGCGGAATTGCAACCGCTTCAAGCTTGAGCGATTTAACCAACTCATCTGCGCGCGATAAATAATCCAAAGCCAACTGGCGATCGCCATACAACGCTGCATAACCTACATCGGAAATGCAGACGCCAAGATTTAGTGCGCGCTCGTAATCGGTACTGTAATTGGCTGTGGGAATTGAATTATCTGAAAGAAACTCAGGATGCATTTCCTGTGCGTGCGTCTGCAGAAAGGTTGCAACCTGCAAAGGAGTGGGCAGTACAAAAAGGCGTGCACTATCAGCTAATGCCAATGAATCTTCAGGTGCAATTTTTTCACCGTCACCGTTACCGGAGTCGGAAGAGCAGGAAAATATCAGTGCAGAAATGCCGGCAAACAAAAAAATTCTCCTCATTTGATTACAGCATTCTGCGTGTATGACTTTTTGGATGAAACACCGCGAACGATGTAAACTCCCGGTTTCAGATTATTCTCCACATCAACTGTAGATGAAAATCCACCCGATGCATTTCGCTCAGGTATCTGTTCGCTCACCACTTGTCCATTAGCATCAATCATCTGCAGTGTGATGTATCCATTGTTGTCTTGTGGACAATCGCTGAAGTTCACAGTACAATTTCCCTGACATGGATTTGGATACACACTCAAAACGCAACCTGCTGTATTCATCACAACTTCTACTGCAACCATTCCGATGTACTCGTAATGTCCGTTGTAGTCAGTTTGTTTGAGGCGATAATAATTTGTGCCCGATTCCGGATTCACATCGCTGAATGAGTAGCTAAGTTGTTGTGTAGCATTTCCGTGTCCTACCACACGACCGATTTCTTCAAACGTCAATCCGTTTGTACTTCTTTCAATTGTAAAGTGACTGTTGTTCGTTTCAGTTGCCGTAGTCCAATTCAGTACAACTTGTCCGTCGGAATTAATCGCGCCTGAATATGCAGTTAGCTCTACCGGTAGAACAACCAAACCGAAAAATTGAATTCCGTATGTTGGCCCGGGACCATTCCACACTGTGCTGCCGCATATGTCAATTTTCGAACCGGGCGTGCCCCCGCTCAATTCACCGGTTGCAGAAAGATAAACTCCTCCCGGACAAATGTTGATCTTCTGACCGTTTTCAAAATTCAGAACGCCATCCACAATCACAAGCATGTTTTCGTACTCGGGAGAGTTGATATCAACATTCACAGTAAATCCGACCGGAATCCACATAGTATCGTCATCCCTGGGAGGAACTCCGCAATCCCATGTTGATCCATCGCTCCAATCGCCGCCATTTACAATAGCAGTACAAAGTGTTGCATTAGCATGAGTGGCGAAAATCAGCATGAAAAACGCCAGTAGGGGGAGGGCAGTTCGTTTCATAGGGGGAGGGTAAGGGGTTCAGCAAATATAAACGAAATACGAGATGTTTACCCAATAGGTTTCACTGTGAGGTATCTTTGTCTTCCTATCATGGAAGTAAGCAGCTCCATACGCGAAACAATCACCAGTTTACCCGATTCTCCCGGCGTGTATCAGTATTACGATGCCGAGGGAACTATCCTGTATGTTGGGAAAGCAAAGAGCCTGAAGAAGCGTGTGTCGTCGTATTTCGTAGGCATCGAACGTCATCCCGGGAAGACTGCCATTCTTGTGCGCAAGATTAATTCTATCAAATTT
Organism: uncultured Chryseobacterium sp.; assembly: GCA_964447465.1. Classification (GTDB taxonomy): domain Bacteria; phylum Bacteroidota; class Bacteroidia; order Palsa-965; family Palsa-965. Next base: position 5,446 of record CAYUTR010000047.1, read on the forward strand.
ATTCTTGTCGATACTGAACTGGACGCGCTGCTGCTGGAGAATAACCTGATCAAAAAATATCAGCCGCGATACAACGTGTTGCTGAAGGACGACAAAACGTTTCCGTGGATCTGCATCACCAACGAGCGCTTTCCGAGAATATTTCCAACGCGGAAAATGATCAAAGACGGCTCGCAATATTTCGGCCCGTATGCGAGTGTCAAAGTGATGTACACGATGCTCGACATGGTGAAGAAAATGTATCCGTTGCGGAATTGCCGGTTGAATCTTTCAAAGGAAAATATCGATGCGAAAAAATTCAAAGTGTGTTTGGAATTTCATATCGGAAACTGTCTCGGGCCTTGTGAAGATTTACAAACCGAAGAAAATTACGATGCATCCATTGCGAAGATCCGCGATCTGATCAAAGGAAATATTTCTGTGGTCATTCGCCAGCTGAAGGATGAAATCAAAGAGCACGCTGCCAACATGAAATTCGAATTGGCGCAAGTGACGAAGGACAATCTTGACGCGCTCGAAAATTATCAGTCGCGCTCTACTGTGGTGAGTGCCTCGATTACGAATGTAGATGTGTTCGCATTCCGTGCCGATGAGAAAGCTGCTTATGTTAGTTTCTTCCGGGTGATTGACGGTGCGATCATTCAAGGGCACACCATCGAGATGAAAAAGAAAATTGAAGAAGCGGACGAAGAAATGCTTGAGCTCGCGATTGTAGAATTACGTGAACGTTTTCAGAGCACTTCTACGGAGATTATTATTCCGTTTGCCTTCCCGATGGAAATTCCGGATGTAACGATTACCGTTCCGCAGCGTGGCGACAAGAAAAAACTGATCGAGTTGTGTGAGCGAAACGTAGAATATTACCTCAAGGAAAAACAGAAACAGGATGCGCTCACCGATCCGGAACGGCATACGAAACGCATCATGGCAACGATGATGAAAGATCTCCGCTTGTCGGAAGAACCACGGCTCATTGAGTGTTTTGATAACTCAAATTTTCAGGGCGACTTTGCCGTTTCCGCAATGACTGTTTTCCGTGATGGAAAACCAAGCAAGAAAGATTACCGTCACTTCAATGTGAAAACGGTTGTTGGTCCTGATGATTTCGCCACGATGCGTGAAGTGATTCATCGCCGTTACAGTCGCGTTGTAGAAGAGAATCTTGAATTTCCTCAGCTGCTGGTTGTGGATGGAGGTAAGGGCCAGCTCTCTGCCGCGATGGAAGCATTGGAATCACTCAACCTTCGCGGAAAATTTGCGGTGATCGGAATTGCAAAACGTCTCGAAGAAATTTATTATCCCGACGATCCGATTCCATTGTACCTCGATAAGAAATCAGAATCGTTGCGCGTGATACAATACATCCGCGATGAAGCGCACCGGTTCGGAATTACGCATCACCGCAAAAAGCGCAGCAAGGGAACAATCAAAACAGAGCTCACAGAAATCGAAGGAATCAGCGATGTAACTGCGAAGAAGTTGTTGTCGAAGTTTAAGTCGATCAAGCAGTTGAAGGAAAAATCGCAGGAGGAAATTGCGGAAGTGATTGGGCCGGCGAAGGGAAAATTGGTTTTTGACTACTTCAATAAACAATAATGCTGCTATTTCATTCGTGATAGTTCTATGCGCTGAATGTGTTTTACATGGTCCAGCGAATAGGAGTTTTCATAGGTCCATGTAACGGAATCTAATCTGAGCAGTTTGGATCTGGTCGATTGACTCCCATTATTGTAGTTTAATATCAACTCGTCAGTTTGAATGTCAATCTCGTACGTTCCAACAACGCTTTTTTCATTTTTGACCGGAAGGATCCCGTGATCCCATGTTCCGTTTTTACGGAATTCAAAATACAAGCCTCTGCTTTCTTGAAGAAGGACGGAATCTGCAATTCCATTGTCATAAATAGCCGAGTACTGCCAAACACCGACAATCATGTCAGGTTGAATTGATTCAGTATTCCGAAACGAAAGTGAGATTACCGCGAACAGAAAAACAAGAATAAAGCTTCTCATTCCATCGAAGTTAATGATCTGCGTCCAAAAAAGGAAGTGGTTTCGAAAATTTCGGAAGTGATTGAACCGGCGAAAGGGAAGTCGTTGTTGAAGTATTTTCATCCAGGAAACAACGCATAGCTCACCGCACCCTTTCCAGGTGACTCACAACAGTCGTTTTCTTCCCATCTTCTTTTCGTACAGCAATTAAATTCATGGAAGAATAAGTCAGCACCTGAACTTCGCTTGTAGATTTCGTTTTGTTCTTGTCGTTATAGAAAATCGTAACCCGCGTTGCGCTCCTTCCGGTTTTGTATCTGCCACCAATGCGATAAGTTGTGGTATCTGAATTGCGGATCCAGCTCGTCTCAAATGAACCATCAGTGCCGAACTCATAGTACATCACTTTGGTTTCTGATTTCGCCGTGTCGCGCACTCCGTCAATATCCGTTCCCGTAAGAATCCATTTTCCAACCAAAGGTGAAATGCTTCGATAGGAACTTTCAGCAGATGTGAATCCGAAGGAAATCGTCATTGCCAGTAGAAGGACAGAGAGAGTTTTCATTTAAACTAATATACGAAATGAGCGAAGCAATATTGTGCGGCCTACACTGGTAATGGACAACATCACCATTTTTTGTACGACATCTACTTGTAGTACTGCACCATATCTTGTTCCAGTTGCTTCATTCCTCCCGCATAACGCGACTCAATGGTCTTGTACGATCTCGTTCCTTTCTTCACATCCTGGAGAATACTTTTGAAAATTTCCGGATGTTCGGTTTTCAGGTAGTACACAATTCCCCAGCTCATGGAATAGTAATAGGTGTTCTCACGACTGTGAAATAATCTTCGTGAACCACGTATCGTTGACTCAATTGAAAAGGCGCTATCAGCAACATACTTGCGCATATCCTGACTACGTCCGGGACTTTGGTGAATGGAAATATTTCCGAGTGAATCAAATGATGGATTCTTAAAATACTCTGCCATTCCTTCATCAAGCCATGTAGGACGCACATTTGAAAAATGATGGAAGATCGCATGTGATGCTTCGTGATAACTCGTCCCCAGAAAGCGCGACCATTTCAGAACAAGAATTTGCCTTGTAAGCGGATTGTAAGTGCCGGTTTCTGAAATGATGTGCCACACAGAACGGCGTTGTGCGTTTTTGAATCTCTTCTCATCCTCGTAAATCCGTATGTCAATGGTCTGCGTGTTTCGCGGTCCGAATACTTCAGTGAAGTACGCCGTTTCGTATTCAGCAACTTTCTGAATTTTCCATTTGTCGTTTTCGGAAATAGTGCAATGACGACAATCGAAATTGATTCTCTGGGACGCAGCGGTGAATGAAAGCAGGATGAAGAGAAGAAAGGCCGTGAGAATTCGCACAGGTAAAGTTACAAAACAGTAGGCAGTAAGCAGTTGGGCAGTAGGCAGTAATTACTAACTGCCTACTGTCTACTGAATGCCTGCCTACTGTTTTTGCTATCTTTGGCATCACAAAATTTACCTATGAGTCAACATCTTTCCGAACAGGAAATTATCCGCCGCCAGAAGCTCGACCAGCTTCGCGCAATGGGCATTGAGCCTTATCCAGCCGACGAATTTATCGTGAATGTTACTGCGAAGGACATCAAGGAAAATTACGAGCGCGATAAGACCAATTACAAGGCGGTGTCCATCGCAGGACGATTCATGGGTGTGCGTATCATGGGTAAAGCATCTTTTGCTGAGCTGCAGGATTCCACAGGAAGAATTCAGTTGTACGTGAACCGCGATGAAATTTGTCCCGGCGAAAACAAGGATTTGTACAATAGTGTTTTCAAAAAACTACTCGACATCGGCGATTTTATCGGTGTGGAAGGATATGTGTTCACTACGCAAGTCGGTGAAATTTCCATTCACGTTACCGGATTGAAACTGTTGAGCAAAGCGCTTCGTCCGCTACCAATTGTAAAAATTGACGAAGAAGGAAAAGCACACGATGTTGTAACTGATGCGGAATTCCGTTATCGTCAACGCTATGCGGATCTTGTCGTGAATCCGGGCGTGAAAGAAACATTCATCAAGCGCACGAAGATGATCAACTCTATTCGTGAGTCGCTGAATGATCTTGGATTGCTTGAAGTCGATACACCGGTGTTGCAATCAATTCCCGGCGGAGCAGCGGCTCGTCCGTTCACAACACATCACAATGCACTCGACGTTCCGTTCTACCTGCGTATTGCAAACGAACTTTACCTCAAGCGTTTGATCGTTGGTGGATTTGACGGCGTGTATGAATTCTCCCGCAACTTCCGCAACGAAGGAATGGATCGTACGCACAATCCGGAATTTACAGTACTTGAATTCTACGTGGCGTACAAGGATTACGAGTGGATGATGAAAACCACAGAAACCATGTTGGAGAAAGTAGCCATGACGCTACACGATACAACGGAAGTTACAGTTGGCGAACAGAAAATATCTTTCCAGGCTCCGTTCAAACGCATTACGCTTTACGATGCGATTAAAGAGAACACGGGTGTGGATGTAACAAACATGAGCGAGGATGAACTTCGTGCAGCTTGTGCAACGATGCATGTTCCTCTCGAACAGAGCATGGGTCGCGGAAAAATCATCGATCAGATTTTCGGAGAGAAGTGTGAAGGAAAATATATTCAGCCGACATTCATCACCGATTATCCTGTGGAGATGAGTCCGCTTACAAAAAAGCACCGCTCCAAGCCCGGACTCGTAGAACGTTTCGAGCTTATGGTGAACGGAAAAGAAATCGCGAATGCATACACCGAGTTGAACGATCCTATCGATCAACGCGAACGTTTCGAAGAGCAGGTGAAACTGATGGAGCGTGGAGATGATGAAGCAATGTTCATTGATCACGATTTCCTGCGTGCTTTGGAATACGGAATGCCGCCAACAGCTGGAATCGGAATCGGGATAGATCGTTTAGCGATGCTGATGACGAACAACGTTTCGATTCAGGATGTGTTGTTCTTCCCGCAGATGAGACCGGAAAAAGCGTAGCTTTTTCAAACAATGCGCAATAACGCCGATTGCGTATTGCGAATTGAACATTGCGCATTGACTCGTATATTTGATCAAGGCAAAAACTCGTGCGTAGCAACCCAAAATTCGTTTATTACCTCACCGGACTCACCCTCGCCGGTTTTCTCCTGCGCATCAGTCACACGTGGTCTGAATCCATCACTGCAGATGAAGTAAGCGCATTGTTGCGATTGAAATTCGATTCATTTGGCGCAATGATCGAGGGCGGAGTTCGTCCCGATGGACATCCTGCATTCACTCAAGTCCTGCTGTGGTTCTGGATCAAAGTGTTTGGCGATTCTGAATTTGCCGTGCGACTTCCTTTTGTATTGATGGGAACTGCTTCCATCTGGTTTGCCGGAATGGCCGCGAAACGTTGGTTCGGAACGGGAACAGCAATTGCTGTGGCCGCGTCGATTGCGCTTCTGCAATTCCCGATCATGTATTCTCAACTTGCACGTCCTTATGCCTGCGGATTATTTTTCCCGATGCTTGCGGCTAGTTGTGTTTCGCGTTTTTCTTCCGACGAAAAAATAAAGTGGTCGCACGTACTTGTCTTTGTTCTAGCAGCAGCGGGCGCAGCATATTCGCATTACTTCAGTTTGCTGACGACATTATTGCTCGGAATATTCGGGGTCTTTCTCGCAAGCAAAACGAACATTGTAAAATATCTCGTGGCTTGTCTCGCCGCTGTGTTATTATTTCTTCCGCACATTGGAATTACAATTTCACAACTTGGCATTGGTGGCATAGGCGGACCCGGAGGCTGGCTGGGCGAACCAACACCTGATTTTTTCTGGAGTCACCTGATTGTAATTTTTGATTCATCGCGCGGGATGACTTATCTCCTGCTCCTTGTGATCGCATTCAGCATGATCTTCAATAATGCACGTCTGAATAAAAAGCAGATCGTCACATTATTGCTGTGGATTATTCCAATGCTTACAGGATATTTTTATTCCGTTTTTGTAAATCCGTTATTGCAGCATTCGGTATTGCTTTTCAGCATGCCGTTCTTCCTGATGTTTGTGTTCTCGTGGTTCCCGAATGATGATGATAACGTTTGGCAGTATCGTTTTGGCAATGCCTTAATTATTGTGCTCGTGTGTTACATCACGTTGTACAAGCCATTCCGACTCACCAATCACTTCGGCAGATTAAATGAACTCGTGCAGGTTTACAAGGAGAATGCCGATAAAGGAGTCACAGCAGTTTACAATGTAGATGATCCGTATTTCATCAATTATTGTGCGGAGCGATTAAACGTGAAATCACAATTTACTTTTCTTAAACACGACGATGCACATTCCGAAATGGCGCAACTTCGTGATCGTGTGATGCACGCACAAGGCAACTACTTTATTTATGGATGGAGCACGAGAGAATCACCACCATCGGCACTCGACATTATTGCACAGGAATATCCGTGTCTCATCGAGAGAAGAGAATGGTTCAATTCGGCGGTATATGTATTTGCCCGCGCAAACGTAGTTCATCCGGATAGTTGCGATTACCACTCAACCGTTTTGTTTTATTCATTCATGAATCTTCATCCGGGGAATACTACATCATCGTGGACTGCTTCATGCGGGATGAGCGGAGATCATTTCACGTTGGACAGTTCATGCCAATTTGGACCTATGCTCACAGCGAGAGTAGGAGACATCATGACGAATCCCGACAATGAAATTGTGATGCACGCATCAGTGTTTACACCAAAGCTTCGTACCAGCTGTGTGATGGTGGTTGAATACATGCGCGACGGAAAAAGCTTGTGGTGGACCGGAATGGATGTAAAGTCACAGATCGATACATCTCGCGTTGGATGGCAGGTTGCGTATTTTGGTCAGCGTCCTCCAATAAGGCTCGTGAAAACCGACAGTATTCATGCTTACATGTATTCTCCCGATCTGAAGGAAGTGCAGGTGCGGAACCTCACATTCATGACGCGCGTAGGCCATCTCGGAATACATGGTGCACGTCCTGATTTCGAATAAAGCCTTACTTTCGTAGCAATGAAATCCTGACGTTCACTGTCAGGATTCATGAATTCGAATTTGAAAATAAGTGCAAATGAATAAAAACAGGATAGCCGTTATTGGAGGAGGCAGCTGGGCAACAGCTATTGTGAAGATGCTTTGCCATGGCATTGCAGACGGAGAAAAAATATCCTGGTGGATACGGAGCGCTGAGCAATCGGAGTACATCGCAAAGTTTCGTCACAACCCACGCTACTTAAGCGCCGTTGAATTCGACACCACTAAACTTTCCTTAAGTAATAATATCGCGGAAGTAATTGCCAGCAATGATCTCGTGATTATGGCTGTTCCATCTGCGTTTCTTGCTGAGTCGCTTTCCGGACTGAACGCGGAATCATTCAAAGCCAAAATAGTTTTCTCTGCCATCAAGGGAATTGTTCCTGGACCGAATCTGATTATTGGTGAATATTTTAATCAGCATTTTGGCGTGCCATATTCGCACATTGGTGTAATCACGGGACCGTGTCACGCGGAAGAAGTTGCACTTGAGAAATTATCATACCTCACCGTTGCATCACAAACGAAAGTGTATGCGGAGGAAGTTGCACAACGTTTGGCGTGCCGCTTTATCCGTGTTTCCGTTTCTGATGATATTTACGGAACAGAATATTCGGCTGTTCTGAAAAACGTAATTGCTATTGCCGGTGGAATCTGTCACGGACTTGGTTACGGAGATAATTTTCAGGCGGTGCTCATTTCAAACGCGATCCAGGAAATCTCCCGTTTCGTAGATGCCGCGCACCCAATTGATCGCGACATTAAAGACTCCGCGTACCTCGGCGATTTGCTTGTAACAGCATATTCACAGTTCAGTCGTAACAGGATGTTTGGTGCTATGATCGGCAAAGGCTACTCGGTGAAAATGGCGCAACTTGAAATGAACATGATCGCTGAAGGTTATTATGCTGTAAAGTGCGTACACGAGATCAACCAGAAGCTGAAAGTAGATATGCCGATCACGAATTGCGTGTATCACATTCTCTACGAAAAAATAGCACCTGCAATTGAGGTGAAGATTCTTACCGATAAACTTTCCTGAGCTGCGTGCAGATCTTTAAAGACAACTACACGAAGTGGACAAGAATTTTCTTTGCCGTGATGACTATTTTTGCAGTCATCTTCGCCAATGAACGATTCCAGGCCGACGGCGCACATTACCTTTTGCATGTAACGCAATCAGAAAGTTTTCGTGTAGAACACCAACGCTTCATCCTGATTTTTTCACAAGGACTTTCATGGCTCGGCGTTCAACTTGGATTGCCATTGAGTTCTATCATTGTGCTGAATGCAATCAATCCTGTGGTATGGTGGCTGGTGCTTTTCCTGTATGCAACATATTTTCTACGCGATCGTCATGCTGGAATCGGAATTATCCTCACGCACGTGCTCGGCGTGCTGCATATCCAGTTTACGCCGATGTACGAAATCTGGTATGGAGTTCCGTTGATCATCCTGTTGTATTCTCATTTAAGAAATCACCGGATAGCAAAACCGGCTGATCTCGTTTTCTTTTTCGCGATACTGATTACGGTTTTGTTTGCGCATCCTTTATTACCGATTCCGGCTGCGTTTCTGTTCGTTTACTATTTCATCGAACAGAAAAAGATCAACTGGAAAATTGCAATTCCGGTAGTGCTCGTTGTGGCCGGCTGGTATCTCTCGAAGAAATTAATGCTCACAGAATACGAAGCGGGAAAAGTATCGTTGCTGAGCGCAGATTGGAATAACTCTCCAAAGCAGTTGCTGCATATCAGTTACTACGGAAAGCTCTTCAGCTTCTTTTTTACGTGGTACATGATTCCGTTGGTACTGCTTGTATGGGTCGTGATCTTTTTCTGGCTGCGAAAAATGTGGAAACAGTTGCTGCTGACGTGCGCATTCTTCCTTGGGCACATTCTGCTGATCAACTTCACCCACGAAAACAATCCGGAACTCACACCATACTTCGAGCGGATGTATCTGCCATTAATTCCGATCGTGCTGATTCCATTTTTGTTTACTCTTTGCCGCGAACTCGAATTCAGCCGCTCATTCATTATGGTTTCACTCTTGCTGATTGTCGGCTGGAGAATCGGGAGGTTCTGTGATGTGGGTCATGATTACAAACACCGCACAGCGCTTACAACGCAACTTATTTCACAGGCAGAGAAACAAGGAGGAAGTAAGTTTATCCTGTCGCAGGATGATTACCATTCTTGTTTCAGCTGGGTGGACTGGTCGTACCCAATGGAAACACTGTTGCGATCATCATCAACAGAGCCGTACAAGCGCATTACAATTGTGACGCATGAAGATCTTGAAGAGGACGATAATCTCGAAAAGCTGGACGAAGATGAATTCCTTTTCCGTCGCTGGGACATCATGAAGGACAAGGATCTCAATCCGAATTACTTCACTTTGTCAAAGGGTTGGTACAAGGAGCTATCACCGATCTGTAAATAGCTATAAATGAAAAACGGGAGTCTAGCATAGCTAAACTCCCGTCTCCTGTCTATTGACTGTCGTCTATTCCTTAACAAACCTTCTTACAGTTGTTCCACCTGCATTCGTAATGCGCATGGTGTACATTCCTGTTGCGAAGTCGTTCACGTTCACTGTGAATTTGCTTCCGTTGATTTCCTGTTGATTGTAAACCAGTTCACCGGTTGCACTGTAGATCTCAACAGCTGAATTGGTATTCCACCAAAGTTCAACTGTGATTTCTGAAGTTGCAGGGTTAGGATAAACTGAGTTTACACCAGCGGTATTGATATTGTAACCGGTGATCAGGATGGTATCCTGCACGCATGTTGTATCCTGCAATCCGCAGCTATCTGTTGTGATCAGACAAATAGTGTAGATACCACCAGTTGCATAATGGTGCGTTCCTGGATTCTGCAGAGTAGAAGTATTTGTATCACCAAAGTCCCAGAACCAGCTCATGATTCCACCAGTAGACGCATCCATCACCATGATTGAATCTTCATCTGTGGTGTAGTTGAATGCAGCAACACCGAGGTTACATACGGTTACGATCATGCAAGTTGTATCTGCATTTCCGCAGTTGTTGTTAACGATCAGGCATACATTGTAAACTCCTGGAGCAGCGTATGTGTGTGATGGTGACTGTGTTGTAGAACCACTTGCATCACCAAAATCCCACACCCAGTTGTCAATAGCACCTGTGGATATATCCATAAAGTTCGAACTCAATCCGGTTGAACTGTTCATGAACGACGCAGTGTTAAGTCCACATACTGAAACGGACTGGCAAATTGTATCCAGATCACCACAGAGATTTCCAATGATCAGGCACACGTTGTACGTGCCTCCTGTTGCATATACGTGAGTTGGATTCTGTAATGTTGATGTTTGTGAATCACCAAAATCCCACATCCATGTAGTAGGCGTACCGGAAGTCATATCCGTGAAAGTTGCGCTCAATGCATTTGTTGACTGCATGAATGCAGCCGTTGGTGTCTGACACACAGTAATTGTAGAGCACACCTGGTTACTTCCACACGGTGAAGTTGCAGTGAGACAAACTGTGTATGTACCATCAGCAGCGTATGTGTGTGAAGGTGCCTGCTGTGTTGAAGTCGACAGGTCGCCGAAATCCCACATCCATGAAGTAGCAAGACCGGTTGTGTTGTTTGTTGTAGTAAGGTTCAACTGGCTTGTGCTTGTAGTCATTGCAGCTGTTGGTGTTCCTGCGTAGCCGCCAATGGTTGCACGGATGCAAAGATCCTGTGCGTCATCGTAACGGAAAGTGGACCACGCGTTATCCAGGATCTCGTAGTTCTGGTGTGATTTAGCCCCAGTGGTTTCACAACCGAGGAAAATTGTTGTCCCGCCTTGCAGCCACACCACATAAAATCCACCACTTGGTAATACCACAGCGGGCGTAACGTTTACGGTATTCCAACTTGCGGCTACTACCGAACCAGAAGGAATTGTTGAGGTAAACAACTGCGTTCCCGGACCACCATTTGGACCATCATCATCGAAAATCAAAGCCGTGTAACCATGGCTCACGTTAGAGCTGATGTAATACTGAAGTGTACTGATCGTGTACGGATAAACAGGCGGAGCAAAATAAACTGCTGCGCCATCGTCGTTAGCGCCGCCATTCCAGTTAAGTGATGCACCTGGAGCATTCCCGCTTACATACGACAACTGCATTGTAGGAAGACATGGATCCACAACATCCAGCTCTGTAGAGAGCGTGTTGTTCGCGGAGTTAATGTCCTGGGAACATGATGCTGTTGTCTGCATTTCATACGAGCCCGCTGTAGCAGGCGTCCATTGTGTTGGATACGTGAAAATCGAATCATCACCGGCAGCCATTGCAGGAATGGATCCGCTTCCCGAATAAACATTGACGAAGGTCACTGCATCATTGATGTTTGTGAGCAAACCAATCGGTTGTGTAATCGCAGTGTTTCCTCCGTTCCGTATATCAGTTACAACGGGAAATGCAATTGTGTTGATGATAAACTGAGCGACGTTTGACGTGTTTGTATTCCAAACAGGAAGCGCATCCTGAATCGCGAGCAATACCGGATTTGGATAATCAAAGCGGATCACATAATTCGATGGAACTGTGACATCCGAATGTACCTGAAGTCCGACTGCGCCTGTGCTGTTTTCTATTCCAACTGTCATATCAATGCAACCTGCGTTGAGGATAGGTGGAGTTGTGGTGCCATATTGAAATGTAATGGAACTGTCGCTGTTGCACAGGATCAGCTGGAAGGTATTAGATCCCACCCATCCCGGTGCGGTTACCGACCAATAGGGTACGTTGATGTAGGAAATGATAAACGTATCTACGCCATTGCCCCAATATCTCACGGAACCAAGATTTCCGGCACCGGTGAAATTCAGATCGCTCATCAGCATTGCGAGATAGTTATCTGCTACCCCACCCGCTGTTGGAATCGTAGGAAAACAAGATGCGATATTGCTCGTGTTGTTGAAACTAACCCATCCGTTAGATCCCACTTTGATCTGGTTCACATCGTTCCAGTAATAGTGGAAGTTGAAACCGAGAGAAACAAATCCCGGAGCAGAATTATCATCTGCAAGACCGGTTACGGTTGTAACACCAGGTCGCGCCGTGATGTCAATCCAGTTGTATGTTGGTCCACCGGGATCAAGTGATGTGATCCACGTGTAGCCGTAAGCATCAGGACCGCCAGCTGCCTGCACATTCGTAGCAGCAAAAAGGAGAATCCCGGAAATAAAAGTGTAAATATGTTTCATGATCAAAGGGTTTTTTTTACCAATGCGAATTTACGACAAACTCACATGCGGCACCACAGCAAAACACGCGGTTTTCACTTACGGGGTTTGACCGCCTATATAAGGGGAAATCCACTCCTGTGGGCCATTTTTGCAGCCAGATCGCGGATTTGAGGCATTGGAATCGCACCTGCGGACTCATCAGAAACCGCAATGCGATGAAAATATTTTTTAAGATTTTTTTCGCGATCAGGCCGTTGCCCGAATAGGTGACGAACTGACACCACTTTTTGTGATTACAACTGTTGCGATTTTTCTACACTCTTCCACACATTCCAGACAGGCAAGAGCAGCACTGCGACACGATGGCTCAGGGTGTTTATCGCACTCCTCAGCACATATCTCACATATTTCGGAGCAGAGTGAACAGAAACGTAGAGCCTGCAGTTCTCCGCGCTGAAGAAAAGCAGCGGTCAACCTGCACATATCGGCACAGTAAATGGATAATTCGACTGGTTTTGTAAGGGAATTTACCCTTGATGAAAGCGAACATGTTACAGCACATTGTTCGCACAGCATTGCACATTTCTGACATGCCTGGATGCATGCCCTTGTCAACTCTTCATTCATTTTTCAAAGCTTTTGATTCTACACTTTCTCTCACAACACAAAATGGTGTGGCGGTGAAGGGGAAACAAAAACTGTTCCGTGATTTCAG
>CAYUTR010000048.1:0-18459 GCA_964447465.1 uncultured Chryseobacterium sp.
TTCGCTAGCTAAGTTGCTGCAGGCTGCGGGCCATACTGTGACTATACAGAAGCTCGATCCTTACATCAACGTGGATCCTGGCACATTGAATCCTTACGAGCATGGCGAATGTTATGTAACCGACGACGGAGCAGAAACCGATCTTGACCTTGGTCACTACGAGCGCTTTCTCAACGTCACCACTTCACAAGCGAACAACGTTACCACCGGAAGAATTTACAAGACTGTTATCGAGAAGGAACGCCGCGGCGATTATCTCGGAAAAACAGTTCAGGTAATTCCGCATATCACTGATGAGATCAAACACCGCGTACGTCAGCTGGGCAACACCGGCCAGTACCAGGTTGTAATTACAGAGATCGGCGGAACAGTTGGTGACATCGAATCACTACCCTACATCGAGGCTGTTCGTCAGCTGAAATGGGAAATGCCGAAAGATGTTCTCGTGATTCACCTTACGTTGATTCCATACTTAACTGCATCAGGCGAATTGAAAACCAAACCAACGCAGCACTCTGTGAAGATGCTGCAGGAATTTGGTATCACTGCCGATGTTTTGGTTTGTCGTACCGAGCATGCACTCAATTCAGATCTTCGCCGCAAGCTCGCGTTGTTCTGCAACGTAGAAAGCGGTGCTGTTATCGAAGCGCGTGATGCAAAGAGCATTTATGAAGTTCCGTTGCTGATGGAGAAAGAAAAACTCGACCAGGTGGTACTTCAGAAACTCGGATTGCAGAATGAGAAACCTGCCGACCTCAGCAAGTGGAGAGAATTCGTACACCGTTTGTACAACCCGAAGTACGAAGTAAACATCGGGCTCATCGGAAAATATATTGAACTGAAAGATTCTTATAAGTCAATTGCCGAAGGATTCATTCACGCAGGAACTGCACACGAGTGTCGCGTGAATATCCAGTGGATTCACTCTGAAAGTCTCACGGAAGAAAACGTAAAAGAAAAACTCGGTGGACTTTCCGGAATTCTTGTTGCACCAGGATTTGGTCATCGCGGAATTGAAGGAAAGATTGCTGCGATTCGTTTTGCACGCGAGAACAATGTTCCGTTTTTCGGAATCTGTTTGGGCATGCAGTGCGCAGTAATTGAATTCGCACGGAACGTTCTCGGACTAACAGGAGCGCATTCTACAGAAATGGATGCTGCAACTCCACATCCGGTAATTGATTTACTCGAAGCACAGAAAAAGGTCACACACAAAGGCGGTACCATGCGTCTGGGTGCATATCCTTGCGAAGTTGTAGAGAATACAATTGCACATTCCGTTTACGGCAAGCCGGTAGTTTACGAACGTCACCGTCACCGTTATGAATTCAATAACGAATATCTCCGCGATTTCGAAAAAGCAGGAATGGTTGCAACAGGAATCAATCCTGAAGGCGGACTTGTTGAGATTGTAGAAATCAAATCACATCCTTACTTCATCGGTGTTCAGTTCCACCCGGAATACAAGAGCACTGTTGAGAATCCGCATCCGTTGTTTTTGGGATTTGTGAAAGCGGCGGTAGGGATCCGATCGAGCGCAGTTGCTGAAAAGGCGAGTAACTGATCACTTGCGACTCCAGATGGTCTTGCAGTCACGCAGTCTAGCGGTCAAGCAGTCGCGTAAATCAGTTTGCGTTTCTCTTAATTTCTGCAGTGCGTCCTGAAGGAAATGGTTTAAACTTTTCAGGATTCTCAATCATTCTGCCGAGCATTTTTCCAACTTCTACGTACTCGTTTTCATACTTCGTCAATTCCTCTGGCGTGATGTACTCACAAGCACACGCTACTTCCAACCAGAAAACAGTTTCCGATGCCTCAGCGTCCGAGATACGCAGGACACGTGCAAAGTCCTTAGGATAACAGCGCTTTTTATACGCTTCAACGATGTTAGCTCCGACCGAGCGTGATGATCTTCTTATTTGATCAGTCAGACTGTCTTTCTCGTCAGCGGGAAAACGCTTGGTTAGTTTGTTGATTTGAATCAGAAGTTGGAATGCTTTCTTGTAAACATTCAGATTGCGGTAACCGAAGATAGTTGTCATTGTTTTTTTCTGCAACGTTCGGACAGTTCACGAAAAATAGTCGGGTGACAAACGTTTATAGTCGATTGTAAACATTTGTAAATGCTTGTAAACGTTTGTAAACGGATAGCCCAACTGACTGCCAGACTCCTAGACGGATTGGTCATTGACTGCTAGACCGCTCGACTCTTTGACTGTTGACTGAAAAAAGAAAGCCCTCTGTGGGGTAACAGAAGGCTCTTGTGCAGGGGTTCTAACTCTATGCGTAATATGCGTACCAGGTTTTGCCGCCCGTAAAATCTTTATCCTGACACAATTTACGTAGCAGAAGGGCAACGGTTTCGGCTGGTTATGGAACGGCTTAAGTGAATGAGCAAACGGCGGATCAAGGCCGGACAAAACCTCCCAAAACACTTATTTCGGGCACAATTTCAACAAGTTTTCGAATTCTTCCGACCGAATTTCGACAGCAAATGCTTCAAAATGGAGGACCAGATCGTGGATTAGATTTCGATCGGGAAGGATTTTCGCATCGTGCTTCGAACAGAGGTACTGCGCACCCATTTTCCTGACCTCGGTGAAACCTTCAGGGCTATCAACACGAAACCAGGATAGACCGTTTTTGTACTTGCGATAAACAGGATAAGATATTTCGTTCAGTGCTTTCAAAACGGCGGATTCGCAGATGCAACGATTAGATTTGTGTAAAGATAGCACATCACTCTACGCACTTGAATTCCTTCATAGGCAATACAGCAAAATACATTCTTGAGAACTATTCTCAGCTGAATGAAGTGTGCGTAGTACTTCCGAACCGTCGTGCAGGACTTTTCCTGAAAAAAGAAATTGCGAGTTCAGTCAGCGCTCCGGTTTGGTCTCCCGATATTTTTTCAGTTGAAGATTTCGTTTATCGCCTCACCGATCTTCAACCTGCCGACAGCGCAGAGTTATTGCTCGCACTGTTTCGCATCGTCAAAGCATCGAAAGGTCACGAGGAAGATCGCTTCGATGAATTCTGCAAATGGGCTCCAGCCCTACTTTCGGATTTCAATGAAGTTGATATGTGGATGGCCGATCCAAAAGCTCTCTTCTCGAATCTCGCCGACATCAAGGAAATTGAAAGCTGGAGCTTGGGAGAAGAAACGCTCACCGACTTTCAGAAAAAATACCTGCACTTCTGGGATCAGACCGGACTTTGGTACAATGCGTTGAGAAAAGAGATGCTCTCGCGTAACAAAGCATGGATCGGACTTTCGCATCGTCTCGTTGCCGAAGATATTTCAAACAATAAGCAACTGGGACAATGGAAGCATATTGTCTTTGCAGGATTTAATGCGCTGAGCAGTTCTCAGGAAAAAATATTTTCTGTGCTCTCTTCGAACGGAAAAGCAAAAGTCCTCTGGGATGCAGACCGTTATTATCTCGAAGACCCGATGAATGAAGCAGGATCTTTTATGAGAAATCATCGGGAGAAATTCTTTGGTGCGAAAACTGAAATTGATTTTCCGCATGTCGGTGATTTTCTCGCAGGTACGAAGAAGAATATCACACTCATCGCAGCGGCCCGAAATGTTTCTCAGGCAAGAGCAGCCGCTGGATTTCTCCAGCAGGAAGGAAAAGATTTTATTGCGGATGAAACTGCAGTAGTGCTAGCCGATGAAACGTTGCTGATTCCCGCACTGAATTCATTGCCGCAGCGTTTTTCCGAAGTAAACATCACCATGGGTTATCCCATGCGCAATACGCCGGTATTTACCCTGCTGCAAATTCTATTCTCGCTTCAGGAAAATGCAACGCGATTCAACATCCGTTCCCGTGAAGGAGAACTGAAATTTTATCACCACGATGTTATTCGATTGCTGCGTCATCCGTACGTGGTAAACTCCGCTTTGTATCCGGATACGCTGATTGACATCATCAGACAGATCGGAAAACGCAACCTTACGTTTGTCACAGTAAGTAAACTGCGTGAAATCCTTGTCCAGAGCGTAGTCGAAGGGGGTGGATCTGAATTTCAGCAGGAACATTGGTTTGATCCATGGACAAGTGCAGAACACTGTATCGAAAAACTGCGCGACGCGATCAGTGAAATGAAAATGGTATTCAGTTCTGATGAGAAATCAGAGTTGGATGTGGAATATCTCTACCAGTTTCATCTTTCGTTGAATAAAATTTCTACGCTGGTGAAAGACTGGAAAGAATTCTCCACCGTTAGCGCGATTAAAAATCTTTTGCTTCAGGTATTCGGAACTTCAACCGTTCCGTTCTCCGGCGAACCACTTGCAGGTCTTCAAGTAATGGGAATGCTGGAAACCCGTTGCCTCGATTTCAAAAACGTAATTCTTGTTTCCGCCAATGAAGGTGTGTTGCCGCAACAATCTTCGCAGCATTCATTTATCATGTACGATCTGCGCAAAGCGTTTGGTTTGCCTGTTCACCAACAGCGTGATGCAATTACGGCTTACAATTTCTATCGGCTGATGCAGCGTGCAGAAAATATCTGCATCGTATATAATACCGACCAGGATACTTTCGGAGTGAAAGAGAAAAGTCGATACGTTTCTCAGTTGCTTTACGAACTACCGAAAGTGAGCAAGCAAGTGACGATCCGCAACATCATTGCCGGTGCGGAGCTCGATTCGTCTCCGGTTTCAGAGGTAATCTCCATTGAGTCTTCGCCTGAAATTGCAAAACTCGCAGCAGACAAAGCCGCGAAAGGATTTTCTCCTTCGCTGATCAATCTTTTCCGGGAATGCCGTCTCCGCTTCTACTTCCGTTACATCGCCGGACTACAGGAAGAAAAAGAAGTGGAGGAAAATGTAGATCAGAACACGCTAGGCACAATCATGCATGCTTCGCTGGAGAAGTTGTACACACCTTTTCTGAATCAACCTTTGCAGGTCGCGAATATTGAAGCGATGAAGTCACTCGTTGCTTCGACAGTGAAGGAATCGTTCCGCATACTGTTTCCTGATGAAGAAGCCGACGCCGGGAAGAATCACCTCGCCGGAAAAATTGCAATTCGATACATTTCTACTTATCTCGATCAGGAAGCGGAACGCATTAAATCGCAGCTCATCAAGAAAGTTGAGAATACAGTTGTGGCGCTCGAAGAAACGCTGCAGTGCGAAACAGAAGTAAGCGCAATTAAAGTTCTCTTCAAAGGAAATGCCGATCGTATTGACAAGATGGGCAACATCACGCGATTGATCGATTACAAAACGGGGCAGGTAGAAGAAAAAGAATTGAAGATGGATTCGCCACGTGTTTTTCTCGAGGGCGACAAGCAAGGCAAGGCATTTCAGCTCATGATGTACGCGTGGCTTTACCTGAAATCAAAAGATGCTGCAGCGGTTGTTCAGCCGGGAATTATTTCTTTCCGGAGAAACAAGAAAGGATTCATGCATCTCGAAACTCCGTCGGGACAAGTAGTGACCGAAAAGAGCCTAGGCGATTTTGAAAACGTGCTGATGGAAATTACGAGACAGATTTTGTCGCCGGAAACGGTTTTCTCTCAGACGGAGAATGTGCAGATGTGCCGCACTTGTGAGTTTAACGCTATTTGCAGGCGGGCCTAGATTGTGGCTCTTTTTTTAACCACATAGATTCATAGAAGGTTAGAATTTCCTAAAAGCGTGATGCGCTAGCGCATCCGTCATAGGTCACATTAGAGACGAGGACGCTAATGTGACCTATGACGGACGCCTCAAGGCGTCTCGCTTAGCAAGTTTAGAAATATGTTTCTATGAATCTATGTGGTTAATTTTTCGGGTAATGAGAACGGAGAACCGAGAGCAGGAAACAGCTAACTTTGAGCAATGTCTTACTCCTCCCTCGAACAATGTCTTTTGGATCTCGAAGCGAACAAAATGCTCGTTCGTGTTCATGAGGAAGTAGACACGAATCTCGAGATGGCAGCAATACACATGCGTGTGTGCGAAGCCGGTGGACCTGCATTACTTTTCGAAAATGTAAAGGGAACTTCCTTCCGCGCTGCATCCAATATTTTCGGAACAAAAGAACGTGCGGCTTTCATCTTTCGCGATGGAATCAAAAAAGTGCAGCGCATGGTGGAAGTGAAATCGGATCCTGCTTCAGTGTTCAGAAAGCCATTCAGCAATCTTGATGTTCCATTTACTGCCTTGAAAGCGCTTCCGAAAAGAAAATCTTCCGGACCTGTGCTCGATTACGAAACACGAATCGATAAACTTCCTTTGATCAAACACTGGCCGATGGATGGTGGCGCATTTGTAACACTTCCCATTGTTTACACGGAAGACATCGATCATCCCGGTGTGATGCAGTCGAACATCGGCATGTATCGCATTCAGCTCAGTGGAAACGATTATGCGCTGAACAAAGAAATAGGATTGCATTATCAGCTACATCGCGGAATTGGAGTTCACCAATCGAAAGCGCATGCGAAAAATCAACCGCTGAAAGTTTCAGTGAATGTTGGTGGACCACCTTCGCTTTCATTCGGAGCGGTGATGCCATTGCCGGAAGGATTGTCGGAATTGACTTTCGCTGGCGTGTTAGGTAATCGACGTATCCGTTATACTCAACGTGATGGATTTACATTCGCCAGTGATGCAGACTTTGTTATTACCGGAGAAGTGTATACCGGAGAAAATAAGCTGGAAGGTCCATTTGGCGATCACCTCGGTTACTACAGCCTGAAACACGATTTTCCGGTGATGCGCGTTCACAAAGTATATCACCGCAAAAATGCAATTTGGCCTTTCACGGTTGTAGGTCGTCCGCCCCAGGAAGATTCTGTTTTCGGTTGGCTCGTCCACGAACTCAGCGGCGGTGCAATGGCAGATGAAATTCCGGGTATCAAAGCTGTTCATGCTGTTGACAATTCCGGAGTACACCCATTGTTACTCGCAATTGGAAGTGAACGTTATACACCTTACGTAAAAGAACGTAAGCCGGCAGAAATTCTTACGATCGCCAACCGAATTCTTGGGACCG
The DNA here is from genome assembly GCA_964447465.1 of uncultured Chryseobacterium sp. Lineage (GTDB taxonomy): Bacteria > Bacteroidota > Bacteroidia > Palsa-965 > Palsa-965. Next base: position 6,999 of record CAYUTR010000048.1, read on the forward strand.
GACAATTATCGCTCGCGAAATTTTTATTCATCTCTGCGCAGGAAGATAATCCTGCATTGGATATTCATAACATCAGGGAATTCTTCACGCACATGTTGGAGCGCATCGATTTCTCACGCGATCTGCATTTCCAGACGAAGACCACAATCGACACACTTGATTACAGCGGCACCGGATTGAACGAAGGTTCCAAGCTCGTGTTCGCTGCTGCGGGTGAAAAGAAACGTTCGCTATCCGCAGAACTTCCGAAAGTGAATCTGCCCGATGGCTTTCACAACATGAAAATAGTGATGCCGGGCGTAGTTGTCATATCAGCACCGGAATTTTCGGACTACAAATCCGCCCAGCAACAGATGGAGCACCTGAGCACAGCTCTGAAAGATCAGAAATCTGCCTTGAGCGGAATTGCTATGATTACTATATGCGACGATACCGATTTCACTGCAAAGAATCTCGACAACTGGATCTGGGCAACGTTTACACGCAATAATCCTTCGCATGATGTTTATGGTGTGAATGAGTTTACAGAGAATAAACATTGGGGTTGTCGCGGCCCGGTCATCCTCGATTCCCGGACGAAACCCCATCATGCGCCGCCTCTTGAAAAAGATCAGGCGACCGAGCAGAAAATAAATCGCTTTTTCGAAAAGGGCGGATCGCTTCACGGTGTATCTTAAGATCGGCCGCATCGCCCTTTCCTTAACGAATTTTGTAAAACTTACCCTGCAATTCTGACACTTTTCGCGGTAACTTGCGTTATTAGTTCACAGTGGAATAGTTCACTGTTCACAGTTAAGTTTACCATTCACCATACTTTCAACCAGAAATGCGGTCAATTTCAAGAATACTTTTCGCGCTGATCATTTTTGCATCTCCGCTCGTTTCCCAAACCACTCTGCAGCCACTTCATCCAGGTGGTAATGTGCCGGATTTTTTCCACTGTCCGTCACAGGAAAGTGCTGAAGAAAAGATTGAAGCACGGAGGAAGAGCGGAAATCCCATGACTGCCCAGGAAGAACAGTTCACACGTGAAATGAGTTACTACGCACAACAGCGTGTATTCACCGGTCTCGTGTTGTTTAATGATTCATTGAGCAACTACGTAACAAAAGTTGCAGCTGTTTTGTTGAAGAACGATACTGCACTTTTCGGCAAGCTTCATTTCTACGTGTACAAAGATCCCGCACTGAACGCATACACTTCTGCAACCGGAAACATTCTGATTACTGTTGGGCTTCTTGCACAGCTTGAAAACGAAGCACAGCTCGCTTTCATTCTTGCGCACGAGATTACACACTTCAAACAGCAGCACATGCTCAAGGGATACATCAATCGCGAGGAGCTGAAAGAACACGGCCCGAGTTACACATGGTCTTCATCTTATTATTCCTACAATCAGGAACAGGAACTCGAAGCAGATCGTCTCGGATTTGAATTGTACAAAGAGTCGATGTATTCTATCAGCGATGCAAAACGTTGTTTCGACATTCTGGAATACTCTGATCTTCCGTTCGACGACATGCCGTTCGACACGCTGTTCTTCAACAAAGACTTCATGAAAGTACCAGTTGGCTATTACAAGCACGATGTTGATCCGGTTTACACAGATGATAACTACGAAGACCGCAGTAGTACTCACCCGAATGTGCGTAAACGCAGAATGGCTCTGCTTGCCACAATGGATTCTGTTCCTGAAACTGGGCGCTCCCATTTCATCAATCCCAAGCAGGAATTCCTGAACGTTCGCGAAAGTGCACGATACGAAATGTGTCGTCTTTTACTCGGACAACGCGATTACTCTGCAGCAATTTACGCTTCGTACATGTTACTGCAGAAACATCCCGGCGATCTTGAGTTGAGAAAAATCGTTGGTTATTCTTTATACAACCTCGCGGCATATAAGCAGGCCGGAACTGCCGCATTCAGCTTCTTCGGATACTATTTCTTCGGAAGCAGCTCGCGTTATGGTGGATTGAAACGCAGTTCGTATTACAGCACACCGGATTATGAGGATTATCCGGGCCAGCAACAACAGGTGTTTCACCTCTTCTCAAAAATGGAAGCGGATGAAATGACGGTGATGGCGCTTTCGTACAACTGGTACATCTATCGCGATGATCCTTCTGATTCTTTGCAGTCGCGATTGTGTGATAGCTTGTTCTCTATGCTCGTGAATAAACAGAATCTGCACAGAAGTTATTTCTCAACGATTACACCAACAGCTGCCCAGGAAGAATTGCGACAGGATTCAATTCGCCGCGCGCAGGAAACCGGTGAAGCCGGAGATTCCAAGTATTCACGTCTCGATAAATTCCGCGTTACTTCCGAGAAAGAACGGTTCATCAAGTTCGCCTTTGTTGAGCTGATGAAAGACACAGCATTTGCAGCGCGGTTTGATTATCACACACAGCACCGCAGAGGACTTGTGTACACCGGAACTACTTCTTATTCCGATGAAACAAAAGAAGAACGTGATCAACGCATCGCCGATGAAAAGAAGTACGGCGCAGGTGTGAAAAAAGTAATCGTGGTCAATCCTGATTACACTTACAATCATGAACCCGATCGCAAAGAAGATCCGGAAATGGAATATCCAAAAAGCGAATCAGGACAGGTTGATCTTTGCACGATCGTAGATCAGACTGCTCAAAGCGAAGGTGTAGATGCAATTGTACTTTCTCCGTTCCTGATGGACAGCCTGGACACCGACACATTCTCTGATTATGCTTTGCTCAACGAGTGGTTCTACGAGCGCGTGCAGTACGGAACAAATCCATATGCAATGAACGTTGCGAACAAAGCGGCGATTGATTCGTTGATCGTTCGTTATGGTACACCGTATGTGATGTTCACGAATGTAGAAGCGTCTTATCTCAAGCGCATACAACATCCGGTTTGGTTTGCGATCAGCTGCGTGTTTGTAGTTCCTGTTGTTTACGGATTCATTCCCCGTGAGGAGTTTGTTTACGATGCTGTGGTGCTCGATCTAAGAACCGGTGAAGTTGTGCAGATGGAAGACAAAACCAACAAGCGCGGAAAAGAACAGGAACATTCTGTTACATTCTACAAAAACTTCTTCAATAAGCTGAAGAAGCCGGTGAAACCTGCAGATCCGAAGCCGGTGGCACCAGAAGGACTTCGTGATTAATTTTACCACCAAGACACCAAGGCACCAAGAAATATGTGGAAGAAAATTGTTGGATTACTTGCTTTTTGTTTGGTGCTGTTAGCAGTGATTTCCATTTTCCCGGAAACAGCAGATGCAGCATTGGAAACAGAAGTTTCCGAAGGTGATTCAGCGATTTTATCACGACATATTCACGAAGTGAAAGTAGAATATGCTGTTGAGGAATTCAGTGATCATAGTTTCAATTCCCATTATTCCGACAAGGAGCTTGATAGTTTACTCAATGAAAACGGCATCAGGATTGGTAAAGGGAAAGTAATTTACGCTCCCGACAGCGCCTTCAAAATATTTGTCGTTGCGGGCGAAAGCTGCGGAGCTTACTGCAATCCCTTCTGGGAAACATGGCTGCACTTTAACGATGGATCGGGAATGGTTATTACCAAAGCGGGCTTCGAAAATGTGACGTCGATTAAATTCTTACCCGACGGAAAATATCTCGTGCAGGAAGATAGCTGGGGTCGCTCTGGCCCAAGGGGAATTGAACAGATCTGCCTGACCACGTTATCGGTAAATGGTCATGAGATAAAGTACTTTCCGTTTCCATCAATTCCTTCGCAAGAGGAGGAATCGTACACCGATCCACAGGGAACTTTTTGTGTTTACCAAACGAGTGATGCGGAAACAAATCTTATCGCGGATTACGATCCCAAAATTTTCCACCTCGATTATCAATACACCTTCACCAATTGGGGCGACGAAACTGACGACTCGTTGACCGTTTATTCGGGCTACTTCATTTACAAAGAAGGAATATTTATACATGAACAGGAGACAGTGAAACGAATGAAAGTCACGTTCAGATGAGAACATTGATTCTGTTCTGCGTAATCGGAATTTATTCGTGCACACCCGACACGAATGAAACCAAGGGAGTCATTTACGATTCCCTGGATCCGTTGCGCGATTCGTTACAGCAGACGTTGATTGCAAAAGACACCATCCGCATTTCCAACATCCACAACTACAACGCGGAGTGCACGCTCATTGAAGACACTATGCAGTTCCGCTGGCCCATTCACCTCGCGAAAAACAATTTAGGATTTGTCCGTGTAAGGAGCGACGCTTCATGCTTTGAAGTTGACAACTGTTTTCACAATCTCCTCGGAACGATTCCCCACGACCAATGGGTGTGGAGTTACGGAACGGTAAAATACAGTTACGGGTCGGCAGGCCTGGCTTGGGTGATTTGTGTTCGCGATTCGAAAGGACAGTTGGTCAAAGGTTATATCTCTGCGACAGTCGTTGATCAAGACTAGCATTCGAAAATTCGACAAGAACATTGGTCAACAGTCGTTCCCAACAGGATCATTTTAGCTGCACGTATATTCGAATAATTCGAATTTTCATCCCGATAGCTATCGGGATCGAATTACTACATTTACTCCGTGGCGAACATCCGCAAAATCATCATCGCTGCTTCGGCAGGCACTGTAATAGAATGGTACGACTTCTACATCTACGGAAGTCTGGCGCCGGTAATCGCAACGCAATTCTTTCCGAAGGAAAATCCAACTGCCGGATTTCTTGCAACGCTCGCAATTTTCGGAGTAGGATTTGTGGTTCGTCCGTTCGGCGCATTGGTGTTCGGAAGACTCGGTGATCTTGTCGGAAGAAAATACACCTTTCTCCTCACCCTACTCATCATGGGCGGAGCAACTTTCGCAATCGGATTAATTCCTTCCTACGCATCTATCGGAATGCTTGCACCGATACTTGTTTTGATTCTGCGAATACTCCAGGGACTCGCACTCGGCGGTGAATACGGTGGAGCAACTACGTACGTAGCGGAACATGCACCTGAAGGACGCAAAGGATTTTTCACCAGCTTCATTCAGACAACAGCAACACTCGGACTTTTCATTTCGCTTGGAGTAATTCTTCTTTGTAAGTCAGCGATGAGTCCTGAAGAGTTTGCTGATTATGGCTGGAGAATTCCGTTCTTCCTTTCCGTTCTGCTTGTTGCGGGATCATTCGCCATCCGAAGAAAGATGGAAGAGTCGCCGGAGTTTGCTGCATTGAAAGCATCAGGAAAAACTTCGAAGAATCCGCTGAAAGAAAGTTTTACCCAATGGAAAAACCTAAAATGGGTTTTGATTGCGTTGTTTGGTGCAACGGCCGGACAAGGTGTTGTATGGTACACCGGACAATTCTACGCGATGAATTTCTGCACGAAGACATTGAGCATTGATCCAACGCAAATTCAGAAAATGTTGCTGGTTGTTCTTCTGTTGGCAACACCATTATTTATTTTCTTCGGATGGTGGAGTGATCGCATTGGAAGAAAATGGATCATGCTGACTGGAATTGCATTGGGTGCAATTTTTTATGTGCCGATTTACACAGAGATGGCTGATGAGGCTAACTATAAATCGTGGAGGCCAGGTGGTGAACATCCAATAATTGCGGTTACAGGTGTCAATGTAGACGGAGATTCCACTGGTGTCGCCACTTACGCATATCCATATGGTGGTGAAGTAAAACAAGATCTCGTGCAAATCAAAGGTGGTGGCTGGGTTGAAGGACCTGTGAAGATTCACCTTCCCTCCCCAACACTGTTTAGGATGGGCCTTCTAATTTTTATTCAACTCATATTCGTGACTATGGCGTATGGACCAATCGCGGCATTCCTGGTCGAATTGTTTCCTGCGAATATCCGATACACATCGATGTCACTACCGTATCACATCGGTAACGGAGTGTTTGGCGGATTGACACCGTTGATTGCCGAGATGTTGGTGGTAAAGAGTGGGAATAATATCTCGGGGATATATTATCCGGTGATTGTGGCAACGGTGACGGTGATAGTTGGCGTGTTCTTTATACGCGAACAGAAAAAATAGGTGCGCGGATTTCTTTTTTCGCTGGTGTTAGTTGCTATGATCGATCTTCATGGTAGATTGAGAATTTCGATCCTGAATTTTATGAGATAACCCCGGGCTTATCTCATAAAATCCGAAATCCTGAATATTCTGATTTTACCTTAGTCATCCTTGCGAAGCGAAATAGAAAACAACGAAGATAAAAATCCGCGTTCCCTTTTTTCTGCTACAGAATAAACCCTACTCCAAAATACGCCGAGAACACATCCTTGTACAACAAACGTTGCTTCATGTACTGCGGATAATCGAGATTGAAAGAATCTCCGCCAGTTACAGCCACAGTGTAAATCGGATAACCGAAACGAACGCCCGCGTTTGCAACAACACGCTTCCAGTAAATTCCTTGGGTGCCGAATCCAATTTGCGCAGAAACTCCTGTCAGTTTAATTGGCTCGCCCATGTAAGGAGCTACGCCGATCAAGGAAGGAGAATAGGTATTCGAATGGTAATACATCGTCAGATCAACGAACTTTCCAATTGGTGCAAGGCCGCCTCTCTTCTCGCGGAATTTTCTGTACGACACACCGACCTGATAACCTTTGATCTTATTCGCATTGGAAATGTCATCACGATAACGTTCATGAGCACCAAGTCCATACATGTTATATGAAACTCCTACCTGCGAAAATCGTCCTGTGATGAAATGAATATTTCCGCCGTACTGAAGATTATAACTCAGAAGCAAATCCCTTATCGAGTGATAATTCGGGGAGTATGAACCTTCTGCGCAAATGATCAATCGTTTTCCGAGATACCCGCTTTTAGGTTTCGATTGTGCCGACACAGTTACACTTGTAACCAGCAATACAGCTATGAAAAGTAGTTTTCTCATATCTAGTCCTCCTTAGGTGTTGCCAGCATACGCATCATGTCGTACATCTGAAGATCCAATTTCGCTTCTGTCGGGTGTTGATTTTCAATATTCCGCTGCACGCCCCAAACCGGTTTTCCAGTCGTTATGTCGTAAAGAATCGCAACGAAGTAAACATCTTCTTTCGGAGTAACGAGTCGATACGCAACTTGTGGCGCAAGCGGAACGAATGCAAGGCTCAACACGCGAAACAGCGTGCCACCGCGTTTCTCGCGATTGGTGTAGTACGCCATCCACATAAAATATTTAGTGCCGTACTTCTTCGCCATCATTTCCATATCTGTCTGACGGACCGGCAAGCCTTCACCTTCCTTAAAATTTCCTTTCTGCCCGAACCAATCGTTCATGATCATCAGATCGTTGAATTTGTCGACGTCTGTTGAATCCATGTGCTCCGGATCAAGAATCTCGCACTGCATACCACACATCTGCGCGCTGCTCTGCATGCTCTGCATCATCGCCGTGCGACCGTCAATCGACTTGCGCACATCGAGCTGACCGTTCTTGATGCGATCGTCGTACGATTGATAAACAGGATTGATGATGACAATTTTTGTCAACCCTTGCGGACCGAAGAAGGCTTCGTTCTCTTCTTTATCCCGTTTCTTGATCTCTTTCTTCGAGTAGACTTCATCATACGCCGAATCAACCGCCTCAAGACTATCGGCATACACCATTGCGTCTTTGAACATCTTCACGAAAGCTGAATCTTTCAGTTCCTCGATGAACGCAAATTCCCAATACTTGTAACCATCGAGAGAATCTTTGTCCATCTTATCAATCGCAACCTGCCAACGATCCATAGCAGTATTTCCTTTCAGACGATTGGTTAGTGAAGTATCTGACATGATCTTGTTTCCGATCACGACCTGCATGCTGTCGTTCTCCTGGAAATCATTTATCTCGAGTTCATTCAGCACAGTCATTTCGCGGAACAATCCTGTTGTCCATGTAGCAATGTCTACATCGTCCGGATATTTCTGATGTACTTTCCACGCATACTTCACTGATGCAATGTTCCAGCCCTTCTGATCGGTTTTATCAATGAACGATTTCGCACGACCCATTTCACCAACAGGTTTTCCTTCATCATCGTCACCATAATCGCCGGTAAAAATGAGTGCAAACAATTCGGCCAGATCTTCGAAAACAAACGGAGCATTTTTCTTTACCGTAATGGCGTACATCGCCCGCACCATTTCCTTCTCGAGATAATAGTTGCTCTTCCACGTTTGCTGCACGCTTTGATTGACGTACACTGCTTCTTTGTATTCTCCATCATTCGTATGCAAAGCAGCCTCTTCGAACATCGCCATCGCACGTATGCGGTAGAACAAAGTTTCCGAGACGAGAAAATAAGAACCAAGTGTATCAGTGCCGGTCAGTTTGCCAAGACGGCGTTTCATGTTCTTCAGACGCTTCGGTACAGAAGGGTGTGTTGCCAATTCGTTCTCTTCGTCGTCTTCGTCAATTTTGTATTCCTTAATTGTGTCGGAATAAAATTTCGACGGAAACACAAAATTCGGAGACTCGAAAAGTGATTTGTTGAAATCAACATCCGTGAATGGAAAATCGGCCATCAGAAGAATTTCAAACGCACCCATTGCGGCATGAGGATCGTAGTTGGAAGCAACAACCATGTCAAATCCCTCTTCGTCGGCCTGGGTTTCCTGCGAACGTGCATAGCTGTGTCGTTTCAGGAAACGGTTCTCTGCTGTAGTGGCAGAATATTTTCCGTCGCCCTGTTGCATCTGCACGCCTTCGATGTATCCTGTAAGTACGTGACGACGTTTGTAGTGAATGATTTCGTGCGCAAGTACGAATGCGAGCTCTGCTTCATTGTGCAGGCGCGTGAGCAATCCCACAGTTACGAAAATCGAACCGCGATCAGTTGCAAACGCATTCACAACCGGTGAACGGAGAACATAAATATTGATCTGCGCCCGCGTTTCAGGATCGTTCACCAGCAGTGAATCAGCTACACGATTCACATAATTCCCCATGGAATCATTAACAAGAATGGTTCCACTGTAGAGAATCTGATCTACTGCATAATTCGTCTGCAGATAGAAGTCGTCTTCTGCTTTCTGGAGTTCTTCACTCTGATCAGTGTTGATTTTCTCTCTTGATTTTTCGTACTTCTCAGTTGTTGTAGATAGTACATCAGGAGGCAAAGTCCCGCTCGATTTAGCGGGCTCGTAGTGATCCATATTCGGGACCTGTTGCGCGAATAAAAACGCGGGAAGAATCAGGGAGAACAGGAATGGGGTGGTACGTTTCAGCATGTTTCCAAATATACTGAAATGGCACCGTTCAAGCGTCCAATTAGGGAGTTTGGACGTGTTTTCACAGCTACTTTTCTGGCTTGGCTAACAATATCGTTGTGTCTGCGACGCTTTACACGGAGGCACTGCGTAACGGCGCCCTTTGTTTTCTAAAAAAATACCCACGAGAAAAGTAGAGATCGTTAAAGCGATCTGCACCACGGTGGATTGTGCTAATAACCGACGCCCGTGCCGCGTGGGTTGATCGAAGGCCAAGATCCAATTTTCAGAATTCTCAGTTACTCCGCGCCAGAGCTTGTGCTGAGCCTGTCGAAGCATGCAAAGCTCGCGCAGCGGAAGCCACTATTGTACGCGTATCGCTACCTGCTCACTCGAAATGCTTGAATGGCTTGCGCAGGTAAAGTAGTAGACTCCGGGTGTGGTGAACGTATACGAATACGTCTCATCCGTACTGATGCGCGGACTGGTAAACAGACTTCCGTAAATCACGTGCGACGGATTACCTTTATTGATGAAGTTCACCGTTGTGCCAGCTGCAACCTGTAATTCTGAAGGACGAAACAGCTGATACTCCAGCCATACTTCATTAGGACCGGGCACGCCGGGATCTTCTTTTTTGCACGCAGTAATCGTGATCGAACTCACGAAGACCAGTAAAACGACCAAAATGTTCCAATCGCGATTCATCATCTAAATATACGCACATACTATTTATATTAGCACAATAACCGGCACACTGGCATGAACATTTTTCGCAGCGGTATTTTTATCTGGAGCTTGCCGGCGCTTATGTGCGTGCTCCTGTTTTCATGCTCTGGCACGACGTCAGAAACTGCACTGCAGCTCAGCCCAATAGTAGATAGCATATTGCATGATTCTGCTCCTGTTGGTTACGTTGCAGATTCGCTGAAGGAAGAATATTTTTTGGCCACTTCCGACACACAGCGCATAAATATCCTCAATGAATTGTCGCACAATCTGCGTGCAGCGGATATAGAACTCGCAGAAGAAGCTTACAGGCTAAGTGTGCAGATCGACTATCCATACGGAATCGGAGATGCGCTCTGCCGCAAAGGAATTGCGATTTACCGGGGAAGCGAATACGACAGTGCGCGCACCTATTTCATGCGATGTAAATCAATAGCAGATTCTCTACATTCCGACAAACTCGTTGCACAAGCCATCTGTTGGAATGCAGACGCGTACCGGATGCAAGGTGAAAAAACGACGGCAACTAAGCTTTACAGAGAGGCTATCCTCCTTGCAGAACGTTGTGGCGCTCCATCCATTTCAGCTTTTTGTCTTAGCAGCCTTGGCAGTATGTTTTACACCATTGGAGAGTACGACAGCTGTATAATATACAGTAATCGTGCTCTTGAAATTGCGAAACAATCGCGTGATAAGAACCGGATGTGTTTTTGTTATTCATCCCTGGGGAAAGCGTACGATTTCAAAGGCAATTTTGCTGCCGCACTTTCTAATTTTTTGCAGGCTAAAAAATTAGCAGAAGAGACGAATAATAAAATCCTGCTTTCCTTTTGCCTGAACTCCATTGGCAGCTTGTATCGACAGACCAATGACACGGCCAATGCGATTATTTATTATGAACAGGCATATGAAATTGCCGTAGATATCGGTGATCGTAGCCGAACATCTTACTCGCTTGCATTTCTTGGTGACATGGCCCGGGAACAGAAGAGAATACCGGATGCGATTGACTTTTATCGTCGCGCAATTCCAATTGGATTTGCCGCCGAAGATACAACGAACGTTGTGTACGCTTATAATGGATTGGGTGACGCCTTTCGCATGGCCGAACAACCGGATAGCGCAATTCATTATTTTAACATTTCACTTTCCCTCTGCGATACGTTGTATGATGCAATCCAGATCGCTAACAATATGTTGTGTATTTCCGATGTCCATTTCGGACAACGTCAATTTACTCTGGCAGAAAGCCAGGCCATGGCGGGACTTAAGTTATCCGAAGCCCTGCAGATTCCGGAGTACGAGCGTGATGCTTGCGATCGCCTTTATAAGATTTACAAGGCAACCGGAAGATACGATCTGGCGCTGGAGATGTATGAAAAGGCGAAGGAGCTCAACGATAGCATTGTGAATATTGAGAATGTCCGGAAGTTCGAAGAAGAAGAATACCAGGCCCGTGAGAATTCAATGAAATCGGAACAGGCAGTGAAAGATGCCGCAACTGAAAAAGATAAAATCCTGCAGGACCGTG
>CAYUTR010000049.1:0-18363 GCA_964447465.1 uncultured Chryseobacterium sp.
GCTTAATGAGTGTGGTTCCTAAGTCTGCACTTTTGTCCGAGGGAGGATGAATGAATACCGTACCATAAATATCTTTTCCGAAAAGCCGACTCGCTATATCGTTGCGTCGAAGTTTCCTTCCATTCTGTAATGTGTTTGGAATTTTTTGTTCCTCACCGACTCCATCGAGATATACTGCTGGCGGATGGACTTCCGTGTACAGGCGTCCCCATTCCGTTTCATGTTTCTTCCATGCGGGAGCGATACCCTCAATAGCGAGCTCCGCTTTCGATGCGCCAATGCGGTAAACATCGTCAGTCGAAGAAATTACCGTGTAGAGCGTTGCACATTCCATGAGCGCAATCTATGGTCGTGCTTTCAGGAAGTCTGACTAAGGAATTTAGCTAAGTGTTAATTGCGGCCCTGAATTACACGTAGAATCATCTTATCTTTCCAAAACTGCAATTCATACCAAGCATGATTGTAACCACCATGACCAACGACTTTCGGACAATTATCACAACGATGGATAATGATTTTCGTGTGATTATCGGTACTAACTCTTAACCAACAATCCAACAGCAATGGCTAACCAAGATTCTTCGCAACCAAGACCGCCGAGACCAATTCCTCCGCCCAAAACGAATCCTAATTATCCCAGTAAGAAGCACGGCGTCCCTTCTGGTCCAGACCGGGGCAACAAACCCAAGACCAAAGGGAAGTGATCAACGTTATAAATAGAAAGCCAGAAAAAGTTAACTCCGGCTTTTTCTTTGTACTTCAATAAAATAAAACGCCCTATCCCTTTTGCGGAACTTTGGGTGTATTACGGTAGTTACACGCTTTACGGAAGGGGTGTTGATTGAAACGTATTGGGGTTTGGCGGAATCGTTTTTTGAATTATTGGTTTAATTCCGAAGTATATAACACACTGTTTGTTTTCGACAATGATTCCGAAGCTATTTTGTTTTACACGAGTCTAACTCTTTCTCTATCCTCTCTATCTTATTCTGTAGCGTGCTTATGTCTTTTTCTTTTTCATTCATCTTAGAATAGTTTACACTTGCTGTCACTACTATCCCAATTGCAGATAGTATGGAAATGAAGATTGGTATCCAGAATCGTTTCTGTTGTCGATGTTCTTTTTCGATATGTTTTTTATACCCGCCATTTAATAAAAGTAATCGCCCCTTTATTGTAATTCTATTGTGAAACTCTCTTTCTCCTTTTATGTATTTGTCTTCTTGTAATTGTTCACACATTCCGACATAATCTTCAAATCCAATTCCATATTTTGTTTTTAAATCATTTTCAACTCGCTTACTGAATTCATTCCACTTGTCCGCTGGAACTTCAATGGAATAATGATTGGCAATTTGTTGTAACAGAAAATCAAATGCCATTAGGTAATCAATGGGCTGATATGTGATCTGTTGCTCCTCTTTACCATCAGTAGAATCTTCCATAAAGCGATTAGTTTTCCGTAAACCTACTAAATCCAACCGCTCATAAAAACACCAAAATTCCGCAAAAGGGATAGGCGCGAAATAAAAAGCGGGAGTTCTGAGATTTAACTACAAAATTTAGTTTTTTATATTCAGGCTATGAACTGAATGTTTATCTCTTTAATTTAGCTATTCACTAAATTATATACCCCATGCATTTGTTGATAGAGAACCCGAAAATTGAGTCCATTTTCATGGATGATATCTTGTCACTTGATTTGAAAATGATAAAGCTCAAACTTCGCGACAAAGAAGAAGGTGAGGGCTGGACCAAGGGAATGTGTGATGAAACAGAAGTTGAGTACAAACGTTTTCTCGTACTTAAGCGCCTGTATCCTGAAAAAGACATTGTGCCGAATGGTCCGGTCGACAAATTTTGGCATCAGCACATTCTTGACACTGCGAAATATGCGGAGGATTGTGAGTTGCTGTTTGGTTATTTTCTGCACCACTATCCGTATTTCGGAATGAATGGGAAGAAGGATGCTCAAAATCTTACGGATGCCTTTGAAGAAACCAAGGAGCTTTACAAAAGACATTTCGACGAGGACTATATTGGTTTTGCAAAGCGATGTAAAGCGCCTAAATGTAGGACACAATGCAAGCCGATGAAGTGTCGGTAGTGAGTCATATATTAAACCCGATGTGTCACATCGGGTTTAATATATTCTAAACGTCGTCCATTGGTCATGATTCTCTATTGAACGAGAAATTTCCCTTTGACCGACGCTCCATTTTGACCTGTGACCGAATAGAAATAGATTCCCTCTGAAAATCCCTGAACGGAAATCGTGAGTGAAGATCCGCTCATTTCTTCACGCCATACTTCTCTGCCAAGCCCGTCACAGATTATAAGCTCGTGCGATTGTTGAGCATCGGAGAATTGAAATGTAACAACATCACTTCCTGGGTTTGGATAAATGTTAATCGCACCTTGAGTTTCAATTTCGTTTGTACTTAACAATGGTCCACCTGCATTAGTGGTTTTGTAAATCAATCCATTCAAACTAACTGCATACGCCACAGAATCACTAGGTGCACTAATGCCCATAAACGTCGGAATGATCAGACCGTGATTCACTTGTTGAGGGAACCATGTTGCGCCATCATCGAGAGTAGATAACATCTGTAAATCATCGAAAGAATTGCTTTGACCACCTGCATATCCGCGACCGCTAGGAGCGAATGTCATATCCTCAAGACGAAAAATATTGTAAAAGGATTGTGTCGTCCATGTTTGGCCTCCATCAGCCGTTGTTGCAATTGAACCATAATTACCCCACTGGCCACCAAAGCCATTTCCGGCTACAAAACCATTCATGCCATCTATAAAGTGTACGTCCTGTCCGGCGCATGCGCTCGGAAGTAGCGGTACTTGTATCCAAGAAAATCCACCGTCAGTCGTTTTGTACACTGGTCCAGAAGTAATGACAAGGCCCGTGTCAGGATTTGCAAAATAGATTGCATGACCACCAATTACATTTCCGGCGGTATCAGCCAACTGTGTCCACGTTTGTCCACCGTCAGTAGTCTTAATAACAATATGCGGTCCTACTGAAGTACAACTGAAATATCCGGTATCTCCACTTGTAAAGTGACACGCAAGCCAAGGCACGTTACCAAATGGTTGCGCAAGATTTACCCAGGTACTTCCTCCATCAACTGTTTTCAAAATCACACCGCCAAAGCCACCTGCGTATCCAGTATCCATGTCAGAAAAATATACGCATCTCAACCCACAAAAATTATTCGTGAACGTTGTATCCCAACTATTTCCTCCATCCAGAGTGCGTAATATGACACCGGGATACGAACCGTTTTGCGAATCAGATTTATATCCCACCACAAATCCAATATTGTCGCTAAGGAAGAATACGTCTCGATATCCCATTGTGCTATCGTACGCATTAATCTGATTCCATTGGGCACGAGAAGTTCCGTGCCCAATGAAAAGCAGAAGTAATATCATGCAAGAATTGCGAATGCGCATTATTCAGTTTTAATGAATCGCTGTGTGCTCTGCGAAGTGCCCGAAGTTAGACCGACCGTATAGACTCCATCCGCAAATGACGAAATATCAACTTGCAATCGCAACTGGGGTCCTACTACTTGAACCTTCTGTCGGTATACCACCTCGCCAAGCATATTGTAAATTACGATTTCCGCGGCATTTTCCTGCAATGAATCAGCAACTATTGTGATTGAATTCCATGAAGGATTAGGGAAAACGACCAAATTGCCATTGTGTATTGCTTCAGGGTCATCATTGATTCCCACACCAGCGTTGCCTGTTAAATCGAAGCGTGCGGCTAAGGCGTCACCACTATTGAGAACGGGATTAGCTTGATAATAATCCGTTGTGATAGCATTTGAATACTCAACCGGTGGTAGTGCTATTGCATTGTAACCTCTACTAGAATATCCTGCGTAGTACAAATCCTCGTCATTGGCAACTGCAAGTCCCGTTACGTAATTGCCACTGCCATACAGATTGCTTTGCAAGCCATCTCCGTAATAGGTTGTCCACGATAATTCCATATTCGGAGTGAACATTGCGATCCATGCATCAACATCAAGACCTTCCCAACCAGTAATGTCTGGTTTTACATAGTAGCCAGGTGAACCCCAGACCGGAAAATCAATCTTCTCGTTAGTTGCAGAAAATGTGGAACCACTTTTAGTGTATCCTCCAACATAGACGAACCCATTCCCATCCACTGTAACGCAACGGGCTTCGTCTTCATGGAATCCGCCAAAGAACGTAGACCACTTGGGTGCGCCGGTGTTTTGATCAAACCGAACCAAAAACGCATCTGCAACTTTCATCGTGGTGTTTGGAATTACTACCGTTGAACTGAACTCATTAAGGAAGTCTGCAGTTGTGAAAATATCATAGTCTACCATTGGAAACGGCACAGTAAGAGCGGTGTCGCTTCGAGTCATACCAACTAGGTACACAGCTGAATGACTATCATCAATGGCAATGGAATAACCGACATCCTGCAATTCTCCGCCGTAGTATGTTGACCAAATGATACTGTCCTTGTTTGGTTCAAATTCAGTAATGAATGCATCGGTGAAGCCTGCGTTCGTAGACTGCACGCCACCACCTTTGTTTTTAATTGGAAGACCGCTACCCAACATTCCACCCGCGATGAATATATGCATCTGCTGATCAAGCGCAATATCGTGTATCTGCCCAGGAAAGAGCGTGATCCAATCGCGTATGCCGCCATTGGAAAATTTGGCGACGATGCCGTCGCCAAGCGTATCATTATTGTATGCACCAGATTTAAAAAAGGTAGGGGTGAGTGTGTCACTTCCCCGTCCTCCGAAATATAAATTACCAAACGGATCCGTCGCGCATTTTTCAAAGATCTCGTACGATCCACTATTGGCGCCGACTCCACCGTAATAGGTTGACCATTGTAAAGATGTTCCAGTCGAATCAAATTTGGCGATGAATGCATCGACAACATAACCATTGTTTACGGTGTCTTGGTATCCCCCTGTTGGAGTTGCAATAGGAATTCTGCCAGTACCGCTTGAAGCTGATTGCCCGCAAATAATACTATTGCCATAGATATCAGTTGTCACTCCCCATGCGACGTCAGATGCGGTACCTCCGAAGAAATTTGTCCACATAGGTCCACACGCTGTATCCATTTTTATTAGTATCGCATCGTTGCTTCCTGCGAATGGAATTGTCGTACTCATTCCCTGACCATACGGGAAATTGGCATTATTCGAGTAGCCGGCATAAAATGGACGACCGATAGCATCTGTAGTTACGTCTAGGAAAAAGTCGCCACCCTGATCGCCCCAATACGTACTCCACCAAAGATTATTTACAGCGCTTGTCGTAAATATGTTTCCCCAATCCACTGCAATGATAAGCGGAAGCGCGGTGTTGAAGGAACCGAAACTCGTGAAGCCAACTTCATTAGTGCCGAGCATTATGTAACTCGGCTGCCATCCCAACGATTGATAATTGCCGCTTGCGTCAAGCTGCCATGCAGCTGCTTTCGGTTGAATGATGGTTCCAAGTTTTGTATAGATAACCAATTGCCCACTACCATTTATCTTGACACTATCTGCTCCGTAGTATTTAAGATCAATTTGAGTTGCTGGATTTCCACCACCGCCCGGCTTGCAGACAAAATAGTACTTGAGTCCCTTTAGATTGCTGCCATAGACGATGTCTACGTTGTTCCAAACGTTGAATGATACAAGTTGATTGTAGTTTTGAACGTGACACGCACCACCCGGAGTGTGAGGCAGGAAGAAATTACTGTATTCCGCCCGAGCATCTATCGGTCGTATTTTCTGATCTGCATTGCTGTTCTTGAATTTCATATCCACGCGAACCACAGTATCATTCAAAGCAGCTGTATCCAGCTTTGTAAAAACGTATGAAACCACGGTGTCCATGAAATACACATTTGGTGCACTGTGCATCGTATAGAATTTCACTTCGGGATGTAGCGTAGAATCGGTACCGAGTATTTGACCGCGATTTTCAGTAAACACAAATGAACTTGAAACATACGGGATCGTGTCTTTTGCAGCGAGTGCGCTTTTTTCAATATATTTTACGGCGGTGTAGATATATGTTGTTGGATTAATTTTGTTTTGACCAGTTACAATCACATTGCCTGAAGTATCCAACGCAATTGCTGTCGCTCGATCATCTCCATTGTACAAATTATTAAATCCTATATCCCATTTCAGGTTACCCAAGCCGTCGTACTTCAATGTCCAATAGTCTTTGGACGAACCGTTGTAGCTAAATCCACTCACGTAAATTTTGTTTGTATCAGTTTGATTCACGACTATACACGTGGCACTGTCGGAAGCATTAATACCACCGTCGAATGTCGAAACCCATCGCTGTGTTCCACCACTGCTGTATTTTATTGTAACGTAATCTTTGCCCGACGTAGCAGAAGTTCTGTAGCCAGTAACGATTACGTTGCCAACCTGATCTATTGCAAGACCAGTCCCAACATCATTGTACGCTCCTGAACTTGCATAAGTAGCTGACCAAATAATGTTCAGAGCTGTATCTAGTTTTACGGTCTTGATGTCATAGATCGTTCCTGTGTTAATCACGCCACCAGTAAGATAGATGTACCCATTCGCATCGTATTGAATATCGGTCAACTGATCGAAACCGAACGCCGTTCCTCCCGTAACTGTTGACCCTTGAATTGATCCGTCTGAAAGTTTCACATTAAACACCGCGTATTTAAATGTCGTAGTTGCTGATTGTGCGCCTCCGGCGATGTAAACTTTCGTTCCACTGTTCCAAAGATTTACCGCAACATCATTAAGGTTCACATGATCCCACGTTTGCGTCCACACTTGATTTCCACTGGAATCAATTCGTGCAACTAACATATCGTACAGATTCGTGCTGCCTTTATAAGTGGTTCCAACACTTACTATTGCGTTGGTACTTATCTGCATCGCTGCGAAGCCATCATGTCTCGATCCTGCACCATTGTAAGTGTAAGCCCACTGCTGAGTTCCAGAAGCATTGTACTTGAGAACGATGGCGTTATTAGAGTCAGTACTGTTCTTATAATAAGTACCGCACACGTAAACACTGCCAGTGGTTGAAATCTGCACATCTGCACCATAATCATTACCACCCCCAGCGCCATTGTAAGTTTGTGACCACAAGACGGTGCCGGAAGCATTCTTCTTTTGAATTAGGATGTCGTAATTACCAGATGAATTTAACGTAGAGCCACACGTATAATAGTAAGTAGCGCCGCCGAGCGCTTTACTGCGGACAATTGAACGTTGGTAATTGTTCTGTGTTCCTGAAGTTGTGTTCCAGTCTTCAAAGACTCTGGTTGATGGATTTTGCGAGATACCTTGCACACTCAGTGCGATCATACCTACAATCAGCAGCACTTTGCTTCTGATTCGGGAGAATTTGTGTTTCATGGGTGTTTGGGTTAATGATTTATGTTTAGTTAGGGCAATACAAAAGCAGCCGAGCAGTGAGCACGGAATTATTCAATGATGCAATTGAACACAACCCCTCCACGCTTCGCAGTATGCGAAGCACACAGAGCACCGATGCTCCGTGATTGCCTTCCATTGGCGTGTCAGGGATACCGCCGGGGGGAATTGGCGATATCCCAAATGACACAATCTAATTTCTTTTTGAATAGCGCTTAACAACGGAAAGGTATTTCATTTGTTGTTTCCATAGCAACAATTCTCCTTCATTATTTATCAACTTCAACGTTTATCCATTTTTCATCTGAAATCAAAGGCCATTAATTTTTTTAGAACGCGGCGAACTACTTTGCGAATGGTGCATATTTCTTTCGGAACTATTGCTTCGTGAATTCTAAGCGCCACGGCAGAATCTCATCCGAATTGTACGAAAACGTTACCGACAGTGTGCGATCATCCTTCTTAACCGCATACATGTGTGTTGCACGACCACCCATTTTTGTGTCAGCTGCAAGCATGCCGCTAGTCGCTTTCGCGCACCAAGTCTTCCTGTCGTGGTCAGCGCTACCGCCTGATGTGGTCCAAATACAGAGATACTCTTCGCATGAATCATTTGGTTGTTTTATTATATCCAGATTAGCTGTGACGGTGCTCGCGTAATAGGCGTATGTGGTTGACCAGTGCCCTGTTAATTTGTTTGTGTCGATTACTTCCGGCACAGTAGAATTTACAACTACTGCAATGTCTGAATCTAGACCTTCCATTTTTTCATTGTGAGTAGCGAGTCGCTCAAATATTTCACTGGTAGGCCATGGATCATTGCCACCCCATACAATCACATCATTCTCATCATCGTATTCAAAGCGAGTGTTGGGCATGCCATTCACCAATCTTCCTTGATCATCGAGTACATACACACCCTGAAATATTGGTGAGGCTACAATCTGAAAGGAATCGCCTTTTTGAGAAATGGTGATTCTATTAGGCGTGCCTCGCATGACCCAAATGTCCACATATTCGGAGCCGGGATCGGAACATGCAGTTAGGGAAAGGCACGAAATAAGCATGATAACGAGATGGTGCTTCATCGGATGGGTTTTAGGACGAGACTTATACTTCACATTGCTAAAGTATAACGAAACAACGAAACGAGAAGTATACTTCACATAAAAAATTCGGGCTTTCCGACCTTTTCACAGTGAAAACGCCATCAGCAAAGGTTTCCCGAAAGAAAATAGGAGAGAATGTCCGCAAGGCAAGAAAAGCTCAAGGCATTTCTCAGTTGCAGCTAGGGTACGAGGCTGGTATCACGCGCGAAATTGTGTCGCAGATTGAAGGCGGCAAGAGTAATGTCACACACGATACGCTGCATGCAATTGCGACTGCGCTTGAAATCAGTATCGTCGACTTGTTCGATTTCGATTAAAGCGCCATGGTCGATTCTGAAATCAATTCTTGGAAAACTCCGACCACAGCACGGATTCCTCGTATCCCTTCTCGCACATCTTGAAGTCAGACGGGAAAAGCAAATTGTGACAGGCACAGATATAACCGGTTTGTTCATGCGCGACCGTTAGGTCGTACAGCGTACACCTACAGTTAGGACATTCGGGAAATTGTTTGGTCTCCATTCTATCTGTAAAGATAATCCTTCTTCTGCTTTCTCGTATTGTCCTGGTCACAACATCGGTATCGGTGATTTGTTTCCTTATGCAAAGGTATCCGCCACGCCGGTAATGAAACAAGGCAGGATAAATCGCGCTGCAACAATTTTTCATTCTTGTTTTTAAAATGATCGCATGAAAATTTCTTGCGCGCGTCCTTGTTTCATTGCCGTCGCGGCTCACAAAAAGGTGCATAAGGAAACAATCACCCGAAGTGTGAACCAAAAAGAGACAACATGAGAAAGCAGCGAACACCATTTGTTACAGACATTGAACTGTTATACCGACCAACAGAATTCCTACGTAATGCCTCGCAGATTAGCCGAAGCGCAGATGCCGAACAGCTGTGTCGATCCATGATTCCTGAGGGACAAATTGCATTACGTGAATACTTTGTCATGCTGCTTCTCAATCGCGCAAATCGTGTGATTTCCCGCAGCGTAATTTCCATCGGCGGAATGAACACCACTGTAGTCGATCCAAAAATTGTTTTCATGACCGCGTTAGCAGCTGGCGCAGGAGCGATGATACTTGCACATAATCATCCCAGTGGATCGGTACAGCCAAGCCAGGCAGATATACAACTGACAAAACGCATCAGTGATGGTGCTTCGATACTTGACCTCTCACTACTCGATCACATTATTCTTAGTGCTGAGGCTACTGGCGATCCAACAAGCGGACGCACTTTTTTCTCTTTCGCAGAAGAAGGGTTGCTTTAGATTAATCAATTCGTTTATTTTGTACCGCTGTAACCCCTACTACTATGACATGTGAACTTACTCTTGACGCCGCGAAAATTCGCGGGTTACGTAATTCTGCGGGAAATCTATCGCGAATAATTCTTGAAGGAACAGTATCAGATTGTTCCCGTCTAAAAGGATCCATACGACAAGCACCGGATATTTATGCTGAGCTAGGTGAAACGGTATTTGTAATTACTGACGGTATATGGAGTGTTGATTTTTCCAGCCTCAATTATCCCTTTCAATGTGGAAGAGAAATTGATATTGAGGTATCGTGTGATGATCCCGGCTCAGATTGTGAAGTTCGACAAACTGTGTTTCTCAATTGCGACGAAGCGGTATGTCCGTCCTATTCTCTGATTGAATTAAGACAGGATGAATTATGTGATGATTGTGGTTATCGAGATGTGACGTTCAAGTTTCGTGTCACACCGGGATCGCGAAGTGATATTTCGGCGATGGTATATTATGTCAATAGTGCCGGAACAATTGTTGAAGTTATCCGCGAACCAGTTCTTGCTGGAGTACCCAAGGAAATTTCAACCACATTTAAAGTTGAAGGGGGGTGGAGCGGAAACATTCTGGTTAGAGAACCATCGATGGACGCCTGTCCTGCTATCGGTTGGTGGATCGACGTTGGGGATTGTACGAAGTCCAAATGTCCAGAAGTCTCCGGTTTTTCTGTTACTCCTGAAATGTGTTCGGATGGCCGTCGAAAGAGAACGTTGTCCGTTCGGGTTGATCCAGGAATGTGCACAGGGTTCAGATGCAGGTGGAGATTTCGTGATGACTTAGAACAGTACAGTGATTGGACAAACATTTTTGGGTCAACCATAGTACGCGGTCTTGACTATGAATATCCGTTCGGATCATTTACGGCGGTTTTAGAGTTTGAAGGTCGGTCTGAGTGCGACAGAAATTTTGAAATAGTTGCCGCAGATGATTGCGAATGTACATTGGATCGAGACCTTAACATCACCGATATAAGAATAGAGTGTGGAAGTCAGATCTCTCGGCTGCATGCCCATGTCCGTGCGCTCTCACCTGTGCACGTAACTCTGAGTCATGGCGTCGTACCTCTCCACGAGGAGACAACCACTGAATTCGTTTTTGATCGAACGATGACGCTCGGTGAAGGGGTCCACAATTTTACACTCAAAATCGATGGTCATTCAGAATGTTTGAAGGGTTTCTCAAAAACTGTTCTGCCATGCAGCGAGACTCCGTCAACTGACGAAGAGTCGGATGGGTGCGGAACATTGCGTTGGGCTATGGTTGTCGCCGCCTCGCTGACGATTCTTGCCCTAATAGTGAGTTTATGCACACGGGTGCCTTTGTTGGGTTGGATTCAAGCAATTGGATGGAGCGTAACCGCAGGTCTATTTCTAGCGTGGTTTTTGGGATGTGATAATAAGCCATGCAAATGGGGGCTTCTCTTTGCTGCACAAATTGCAATTACGGTTGGATACACTACACTCTACTTTTCGTCGTGTTGCCTATGGCTTGTTCTAGTTAGTGCTGGATTTATGGCATTAGGAATTAGGTTGTTCCAACAATGGAAAAACGAATGCAATTATTCTCAATGCCGGGTCAAAAAGGAAATTGCATCTGTAATTGCTGGTGCTGTATTTCCGCTGATTTCTTACTTGCTGATCGTCTTTCGCGGTTGTGCGAATTTATACCTCGGGATCGGGCTATCTCTTATTGTTGCTTGGTACACTAGAGGAGCAATCTTCTGTATTGATCGTCCTAATCTACCTCGACCAAACATTACACCAAACTCAACGAATAAATCGTAAGAATAAGCCAAGTGATATTATCGTTGGAGTCTGCTTTAACCGGAAGCGCCGCATTCCAAACGGAAGTGCGGCGCTTCTTTCACTCAGAGGGGAAACGTATTCGTTTTAATCGTACTAAAATATGTTCAGGAACAAATACTATCCGTTTACAAACGGATAATTTTCCAGAAGATATGCACATCGCTCCTGCGAAAACAAATCATTCTGTGCGGTTAAAGTAATTGGTGCTCCCTCAACTCAAATCTTCTCAATCACATTACCCAACCTTGACACAAAATTCTTGGACATATGTTTAACATAGGTGCTTGGATCTTCCAATCCTCTTTTCCATAATCCTAGCGACTCTTCTGGCAGGATATACGCCAAACTATCAAGGGCATTGTATCGAACGTTTGGATTAATGTGGTTGCGAGCCAATTCTTCAAGAATAGAAATGGTTTTATCGTTATGAATACATTTCGCAAGATTACAAATGATCAGTCTAGATCTTGAAGAAGTTTGCACATAATTCTTGATAGAAGAATCCTTTAAATCAAACCAGTACTGATTTTTTATATGTACTTCAGGTGAAATGATCAATAGATTAAGGGAAATGGAGAAATCCTTAGGTTCCTCTTGGGTATGGATGTCTTTGCTTGCGCGATAAAACATCACCTTTCCCTCAGGTAAAGTTGTTTCTTCCAAAAATCTTATATCTACTTTTTCTGTTGGGTAACCAATTATTTTTTCAGAGTCGTATTCATAAATCGTGGTATTATATCCACTACCCCAATATCCAACGGTTAAAAAAGAAAAATTGTGGTCGTGCGGTAAAGAGTAAGCATACAATTTGTTTTCCCAACTCTCAGTTGAGTTCGGTTCATTGTTTTCCCTTGGCAACCACATATTTGCCCTTACCGCATAATTTTTACCGCCACCAAGTGTTAATGTCTGAGCTGAATAAGTATTATGTGATTGGAATTTCCCAAAATCCATTAATTCCTGATTCAATTTATCGATCAAGAAATTTTTATTGTTTGAAAGTTCTTTTAGTTTTTCACTTGACTCCAACACCTGATCTATATCTGCTAAATCAATTTTTGATATTGTCTCTAAATATTCTTCAAGAGAACTTTTTTTATCGCTAGTTGTATGAATGGTCAGAGCCATATTCTTATTCAGATTTAAGTTGAACTTTAATTCTTGACAATGTATTTTTGGCCGCTTCCCTTATGTGTGGATGAGAATCAAAACGACAAGATTCCAAAAGCTTTACGCCCTCGTCAAAATCAATTTTAAAAGCGCTTTTAACTGCTGACCATCTTACAAAATGATCGGGATGCTCCATTAATTTTTTTAATGGTGTCATAGAAGTGGAACTACAAACTTCACCCAACATTTTAGCAGTATAGTCTAACCTGGAAGAATTGGAATTAGCTGAAACTGCTCGACAAGGAAGATGATTTTCCAGATCATACTCCCAACGCAGTGACAACAAACTTTTGGTAGAAAAAAACAATACAGCTATCGGTTCACTGACAGAAAGCATACGGTAAACATCATAACCAGCTCTATTGGCATTGATTTCATTTTTGACAATCTTTTTTTCTCCCAATGAAATTAGTTTTTTGGTAACATCGAGAATATCATCTGGAAAAGGTGCGGGCTGATAAAAGTTCTCTATGATTGCTGAACTATGGTCATTGTTACCAACAATAGCCATCATTGAATGTTGCGAATTACTATAAAGTCGGTTTGAAATAGTTAGAGAGGGATCCAGCAATTTTAGACTCAGTGTAAAATTGCTGGTCATCAAAATTGCCAGATCCCATTCAGAAATGCCGCCCACAGGTAAGTACAAATTATCATCCAATGTTTTCTTTAATTCGTAATTAAGCAACTGTTCCAAAAAATTGGAATTTATAAGCGATGAAAAATATTGCCTGCAATCCCAAAACGTTAGATTCGGATCTCCAGACTGTAGCATCATTTCACATTTTTCAGTGAATAAGTTCAGCATTGGAACTTGAGCCAATCTTTCTTCAGCATCAAATAGTGTCTTAATCTTAGGCATTTCATTCTTCAAAACCTGAAGTTTTAATATTTACAGCGATAATTCCTTGATTGATGCATGAACCTCTTCTTCAGAGGTCGTTTTACCCAGCGATTTCATTCTTTCTATCGCCAAAGGTGCAATTGCAGTGCTTTTTAAAAAAGCATCAGCTGCAGATTTGTTTGAGCTTGACTTCAATTCGGCCATAACCAAATCAATCACAACTTGACGTTGCTTCAGCAGCTTATCCAATGCTGATTTAATGTTTGGTTTGGCTACTGTTTCAGTAAGTACTGACAGGGCCGATGTTTCGAATAATTTTTCTTTGTCTGACATTTTAGCTTGGATTAGTTTAATAATTTGAACTGTTTAGGCCATAACAACAACCAAAACTACTGTGAGGATAATGGTTTCCCCGTTAGGTTCTGAAACCTCTGTTTCACCCACTGGCGGTGTAACAGGAACTGACAACTCGTCAAGCTTGAAATCTTTGTGGTTTTTCATTTTGTTTATTTTTTTAGTTATTAATATGTATGTGAACAGCAATAATATAAAATTGTCTTTTACAAATCCACAAGTACATTCTAGGAGGTGAAAAAGTGCGGTAGTGTAACTGTCACTGAATGAATACTCTGATTCAAAAATCGCGAAAAACAGGAGGGTATTTATACGGTAAAATACCGTATAAATACGGGCGTCATGAATACCGTATTTATACCCTTGTTTGGTAGTGGTGAATTGGTTTATATTTCCGCGCTGATTTACCAAAAGAAATCATTGCCAATGGAAAGCGAGATTCAGGAGCAGCCGATTGCTCCAGTCAAACGGACTAGAAAGAAAAAATCAAAGAAGGAAACTCGCTTTGATCGACGCTTTAATTGGCTCAAGGACCACAAGGTTTTCTCCTGGGTGATGATCTTCGGAGTTGTCGGAGGCATTGTTTGGGGCGTTCTTCCAAAGCGAATGAAGGATGTTGTCAACACTACCATTGGGAATATCCACCTATCAAGCAATCGCGACTTAGACAGGCTTAAAACAATTATTCTCACCTATTACGATAACGTAGGAACGCAGAAGTTTAAAGCTGCAGATTATTTTGCGCCAAAAGTGGACGAGTATATTTTGGTGAAGAATACGACGCCGAGTGAAATTGATGCGTTCAACATTTCTAATGGCCTTGAGTTCTTGGCTCCGAAAACAGTTCTGTTTGATTCTACGTTCGTAATCGAAAAAGATAAGAGCGGAAATAATGTCGTCATTTTCTGGAACGAGTTCAATTGCTTCCGTAAATCAAAATTGAAATATGAATACTGCTTGGTGCAGATGAAATTGATATTCGACGAGAATGACAAAATAAAGTCATACACGGAGGTCGAACACGAGGGCTTGAAATTTTGGAACAAGGAACTTTTATTCGAAGGTTCAGTCGGCAATCTTGCGGCGGTTTTTAATTTGGTTTTTGATTACAGAAATCAAACTGTTTCCGGGACATATTACTATCCCTCACGCGGTGCACTGACATATGACATCACGGGTACGATCAAAGGAAAGACTCTTGAGCTTGTAGAATATACACGAGGAAAGCAGAGCGCTACATGCACTGTGAGCACAAAGGATGATAAAACCTTCAACGGAACTATGTTCAATACTGATGGTCGGAAGCTGAATATGGTTATGCGGACTTCGGAGTTTCTTTATTTAGAACAGTAACCAAATACTCTATGGACCACCTGAGAACGCTTGCCCTATTTCTGGTCTGCTTATGTACTACAGTGGATGGGTATTCGTTCCCGCGGACAAAAGAACTAATCTAAACACCTTGAATCATGGCAAAGAAAACCATCGATCCCTTTGACATTGCAGTGCTCAAGAAATGTACCGGCTACAATGAGAAATTCATTGACGGCAAGACTCCCGTAACGCTCAACGTCCTCGGCAATTCGCACAAGATGGCATTACCGAAAGTGGACGGCAACACGAAGGGCATATTGCATTACACCAATTTGAGCGTGTGGTATAGCAAGACACGCAAGGTGCCGTTCGTGTCGGCATACAACATTGACGGCAGCAGCAAGGCGGCAGTGCCTCGTGCGAGTGCATTCAAGCCTGATCCTCGCATTGATGAGAAGTTGCAGTTGGAGAAACTGTATGGTCTGGAGAAAGACTTTACCGAATTCGAGATTGGTCACATGGCGTCGCATAGTGAAATGTCGTGGGGAACGGATAGCAAAGTGAAAGCGTTTCAGACGTTCCACTATACCAACAGCGTGCCGCAGGTAGAACGCTTGAATTCAGGACTGTGGGGCAAATTGGAAACGTATGTCGTGGAAGAAGTCGCTGAAGCGAAGAACAAGAAGATCTGCGTGTTCACCGGTCCGATGCTGAAGAAGGTCGATCCAGCATATGTGAATGACAAAACATTCAAAGTGCCGCTGTTCTTTTACAAAGTAGTTGTTTTCTCATACGAGAATAAACTGCACGCAACTGCATTCGTGATGAGCCAGCACAAACGGGCGATAGAACTTCAGTTGATCCCCCAGAATACTAAACCCGTGTCGAAAGGATTCGTGCGAGAAAAGGCAGAACCTTTCAGCGACTATCAGCATAAGGAAGTATTCCAGGTCAATCTTGATCTGGTAGAGAAATACACCGGGCTGAAGTTCGGTTGGAAGTCTGTTAAGCGGATCGAAGTTGCGATGGGTGAACATAAGCTCGAGGAGATCGCAAAAATTGGAAGCGGAGAAGACTTGAAGAAACGGCGCTCATTCAAAGGTCCGGAAGAAAGTCTGACGGTGCGACCGACTGGGAAGTTCAACATGATCATGCCGAAATAATACGTACCGTTCTAGCACAGTTCTCATGAAAAACCGGATAGTAGTATTTGCAACCAGCATTGTTTTTTTTGCTTTGATCATGGACTGCTCGGCACAGTTTATTCGTCCAGTTCGTGTCCCTGTGCCTAGACCGATGCCACCACTCCCTCCAATTCCCCCGAAGCTAAATGATCTTCCCCCTTTGCCGCCCACCCCAATTGTTATCACTGATCCATGGGGCAACTCACCTAATGGTGGCGGTTCTCCTAATGGTGGTTCTTCGTATGGTTCGCCACCCGATCCGCCTCGGTCGCTTCCTGTGTATCTCGTTGTGACAATACTTGATTTGGATGATGAACAATATGATAAAGAGCGTCAATGGATTTACGATATGTACGAAACCCATCAGCTGTGGGAAGAACTCCGACCTCTGATTCATGATGTGGCCTCGCGCGCGCTGACCGGAGCCCCAAATCTTACCATCGCGATACCGCAGCGAATCGCCGTGGCCGCCATTGAACGATTGGCGGACAAGTCCATTGAACTGATGCAAGACAGGATTGTTCAAGGATTTATAAAGCTACAACCGTATCCGTCTGAAACTCCGGAAGAGAAACTGGCGAAATGGAACGTAGTGGCAGAAGAAGAGAGGAAACTTAAGAGTCTTGTCGAACAAGCTCTCGAAGACTCACATCGGGGAAATCAATGGACAGAGGTCAGCACCGAAAATACCAATAGCAGCACTTTCAGATTTAACTATGGTGAAGCGTATCAGCAGTTATGCCACATCAACATGACAGCGGATTGGGGGGACTAATGAAAAAAGGTATAATCTTTTTTACAATTATTGGTATCGTCATTATCCTTTGGGTAGTGTTCAGAGATACCTCGGGATTTGTTGTAGGGTATTGGAAAATCGAAAACATTGATGATGGGAGAGACATTCCCGATGAGCGTAAAGCGGTATTCAGAGATCAGATAAACAAGACAGGTTATTTTCTCTTCAGCGACAATGATAGCATCGAGGTCAGGATGGGTGACAAAATCACCAGGGGCTCATGGGTCTTCGATGACAGCGATAGTACGCTGCTTCTAAGAAAAGTGGGAGTAGATGAAGACGAACTCATGTTCGTGTACATGTTCGGTGACGATCTTATGGTGTTACAGGAAGAGGTTTTGGGAAAATCGTTCGAAATAACTTTAAGGAAGCAGCCCGAGTAATGTTGTTCATGTGCAACTAATTCGTAAACAATGGAACACGCACACATCTACTTCGTAATACTCTTCGCGATCGTCGAGATAATTGGGCTTGGGTTGCTGGCTACGGAAGTACGTATAGGTCACTCCGTCGAGGAAATCCAGAAGGAACATTCTTTCCTGAAGATGATGCAATTTCTATACACGACTGGAGATTATACCGGAGCATACACACTCAACAGGTTGGATCAAGGAGACACGCCGGAGCAGGCGAAGCAATGGATCAGCGATCTTACCCCGGAATCCATTAAGAAAGCAGTTGAAGATAATTGGGACGCGGAGCGACTGTCGAAATCTTTGATGCGCTGGGACAAGTACACCTCACCGGCAGCGGCGAAAAGAAGAAGGAAAAATCTTGGCTTGGGCGGAACACTTCTAATCGCGGCGGCTATAGGACATGTCGTCCTTGAAGTGGTCGCACAGCCCCGACCGTTCTAAGCTCCATTCCAATGACAATACACTGAAAACCACGAATAAAAAAACAAAAAAATGGCTACTCTAACATTATTGAATGGCGATCCGCAACCTGATCAGCCGAATACAGGAAATACTGCCAGCAGTGGCTATGTATTTTGGTTTGAAGAATACATAAGAA
>CAYUTR010000050.1:0-18116 GCA_964447465.1 uncultured Chryseobacterium sp.
AAAGGTGCAGACCTGAAAGAAACATTCCGCATCGCATCTTCATTCAAGGTGTTTTCACTCGCAGAATCGCTCGGTGGAGTGGAATCGCTCATCAATCATCCTGCAACAATGACGCACGCTTCAATTCCGAAAGAAGAGCGAGAGAAAGCGGGAGTGGTAGATAATCTGCTTCGTTTGAGTGTTGGAATTGAGAATGTGGATGATCTGCTCAACGACTTAAAGCAAGCATTGGCCTGATGTGCAGATGTGAAAATTTGCAGATGCTGTTGTTCTAGAGGAGCTACTTGTACTTGACAAAGTAAAAAGGAGGGATGCGAATCGCCATATTTCGTCCTTGTAAATCCACGCATTCCACGCGCACTATTTTTCCTCTGTCTCCAATCTTATGTTTTGCAATTGGAATTCCCGCCCAATGGATTTCACGGTTATGTTGGTGCGCTGATTTTGTAATAGCCCCGGTAAAGAATTCGTAGTCATAACTTTTTACTACGATATTCTGAACATTGCCGGCACTGTCGGCGAACAAAAGCATTCCTTGGTAGACGACAGGATAGTATGGACAATTGTACGTAGAGTCTGTTTCAAATCGGAACCAGGCTTTGTTGATTCCAAACGTGTCGCACTTCAGAGGGGAAAGTGTATCAAGTTGCGTTTTGAGATCTACACCCCAACGATACACAATTTGAGTTGTAACCGGAGTTTGTGCCTGGACAGCCGTATGTGCGATCCAAAAAATAACCATAGGCAATAGTAGGCTGCGTGAATACTGTTTCATGCCTATTAGTACCCGGCCTTATCACGAGGTAACCTAGTATTAAAAAAGATTTTGTGAAAATAAGTACATCGATTGGATCATCGTATCATTGAATCTTGGGATCATTGATCATTCCACTGCTCTTTAATTCGCAGCTTATATCCACCCGCATCTTCACACTGCTGTCGCGCCGCTTCGTCTGCTTCGTCTTGTGTTGAATATCCCATTGCAACACCGATCACTTTCGTGTCGAGATAATCAGTTCCAATGCAGATTGCACCGTATCCTTTTTTGCTGCCGAAATCCTGAACGATGGGCTGACTTCCGCCCATCTTCACGCAATTCGTGTAAGCACATTCGCGTGCTGCCATTTCAGACGCAGCGCCATAACAAAAACCATATTGTCCGGTTTCGGAACAAAAATAAACGGCACTCTGCGCTTTCGATTCTTGCACGAAAAACAGCAGTGACATTACAGCGACAAACAGAATCCGGTTCAGCATGGGGGTAAGAGATTTATCACCTAAAAATAGCGATTTCCCCGAATGCCTCATATGGAATTTGCGCAATTTGGCACCCTATACTCCGAAACGCATATTCAGAGGAGAAACAAAGTGGAATATTACTTCATTACGGGAACATCAAAGGGAATCGGGAAGGCGCTGGCCGAACGCATTCTCGAACGAAATGATGTTTCTGTCACTGGAATTGCGAGAACAAATTCACTTTCGGCGACGAACTTCCGTTTTGTGCCGATGGATTTGTCGGATGTGAAAGCGGCAGTAGATTTTGAGTTTCCTGCGTGCAGCGATGCCACGAAAATTGTACTGGTCAACAATGCTGGTGCGCTTGGAAAAGTGAAGCGCGTTGGTGAACTGAACAGCAATGATATCATCAGCGTATTGAATCTGAACTTATCGTCGGTAACCGCGCTTATCAATAAATTTCTGGCCACGTTTTCTAAGAAAAATGTTCCTCTTGTGATCCTCAATATCAGTTCGGGTGCAGGGAAAAATGCCATCGACGGATGGGCTGCTTATTGCGCATCTAAAGCGGGACTCGATATGTTTTCGAAAGTTGTCGCTGAAGAACTCGCGATTTCCGGCAAAAAACACATCCGTATTTTCTCGGTCGCACCCGGTGTTGTAGATACCGCAATGCAGGACCAGATCCGGACAAGTTCAGAAGCAGATTTCTCAAGAATTCAACAGTTTATCGAATACAAATCCACTGGGCAATTGGCTGATCCACGCTTGATCGCGGAGAAATTATTGAGTATCTTAGACCGCCCTGAAAAAAACGCTGAAACCATTTTTTCTGCGAAGGACATTGCCACGTAAACAAGCACACCAATCATAACAACTTCCGCAAAAATGAAACGGACATTTACACTACTCGCCAGCGCTGCTCTATTGTTTGTTGCACCGCACATGACCATGGCACAAACAAATCCTCAAGGTGGTTACCTGCCTTGCGGAACCGATATGGCAATGGAAGCCGCATTCCAGGCGAATCCACAGCTGCGTATCGATTTTGAAAACAATCAGCGTATTGCTGAAGAACAGGATCGCGTTGCATTCCTGCAAGGTTATCCAAACGGTTCAGCAAATGAGCGCAGCGGAAATCCAAACAGCGTGCAGAGTCCACCAACGTATATTGTTCCGGTTGTGTTTCACATCGTACATGATTACGGTTCCGAAAATATTTCGGATGCACAAGTACTCGACCAGATGCGCATCCTCAATGAAGATTTCCGCAAGCTGAATGCCGATACAAGTATTATCGTTGCAGGATTCCAGGGTGTTGCTGATGACGCTGAAATTGAATTCCGTCTTGCAGGTCTTGATCCGAACGGTAACTGTACGAACGGAATTGATCGCGTTGGTTCAGTGGAAACTTACATTGGCGACGACGGTTCGAAACTGAATTACTGGCCACGTGCAAACTACCTGAACGTTTGGGTGGTGAAAGCGATTAACAGCGGTGCTGCAGGTTACGCATATCTTCCGGGTGGCGCGCCGTCTGCTTCTACTGACGGAATTATTATTCTATCGCAATACATCGGAAGCATCGGAACAGGTAATGTTTCAACTTCCCGCGCACTTACACATGAGATTGGTCACTTCCTGAATCTCTCACACACATGGGGCAATTCAAACAACCCCGGTGTTGCTTGTGGAAATGATGGTGTAACAGATACGCCTGTAACGAAAGGATGGACTACATGTAATCTTACAACCAACGACGTGTGTACGAATAACATTGACGAGAACGTTCAGAACTTCATGGACTATTCTTATTGCACACGCATGTTTACGTCAGGACAAGGTTCTCGCATGCGCACAGCACTTGCAAGCGGAACTGGACAGCGTAGTTCATTGTGGACTGCAACCAATCACACAAACACCGGCATTAACAACACGGTTACTTGCGCACCAATTGCAGACTTC
This sequence comes from uncultured Chryseobacterium sp., assembly GCA_964447465.1. GTDB lineage: Bacteria > Bacteroidota > Bacteroidia > Palsa-965 > Palsa-965. Next base: position 3,205 of record CAYUTR010000050.1, read on the forward strand.
GGTCCGCTCGATGTGCAGTATGTGTGTCAGGGAGGTTCAGTTACGTTCACAGAAGCATCCTTCAATGCAGCAGCAACCGGATTCAGTTGGAACTTCCAGGGAGGCACTCCAGGCACTTCTACAGTTGCATCTCCAACTATTCAGTACAACACTGCAGGAACGTACAGCGTGAATCTGATCGCTTCAAATGCGCAAGGCAGCGATGCGTTCTCACGTACAAATTACGTAGTTGTTGTTCCGTCGGTTGCACAGTATCAGACGAACTACACAGAAGGCATGGAGAACACAACGATCTTCAATACAGATTGGGATATCGTCAATCCGGGTGGTAATGCGTGGCAGAATTCTACAACTGCTGCTGCTACCGGAATACGTTGTGCGCGTTTTGATAATACAACTGGTCAGGCCGGAACTACAGATGATATGATCAGCCCTACGCTCAATCTTTCGGCGTTGAACTCACCAACATTAACATTCAAGGTTGCTTTCGCACAGCGTACATCTGCCGATCTCGATCGCCTGCGTGTATATGTTTCGATTGATTGTGGTAACACATGGCAGCAGCGTTACTCTAAGGCTGGATCTACACTTTCCACACGTTCTGCAACAACGTCGGCTTTCGTGCCAACAGCAAGTGAGTGGAGAACTGAAACGGTTACATTCGGTTCAACGCAAATTTCTGCGTCGAATGTGCGTGTAAAATTCACTTTCGAAAGTGATGGTGGAAATGATATTTTCATCGACGACATCAACATTCTGGGTGCAGTGGGAGTGATGGAACAGCAAGACGGAGTTTCTTCGTTCGATGTGTATCCCAACCCTGCACAAGACAACACAATGGTTGAGTTCTCACTCGAGCAGAATGATCAGATTACAGTTGAAGTAATGGACCTCAACGGCAAAGTTGTTCAACAGGTTTACGCTGGTGATCTTGCAATGGGAACACACCGTTTCCCTGTAAACACTGCGGAACTCAGCTCAGGAATTTACCTCGTGCGTTTATTGACGGATGAAGGGAAGTACCTCACACGCAAGTTGGTGGTGGAATAGTTCGGAGTTGGGAGATCGGAGACGGGCGTGCAACGTCGTCTCGCAAAACATAAATAGAAAAAGGCGATTCAGATTCTGAATCGCCTTTTTCATTTATTTTTTTACTCCCGTCTCCGATCTCCCAACTCCGATCTATTTGGATTTGAATCCTACAAGTATCGAAACACACCCACTCATATCTCCATCATCACTGTCATTCGTTCCTGCGAAAACTTCTACACGCATTTCGGTAGTGGTCTTCACTTTGAAATCCCAGAAGTCGGTATAGTCATTGGCTTTACTGTCGTACAAAACTTTTCCGGTCATGTCGCTCACAACGAACGAAACATTCTCTAACGTTTCTTCTGCACAAACCAGGATACGATAATCCTGTCCGGAATAAAACGTCATCACCGATTCCATTTTCTCTTCCTCTTTCAGCACTGTGGAGTTCATCTGTCCATTGTGAATGAACGGACTTACTTTCGGCACGCACTTTTTGCGCACCCACGTTTTGCTGCACTGTGAAACAACATCAGTTGTAACTGCGAGTGTGAAGATGGCCGAGAGTAGTACAGCCTTAGTAGAGATTTTCATAAACAGCGTGATGGGTTTCCGTTAGTCAGTGTTTCCAATACTGTGCCAGAGTATTTCTTACGGAAATGGCGGGAAATTGTTTCAGCTACCGCTTACGATACCGGTGCGAATTTCGGTGATTTTGTCCAGTATCTGAGTGAATTCCAGAGAGTTAAGACTTCTGGGCTCCTGCGGATTTTCTGCTTCGATTGTGGACATTCCCGTTACAGGGTCTTTCGACTCAACAAGACCTCCATCGGCCTGTTTCGGAAGTTTGTCGAAGATAACTTTGAGTTCCTTGAGTTGAAGTGAAATCGCTGTAACGTCATTATGCTCTTGTTTGTCGAGAAGAATAATAAGCTTGTCGAGCGATGATCGCTGTTCGACAATGCGAATGCGAATGTCGTTGCTGTTCGTGCTTTGTGCAACGCGACATGCGAGGTATAATCCTTCGATCCATCCGCCTGCAATCATCAAAGCAGAAGCGTGTGCCTGGTCGTTATCCTGCAACATCGCATCGCAATCCCAATACGAATCAGTGATAATTCCAAGAACTGAATCGCGATTGTTGATGTTCGATTCAAGACGTGTTTTGCGATCGTCACTGAATGCTGCGAGTACGTGTAAGCCGTCGGCCATCTTGCGCGTGCAATCCATGAACTTGATGGTTTCTGCATTTGCGTTGAAGATTCCTGCGAATGCCAGATCACTTCCATACACACCCATGTTCAGCGCCATTGATGCAGTAGTGGTGTAAAGTGAAGCGTTCTCCGGACTGTTCAGCATCTCCACATCAAATCTTGCACCGGCCTGCTTGATAAGCTCTGCCGTCTGGATCGGTGAAGGGATGTAGATGAAAACGTTCTCCGCGGAAACAACTTCTTTGTTGAGGTCGATTATTGCAGAATCATCCGTGTTCTCAGATGTTTCGGTGCTGTCCGTTCCGCACGATAACGCGAAAATGGTTAATCCTGTAAACAAAATAAAGTGCTGAATTTTCATATAGAGCAAAGATATTAATTCAACGTTTCGGCAGAGGAACAGTTGCCAGATATCGGCAGATTTTGTGAACAAAAGATGGTGGCTGTCTGCGACGCTTTACACGGCGGCGCGGAGTTACGGAGAGCGATTGACCCACGAGGCACGGAGAATCGCTTCGCGATTAATCGTAAACAGTTGTCAGTCCACAACGAGATCGCGAAGCGATCCGCCGTTTTCTCGTGGGTTTAGCACACAAAGTACGTCTCCGTTTCGCCGTGTCTCCGTGTAAAGCCCGCGCAGCGTAAGCGTCGCAGACAACCGAGATCTAGTGTGCCTCCAACCAGCTACGCCCGGTTCCCATTCCAACTTCCACCGGAACTTTCAACGGCAACGCTTCAATCATCGCTTTCTCGATAACCGGTTTCACACGATCGAGTTCATCTTTCGGAACATCGAAGATCAATTCATCGTGCACCTGAAGAAGAAGTTTCGTTTTGAATTTTCCGTTCGCGAGATCTTTCTGAATGCGGATCATTGCCAGCTTGATCATATCGGCTGCTGATCCTTGTATCGGTGCGTTGATGGCGTTGCGTTCTGCGAATCCACGTACAACCTGATTTGCGGAATTGATGTCGCGTAAATATCTGCGGCGACCACACAGCGTTTCAACAAATCCTTTGTCGCGCGCACCTTGTTGCATCGAGTCCATGTAATCGCGTATGCTGCTGTACTCGCGGAAATAATTATCGATCAATGTTTTTGCTTCTTGCCGTGAGATCTGAAGATTCTCCGCAAGACCAAATGGACCTTGACCGTAAATGATTCCGAAGTTTACGCTCTTCGCCTTGTAACGCATCTCTTTCGTTACTTCCGATTCTGCAATGCCGTAAACTTTTGCAGCAGTTGCCGTGTGAATGTCGATTCCTTTGTTGAATGCTTCACACATGCCGGGATCTCCGCTCATGCTTGCAACAATGCGCAATTCAATCTGCGAATAATCGGCGCTGAGCAAGGTGTGATTTTCATCGCGAGCAATAAATGCCGCACGGATTTTTCTTCCGCGCTCTGTGCGCACCGGAATGTTCTGAAGATTCGGATTGTCGGAACTCAATCGTCCTGTGGCAGCGACTACCTGATTGAATGAAGTGTGAATACGTCCGGTGTTCGGGTGAACCATTTCCGGAAGTGTATCGACATACGTGTTCTTGAGTTTTACTAATTCACGATACTCAAGAATCTTGTCGACGATCGGATGTTTGCCTGTGAGTTTCTGCAACACGTCTTCACCCGTTGCGTACTGACCGGTTTTTGTTTTCTTCGGTTTGTCGCCACCAACTTTCAGAACTTCGAAAAGAATATCTCCCACTTGTTTCGGCGAAGAAATATTGAAAGGCGTTCCTGCGAGTTTCTGAATTTCATCTTCGAAGAGGATGATTTCTTTTTCCAGTTCGATGGAATAGGTGCTTAGTACTTCTTTGTCGAGCGTTATTCCCTCGCGCTCCATCGCGGCAAGCACAGGCATCAACGGCATTTCGATTGTATCGAATACGCCTTGTGCATTGTGTTCACTCAATCCGGGTTCGAAAAGTGTTTTCAGCTGATACGTGATGTCGGCATCTTCTGCTGCGTACTCTGCAACTTTAGAAACAGGTGCATCACGCATTGTCAATTGCGTTTTTCCTTTTTTGCCAATGAGTGTTTCAATGCTCACCGGAGAATAATTCAGATATGTTTCCGCAAGCAGATCCATTCCGTGACGCATATCAGGATTCAGCAGGTAATGTGCGATCATTGTATCGAACATCGGTTCTGAAACGAGAATGTTGTAATTCTTCAGCACACTCAAGTCGTACTTGATGTTCTGTCCGATCTTCACGATTGATTTACTCTCGAGAAGTGGCTTGAACTTATCTGCGATTTTCTGCGCTTCATTTTTGTCAGCGGGAACGGGAACATACCAGCCTTCGGTTGCTTTCCACGAGAAAGAAAATCCGACGAGTTCTGCAGTCAGTGTATCAAGTCCTGTCGTCTCTGTATCAAAACAAATTTCTTTCAGCGACAACATCTCTTTCACGAGCTTGTCAATCTTTGCATCTGTATCAGCGATGTGATACGTATGCGTGGTCGTTTCAATCGTCTTCATCGTAGAAGCCGAAGTGTCTTCTTCTGCTTCAGGCTTGTGCGCACCGGTGTTTCCGAAAATATCAATTTGTCCCGGCTTTGTTTTTCTTCCTGCGCTGGCTTCATCGCTGACCGTAATTCCTCCGTCAGCAGCAACAGTTTCAGGAAGTGTCTCACCCAACACAGTCTGTGCAAGACGACGGAATTCCAGCTCACCGAAAATCGCTTTTGTTTTTTCTTTGTCAACTTCACGATACAGTAATTCATCAGCATTGAATTCCATTCCCGGAATATCTGTGATGATTGTCGCGAGTTTCTTGGAAAAAAGTGCCTGCTCTTTGTGGAGTTCTACTTTCTCTTTCAGTTTTCCTTTCAGTTGATCGGTGTTCACCAGAAGATTTTCCACGGATCCAAACTGCTGAATCAAAGTCATTGCAGTTTTTTCTCCCACACCTGGAATTCCCGGGATGTTGTCGACAGAGTCACCCATCAATCCGAGAATATCAATCACCTGTTCCGGGCGCTGAATGCCATACTTCGCACAAATCTCTGGTACACCAATTTTCTCTGGAGGTCCGCCTTTGTATCCAGGCTTGTACATGAAAATATTTTCCGACACGAGCTGACCATAATCTTTATCGGGCGTCATCATGTACGTAGTGAATCCTTCCTTCTCTGCTTTCTTCGCAAGTGCACCGATGATATCATCTGCCTCCCAACCATCACTCTTGATCACCGTAATGTTGAATGCTTCGAGCAAAGAGAAAATGTATGGCAATGCTTTCTGCAGATCTTCCGGCATTTCATCGCGGTTCGCTTTGTACGCTTCGTATTCAACGTGACGATGCGTTGGCTCCGCAGTATCAAACACCACAGCAATGTGCGTGGGCTGCTCTTTCCTGATCAGCTCAAGAAGTGTATTCGTGAATCCAAAAACAGCAGATGTATTTAGTCCCGCTGAGTTGATACGGGGAGCGTTTGCGAAGGCAAAATACGCGCGGTAAATAAGCGCGAAGGCGTCGAGAAGGAACAGTTTTTTCATTGGTGCGAAGATACGTACCGCGGAGGCGCGGAGAAAGCGGAGGCGCGGGAGAATGAACATAAACGTTTGAAAACGGCTATTTAAATATCAGTGATTTACATTTGCTCAAATATTTAACGATAATTCATATGCAAGAAAATTCAAAGAACATTGACAAGAACTCAAAGGAGGAACTGGACAAATTGACTGATAAGGTGGTAAATGCCATGTTCGCAGTGCACAAAACCTTCGGACCCGGTCTCAATGAGAAAATTTACGAATCCTGTATAGCGCAGGAATTAGAAATTCAAGGAATTCCCTACAAACGACAAGTTCGGATTCCGGTTGTCTACAAGGGATTCAACGTAAAAACGTTCTGTAGAATTGATTTGATTGTTGACGAACGCGTAATAGTTGAGCTTAAGTCATGTAGTGAGTTCCTTCCGATTCATCAAGCTCAGCTTTTAACTTATCTCAAGTTGACAAATCTGAAAGTGGGTTATCTCGCCAATTTCAATGCAACATTGATGAAGGACGGAATCAAAAGAATGGTCAATCGTTTATAGCTACGATTCACTTCTGGTATTTTCTCCGCGCCTCCGTTTTCTCCGCGCCTCCGCGGTATAAAATACCAGAAGCCCCTAAACATTACTGCTTAAGGGCCTCGGCGGAAACTACTACTAAGGGAAACTCTTACTTGGTTCCGCTCTGCGCTGTGTGCTCAGTTGCGTACCAGTCATTATATTCTTCAATCACCGATTGCATCTCTGCAATCTCATATTTTTTGTCGTCGCTTTCTACGCGTGAAACCAGATCTGTATTGTCGGACATCAATTCAGAAACAGTTTTCTTGAATTTGCTGCCTTTCAATTTCTCCGGTTCTTTTGCGTCACTACCTACTTTTTCAATGTAGAAATCTTTCTCTACTTCAGTCTGATCTCCGTGGTAAACTTCGAATTGCCACTCGAAAAGATTGATTTGTCCTGCCGACACTAATTTAAGAAAAACCGGCTCTTTGTCCATAATTCTTGAGAGGAAATGCACGTCTTCGTAGGCGAATTCTTTGATGTCGTCTGGCTTATAATTCTTCTGTACGTTTTCCGCGTTTTTGAGGGTCACTTTCGTGAACAGGGAAAGTTCCTTTTTCGTGTTGTATTTGATGTCACCCCTGAGGGTATCGCCGCTGTTAAGGATCACATATCCAGCTTTCCAGACCAATTCTGCCTTAGCAGCCGTGAAAGTCCCGAGAACGAGCAAAAGGACCAGTGAGAGGTGTTTTTTCATTGCAAGCCAAATTAAGGGCTAAACGGCCTGATTTCAAAGGTGATGTTAGGAACTGGGTCGGAATGTTGAAAAGTGAGGGAATTGTGGATAACCCTGCAAGGGTTAAGCGCTTGCAGGGTTATGCTTCAACCAACTTTTTCAGAATCTGGATCGATTCATAAGACCGTGCGCGAAATGTAGCGTACAAGATCCCTCCAAAAAGCACGAGGAAAAGTATCGGAACCCACCACTTTGAAGCTAGAATTTCGGGTACTCCGGGAATGAAGGCAATAATGCCGATCGCGAGGATGTTAAAAATGAGAATAAGGATTCCCATCGTTTTCCAACCCTTAGGCAAGTTAATGCTCAAATGGATTTCCGAACCACCAGCAACATCTGATACTTCACCTAAAATTTCCGGTCTTACACGATCGTTTCCGGAATAGTGAATCATCAATTGAACGCAGAATGAATTTTCTGAAACGGTTCCAACGAAGTGTTGTCCATTCCTGAGCGAACGAAAATCCGGCGCGGTCACCGAAGAAATTTTCTTCAGAACTTGGGATGGTTCCAGTTCACTTTTGAGAATGACCTGGGGTGAATTATTCATCAACGGAAGTATTGTTCCTTGGATCGCATTCAAAAATACGCGACAAATCTTTTTTTGCAATGTCTGCTTCAATCGCGAAGGGTATAGTCGCTATCAATGCGAAACCAATCAGCACAGCAAATGGAACTGTGGCCGGACCAGGAAAGTTGAGTGGGTTGGTAAATAAAGTGACCAGCATAGCAAGCAACAAGCCATTTCCGACAATTCCGCCAACAATCATTATACCGAGATGCAATTTCATAGTAACAGTCACTGTAGTTCCGGTTGCGATTGGGTTCATCTTTCCGCTGATTGCAGGAATAAAAGAATTGCGATACGAAATCAATCTTGTGATGAAGAATGCGTGCTCGTAAATATCTCCTGTGTAATCGCTTGTTTTTATGTTTGGATAATACTTCACCCTAAACGCATTTGCTGCACGCGTCAAACAGTTCAGACGGTTACGGATTTCGTTTTCGCTGAGCGGGGAATTGTAAGTGAACTTGCGGTAGGGGAGGATGTTCGTTAACTGCATACTGCCTACTGTACAGGCATCTCATTATACAGCACATCAATCACCACGCTTCCCACTGCATCCAGAATTGTCACATCAATGTTATCCATGTTGTCGGTGTGACGGTGATGTGTTGGGCCGTAATCTCCTCCATTATCGGCCGGATCGTAATGAACGATGTCGATGCAGGGAATTCCGGAATGCTGAATGATGAAACGGTTGTCGTCGATGGTTTCTGCGGTAACGCTATTCACGAAGAGAGACTTGTAACCGAGATTGTGAGCCGCACTCCAGACTTTTTCAACTACGTTGGATGCGTAACGCACAGACGTTCCTTCTCGAGGGAAAACAGCTCCTTTTCCTCCAACCATATCGAGGAGAATTCCGTAGTGAACTGTTTTTGCGTACTCAGGTTTTACAGTCTGCGCCCAGTATTGTGAACCGAGACACCAGGAAGTTTCTGCACCACCCGATAATCCCTGATCTTCTGCATCGACGAAAAGAAAATCAACCCCTATGTTCGGATCTTTCTCGCTGATCACGCGCGCAATCTCAAGCAATATCGCAACACCGCTCGCGCCATCGTTCGCGCCGTCAATTGGTTTACCTCTGAAGGTGGTGTCCAAATCGCGATCGGCAATGTAACGTGTGTCCCAATGTGCAACTAACAAAATGCGGTTCGTGTTCTCTGGCTTGTACGATGCGAAAATATTTTTCATCGTCACCATTTTCCCCATAATCGTAGTTGGTGCTTCCTGTACAACTACAGTGTCGACATACGATTTCATTTTCGCAACGATCCACTCGGCGCACTTTGCATGCTCTGGTGTTCCGGGCACACGTGGACCGAAATCAACTTGTGCTTTTGTAAATGCGTAGGCAGAATCGGCATTGAAGTCCGGACCTGAAATACGCGGAACGGGTGGTGTGTCAGGATCGCAGGTGTCGCAGACCGGCTCAACAGGCGAGCAGCCCGGAGTTGAAGTTGTTACTGTAACCAGAAACAGGAAACCAGCAACTACGATCAGAGGTTTTAGCACACTGCGCATCGTCATCATGATTTGATTTCCCAGCTGGTTCCTTCTTTACTGTCTTTCAGAACGATATTTACTTTCGCGAGTTCATCGCGCACGAGATCAGACACCGCAAAATCTTTTTTCGCTCTTGCTTCCTGACGGATCTTGATGATGAGTTGCATGAGTCCGTCGGTTGTATCACCGGCACTCTCCATGATATCATCTTTCAGTCCGAGTACATCGAACACGAAATCGTTGGTGGTTTTCTTCAGTGAAGAAATATCTTCTGCGGTGAGTGTTTCTTTTCCGTCGCGAGCAGAATTAATCACCCGCACTGCATCGAACATTTCTGCAAGGAGAATCGGTGAATTCAGGTTGTCGTTCATTGCATCGTAGCAACGCTGATTCAACGCCTTCACGTCGTAAGATGATTTCTCTGCAGGAACAATTTTATCAATCGTGCGCAGCGACTCCATCAGTTTGCGGAAACCTTTCTCTGATGCAAGCAAAGCTTCATTGGAAAAGTCCAACGTGCTTGAGTAATGCGTCTGCAACATGAAGAAACGCACAGTCATTGGCGTGTATGGTTTGTCGAACAGCGGATGTTTGCCGTCGAACTTTGCCTGAGATGGAGTAGCACTTGGTGAATCAGCGGCGAGTTTCATTCCGGTAAACAATTCTGCCGGAAGAAAAACATTGCCCAACGAGCGCGACATTTTCTGTCCGTTCAACGTGAGCATATTCGTGTGCACCCAATACCGAACGGGATTTGCTCCGCAGCAACCAACACTCTGTGCAACTTCATTCGTGTGGTGAGTTGGAATCAAGTCCATTCCTCCACCGTGTATGTCGAATGTTTCGCCGAGATATTTTTTTCCCATTGCAGAGCACTCGATGTGCCAGCCGGGAAAACCTTCGCCCCATGGAGAATTCCAACGCATGAGGTGTTCGGGTTTTGCTTTTTTCCAGAGTGCAAAATCGAGTCGACCTTTTTTCTCTTCCTGTCCGTCGAGATCACGCGTGTTGTTCTGCTGATCTTCAAGTGTACGTCCGGAGAGAACTCCGTAGTTATGTTCCTTCGCGAATTTTTCTACATCGAAGTAAACAGTTCCGTCAACCACGTATGCATAGCCGCGCTTGATAATTTCCTGTGTCATTTCAATCTGTTCAGGAATATGTCCGGATGCAAGTGGTTCAATACTTGGCGGAACAGTATTCAGCAGATTCATTACCTCACGAAAACCGAACGCATAGCGCTGCACGATTTCCATGGGCTCCAATTTTTTCAGTCGCGCCTGTTTCCCAATGCGGTCTTCTCCTGTTCCTGCATCTTCATCTTCGAGGTGACCAACATCAGTGATGTTGCGCACGTAGCGCACTCTGTATCCGATGTGCACGAGATAGCGGTACAACAAATCGAACGAAGTAAACGTGCGACAATTACCGATGTGCGCATCGCTGTACAAAGTTGGTCCGCACACGTACAATCCAACATGCGGAGCGTTAGGAGCAACGAAAAGTTCTTTCTTGCGGGAAGGAGTGTTGTAGAGGTAAAGAGGTTGCATAAGTTCTATGTTCTCCATTCTCGGTTGAGCTTTTGTCAGATTGAGCGTAGTCGAAAGCGACAAAAGCGGGTCGGGCAGGAGGATAGCAAAGTTAACAGAAACGGGGGAGTGGGAGTGACGTTTCACGTGGTTTTGCGTCTGGAATCAAGGCGATTTCTATACTTTTAACTACACAATAAAAGTAAAATGAGAACAGGACTTCTTGCGCTGGCACTTTTAGCCATAGTGATTACCGGAGTACGCTGCGAAGAATCGCGGGCGCAGATGGTTCCGGACGCTCCCAAAAATCCAGATGCAGAGAAACTGGCGAAGGCGATTGTGGTTGCGATCAGTACCGACAATTATGCAGCGTTCACGGACTTGCTCGTTACACAGCGTGACTTTGTTAATGTAATGCGTTCTTCTACAAATCCGCAAGTTCAGGAAAGGGCTAATGATTCAATTACAGGAATACGTTCTGTGCACAAGAAAGCCAGACGTTCGTTTGATGACATTCGTAAAGATGGAACGCGCGACGGGATTGCATGGGAAAGAGCCAAGTATAAATCTTCAACTTTCGCCATGGACACCACCGACGGAGTTGAAATCATTTACATGACTATTGTGATAGATTTTCGTGGTGCCGAATATCCGATTATAGCGAAAGAGATAGTGAAGACAAAAACAGGATGGAAAATTCTCGGGCGTCTTGAATACGGTGGTCCTACCAAGTACGCATATGAACTAGCTATGGTGATGAGGGATTCAATTGCCATGGCTGATTCAATGATGGTGGCTCAAATGACGCAGCAGTACGAATCCATGCGGATAGCGGATTCAGTGGCGGCAGTTAGAATGCAATGGGCAACAGATTCCACCAGGATTGCCGATTCGTTGGCAGCGAGTAGTGCGAAGAAAAAAGGGAAGAAGAAAAAGTAGTGTTTTGTTTTTATCGCGTAAGGCGTCAATAATTTTCTTGTTCTGGTAGCCTCATTTCTTCCTGGGTATAATCATCCTCTTCTTCTTTTCCCTGCGGGCCTGTTGGGTCATAGTCATAGTCGTGGTCGTGAATCGCGCGCTGAGGTTTCTTCGAGGGATGGGTAATCGTCTTACAACTGTCGGGATAAGGGCTGTAATAAATTTCTTTTACGAGCGTTCCGTCGTCATCATACTCTCGGCACCATCCATCTTCTTTTCCATCTTTGGAACTTACACTCATCGCGAGTTTTCCGTTAGGGTAGTAATAATATTGCATCCCGGATTTTTGTCCCAGGTTGTCAAAGTTAAAATGGTACCTCAATGTAGTATCTTCATAATACAGCTTGTATTCTCCGATCCATCGCGTTCCTCTCCAAGTACCAGTTTCACGGACGTTCCCATTTTCAAAATAGAGCGTTGCAGTACCATTCGGCCTGTTATTAGCGAATACCATGCTGGATTTCACTTTTCCAGTCGGCCAATACTCAATCCACACTCCCGTTTTCTTTGAGTCGACGTAATTTCCTTCTTCAAGTATGTCATCATATTTCCACGGTGGACCCAATTTTTTCATTGCAGCGGTGACTTTCCAATAACCATAGCGCTTTCCAAGTGAATCAACACGATTGAGCGTATCTGATTGCGCAGCTACCATGATGGATATCAGCAGAAACAAAAGTACGGTTGCGCTTTTCATCGGGACGTTAGAAATAATTTTTACTGCGTAATAGGAGGTAACGCTATCCGTTTCACGCTTCCATCTTCATTGTAAATAGTATAGTCACCAATAAACCATCCGTTCGCCCACGTGCCGTCTTCGTATAGTTTTCCGCTTGGATAATAGGTCTTCATATTCCCGACGATTTCTCCCCCAGACCAATGGTATTCTGCCCATACTTTTCCATCGGAATAATATGTCGTCATCAAACCATTCCGTTTTCCATTAACAAATTCTGATGAAGAGATAATTGCACCTGAGGTGTTGTAATATTTTACGGTACCATGTTTTCTTCCGGCCTTATATGCGATCTCACCGCTTTTCTTTCCGGTATGGTAATACGAAATCCAAACACCTTCAGGTTTGCTGTTGATGTAATTGCCTTCTTGTACGATCTGAGTTGGTTGCCACGGAGAACCAAGTTTTTTCATACCAGCTACAATTTTCCAATAACCTTGTCGCATTCCTTTTTCGTCAATCACGTTGATTGATGCCTCACTATATGGAGTAGTGCTTGTTTGCGCAACAAGAAAATGGCATGACATGAATGCGAGTAGAAGCAGGTATCTCATGGTGCAATATTTCATTGTCCGTTAATAACATTCTTGTCGTATCCTTCCGGACCGACGAATACAGCAACAGGAATTTCTTTGATCACTTTTCCTTGTTCATTGTACAAAGTGTATCCACTATACGCCCAATAACTTTCAATCCACCAACCTTCTTCACACACTTTTCCATTTGGGTAATACGTTTTCATCGGACCATCAATCCGTCCATTACTCCATGTGAGTTCAACGGCTAACTTTCCTCCGTTCGGATAATAAATTTTCGCCGGACCATCATGAAGGTTTCCCTTGTAACGCGTTTCATACAACATGTTATGATTCGCGTCCTGATAAAAACGCTGCGCAATTGCGCGTGAAGATGTGTCATCATAAAGCCATTCGGTCACCGTGCCATCAATGTGTTGTTCAGTCCACACTCCCGTTGGTTTAGAATCTTTGTAATATCCTTCTTTGATCACTTTTCCCGGATTGTTGAATTCAACGGCACCCAACATCTGCGCGTTTATTTTCCAATAGCCTTGTCGCAGTCCGTTTACATCAACGACGTTTAAATTGCCACCACTCTGTGCGAGTGAATGTGGAGCTAGAAGAACGAGCGTTGCACTGCACGAAATAAGAAAAGTAACCAGTATAAATTTTGATCTCATGCCAGTGAGTTTTACTCCGAGAAGTTACGAAAACAAAAACGGCAGAGCATGAAAAAGTCCCACTTTTTAAGGCGGGACTCGTGTTATGAAATCAGAAAATTCTAATTCTTAGTATTTTCTTTCGGAACAATTCCTTCTCCTTTGTATTTGCCATTTGCAAATACCTTGACTCTGATACAGAATCCTGCTTCGTTGTATATCCGTTCTTCACCTTCTATCAACTGATAGTTTTTGAAGGTTCCTTTGAGCGTAATGTTTTCGTTCTTATCGACCAGTATCCAGAATCCATCACCATCAAACACACCTTCCTTGGATTTCTGTCCTGTTACAGGGTCAACACGCGGAGCCTTTTTCTTTTCGTTAACAATTTCTTCGGGAGCCTTAATTGCATTTGGATCTTCCGCTTTCTTCGGTTCGTATACTACAGTTTTGGATGCATCCATTACACCATTCACAGAGTAGGTCTCTTTAACAAGTTCGCCGTTGGTGTTGTACTCCTTACCGACACCATTTTCTTTACCGGCTACCATATTTATTTCAATTGCTTTCACGCCGTTCGGGTGATAATAAGTTTGTGCACCATCGCGTACTCCCATCGCATTGTAGTTGAATTTCTGACGGACATTTCCGTTATCGTAATACAACGTGTAAGGGCCTGTCCAACGGGAACCTACCCAATTTCCTTCTGCCTCGAGTTTTCCGTTCTCGAAATATGTTTTTGCAGGACCGTTAGGACGGTTGTTTACGAAAGTGAGTTCTGATTTCTTAGCGCCGCCCTGATAATACTCAATCCACATACCGGTCTTCATAGAAGCCGCATAGTTTCCTTCTTCAACAATCTCCGCAGGCGCCCAAGGCGGTCCTAGTTTTTTCAACAACGCACTGATCTTCCAATAGCCGGAACGTTTGCCGTTGACATCAAGTTTGTTGAATTCGGACTGTGTATTTGGTGCTTGCGCGAGAACAGTCGTAACTGATATCATCAACACAAGCAGTGAGAGTATATATTTCTTCATCTTTCGGGGTCTTGATGAAATGTGGGAAAGCTTCTGATTCATTGCGTGAACGTGAAGGTTCAGGCTTAAATCATTATACGTGGAACGGGAGATTGCGTTACGTTATTCTCTCGCGATAAGGAGGTTTTAACATATTCCTTTTTCCTGCGGGATTATCACCGAGAATAACGTAAAAAACGGACTAAGCCCAAGCGACGATCATGGGTAAATTTCAGGAATGACGTGCAGAGCCGTTTGCCGCGCCTAAGCGTGCTCCGCGTCGCCGCGGTTATAGACATGAAAAAGTCCCGTGTTTGCAGCCGGGACTCTTTCTGTGTTATCCTGAAGGAT
>CAYUTR010000051.1:0-18020 GCA_964447465.1 uncultured Chryseobacterium sp.
AACGAAAACCGTTTGCAGCAAAGCGCCCGGTAATTGAAAATCGATTGATCCTGAACCACTGATCATCGACATTCCGGAACACGCACCGTTAAATTTTACCGTGTCGTTGATCGTAATATTTCCTGTGATATTCAGCTGAACTCCCGGGCGCGTCGATTCGAAAGTTCCAAACACATCGTAGCCGGAGATATCGGCATTCGAATGCATTTTGAAATGATCGATCGTATTGTTGCCCGTTAATCCTGCGTACTGAAGAAATTCTACGCGATGATAATGCATATTGCCACCTTGCAATGAGTCGCCTGTAACGATTATAGTAGCATTGCTTGCGTCAAAATAAATCGGACTCGTACGGTGACGCAAACGGTAACAGTACACATCAGATGTATCGAGGAATTGACGCGAGAGATTGGAATACCCTTGCTCATAGATCGTGGTAATAATAGTTTGTCCACGCGAATAGAAATTGCCGGAAGTAAATATAAGTTCGGCAACTCTCAGTGTATCCTGCAGCGACCATTCTGCAGCTGTATCACCACGCATCTGAACAAATTCCAGTTGAGCACCATTTGAAGTGATTGTATTACCGGTGCCGATTGCACAGAAAATTATTTTTCCGCGGTAGAACCATTGTGTTGTGCTATCAATCAAAAGTGAACCGTAGATACGCAGTGTTGGTTGAAGTCCTGAATGGACGAACAACGGTAAACTGTCGCTCGTCATCCACTTCATGGTGTGACAATACACATTGTCATCAGCTATTACAGTGTCGTTTATGCCGCTGAAAGAAAGCGAGTCGAAAATTACGGTGTCAGTTGGAGTAGGGACGTGCGCCCAAAAAATTTGTCCACCGCTTTGGGTTGCCCAATGGGAATTGTAATCCGACCAGTTTCCTGTTCCGCCAACCCAGTAAAAATTTGCGGCATCTGATTGCACTGAGAGAGTGCAAAGCACAGCGACAAATATTGTTTTCAGAAAGTATTTAATTGACTTCATAACCTTTTGTTTGTTACAAAGTACAGACGTAAACAAGTGTGAAACAACACCCAACTCCACGCAACTTACTCAATCAGACCATGCGAATAGTGCCTTAACATCTTGATAATAAGAAGAATAAAATTGAATTTTTATACTCAGATCCGGGACTGCAATCATAGATGATGATTATACACATCCAAATATTTTGCATAAACACTTATGAAACGGAGGCAACCAGTTAGCGTGATCAACGTCCCGGTTGCAGGCACAATTCCAGATCTATTTATTACCGACAGATGCTTGAATTCCGGGACCGCAACTCAATTTTTTCCGCTTCACAGGAATCATTCCGCAACTTTCCATTCTCACTTTCTGCAAACCTTTGGAGTAGAAGCCGAGTCGCTTAGCTGCAGTCGGCGTAAGATCAATTGAACGTTTTGAACTCTTCGGTAACCGATCTGTTATGCGCACGTAAATCACTGAATCGTTTGAAACATTCGTCACCTTGACAATTGTTCCGAATGGAAGCCACTTGTGCGCTGCTGTCATGCTATCCGGACTAAAATATTCTCCGCTTGCAGTAAGACGTCCTTGCCATGCAGGTCCATACCAACTGGCAATGCCGCTGTCGATATACGTTACATAATCCGGAAGCGGAAGAATAGCAGTGTCAGCCACTACGAAAACAGAGTCAACAGGTGCGGTTGTTACTGGTTTAGGGACCGTGTCTGTAACCTGTGAACGTGCCGAGGTGCCGACTGCGAAAATGAACAGAAGAAGTATCGTCTTTCGCATTATGTAATTTAATGAATCTTTTCGGTTGTTTGGTCATTATACAGTCAGATATTATGCCAAAATAACCTAAGCGAATTGGTTGTTTTAGATTGCACAGTTATCTTCGTTAACTCAACAAGCGCTCAAATTGCCCGAAAAAATCGTCATCGTCCCGACTTTCAACGAGAAAGAGAACATCGAAAAGATGGTGAGAAAAGTCATGTCTGTTCCGGGCGATTTTAATTTGCTGATTGTTGATGACGGTTCTCCTGATGGTACTGCGGAAATTGTTCGCCGTTTGATGAGTGAATTTCCCGAGCGTTTGTTCATGGAAGAGCGAAAGGGAAAACTCGGATTAGGCACTGCATACATTCACGGATTCAGATGGTCTCTGCAACGCGGTTACAATTTCATTTTCGAAATGGATTGCGACTTCTCACACAATCCCGATGATCTCATTCGATTACATGATGCGTGTGCCAATCAAGGCGCAGACGTTGCTGTTGGCTCACGCTATGTGAGCGGCGGCAAAGTAATGAACTGGCCGCTGGGACGTTTGATGATGTCCTACTTCGCTTCATTGTATGTGAGAATCGTTTTGTGGATGAATGTGAAGGACACAACCGCAGGTTTCAAGTGTTACCGAAGAGAAGTTCTTGAAACAATTGATCTCGACAACATACGTTTCGTTGGTTATGCATTTCAGATCGAAATGAAATACACTGCACATCGTCTCGGCTTCAAGATCAAAGAAGTTCCCATCACATTTATCGATCGGGTAGAAGGTGTTTCCAAGATGAGTTCGAAAATTTTCAAAGAAGCTTTTGTGGGTGTACTGCAGATGCGTTTCAAGAAAATTGAGCCGAAGAAGCGCTGAACCATTTCACGCTCTGGCTCGTAAATGAATCATGATGCGAAGATTAATCACCACATGCTTACTGTTGATCAGCACAATTGCTCTGGCGTGTGATCCAGGATCAATTTCATGTCTACGGACACCCGTGCAAGCGACGCTGTTATTTCGGCCGCTATCAGGATTGCGCCCGGCAACATTTAGTTTTAGCAACCGCTTGCTGCAGGTTCACTCATTCTCTCCGGTTCGTTTTTATCCGGGAATTCGCTTCGATGAACGTGCAGTGTTCTGTCGCATGGAAAACTATTTCCTCACTACGTATAACGTGAAATTGAGTATTCACGCCGGCGGTTACACAGAATAATTTTCACCAAATAAAAAAGTCCCGACTTCCGTAAGGAACGTCGGGACTTTTCTTGTTGTATTCTGTTTATTTCTTCACGATGCGCTGAACGCTTACTGTTTCGCCGTTAATCATGCGAACGAAGTAAATGCCATTGCTTTGTGCACTGATATCAATTTGCTGTGCAGATGAAGTCATTGTGATCGTCTGTACAATTTGTCCAAGTTCGTTCGTGATCTCGATTGTTACAGGAGCAGCAGGAGCTGCAGCAAGCTGAATCGTAAACACACCTGAAGAAGGATTCGGCATTAGACTTACAATACCGTTGTTAGCAGATGTAATATCGTTACACACGTCAACCCATATTGAGTCTGTTGCCATTCCTGAACAACCGTTTACATCTGTAAACACGTACATAATCATAATGTTACCAACTCCTGCAGCAACCGGATCAAAAGTGTTTCCTGTAACACCAGAACCGCTCCATGTTCCACCTACCGGAGATTCTCCGTTCAGTGTAATGTTGCCCGCTGTTGTACATGCTGTGTCTTGTCCGAGTGTAACTGTAACAGAAGGATTCGGGTTAACCTGGATGTTAACTGAGTCAACATTCATACAACCGTTTGCATCAGTACCTGTTACTGTGTAAGTAAGTGTAGCAACAGGAATGAACGACTGTGCATCTGTAACTCCGCCTGACCATATATATGACGTTGCGCCGCTACCTGTAAGTGTAGCCGGTGATCCGTCGCACACCGCAGTTGCAGTTGTGTTCGCTACAACTGTTGGAAGTGCATTTACAGTTACTGTAACCATGTCTGTGTTCGTGCAGCCGTTTCCGTCTGTTCCTGTTACTGTGTAAGTGTCAGTTGCAGATGGATTGAATGGTGCATTATCCGTCACAAGTCCTGTCCATGTGTAAGATGTTGCGCCGCTACCTGAAAGTGTTACAGGCGATCCGTTGCAGACCGTTGTTGTAGTTGAATTCGCAACTACAGTAGGAAGTGCATTCACTGTTACTGTTGTAGTAGCAGTATTCATGCAACCATTTGCATCTGTTCCTGTTACTGTATACGTGTCAGTCACTACTGGAGTGAACGCTACGTTATCTGTAACGCTGGCAGTCCATGTATAAGAAACTGCGCCGCTACCTGTAAGTGTAACGGGCATGCCAGCACATACTGCTGCTGCACTTGAATTCGCAACTACAGTTGGCAATGGATTAACAGTTAATACGAGCATGTCAACAACAGGACATCCATAACCTCTGTCCATTGTTACTGTGTAAGTAACCGTAGCAGTGGAAGTAGAAACCGGGTTAGCAATTGATGGGTTGTTTAACGTAGCTGAAGGCGTCCATGAATAAGCTTGCGCGTTCATCGCATTGAGTTGAACTGAATTGCCCATGCAGATCATAGTATCATTCTGCACCATTGGTGCCGGAGCGCCGGGTCCGATGTTCAGCCACGCGTTTTGTGTTGAAACAGCAACACCTGTGTAACCGCCCATTGTAACCATATACAAAGTGTCGTTGCGGATAGCACCGGCAAGGTTTGTGATGTTACTCACTCCTACAGGCATGTTAGGTCCGTTTTCCCACTGCGAAAGTGTAGTGTTGTACGCATGGCTTGAAGCAATTGTACTTGTGCCTTGACCATTCGGATCTCCACCAGCAAAATAAACGCGACCATTATCTTCCATCGGAACACCCGCTCCATGACGCCCTGCAGTACCGGCAGGATAGTTTGGAAGTGAAGTCCATGTGATTGTTCCAGGTGCTGCAGGAGTAATTACTCCCAGATAAGCTGTAGCCTGTGTAGCAGCCAAAATCTGACTGTAACCACCCACTAATACAATATTGTTACCGGAAATGCCCATACGACATCCTGCAACAGCAGCGCCAGTCATTGGTGTACCTGTGCTCCATGTATTGAGGTATGTGTCATAAATCTGAACAATGTTGAGATCTGCAGTACCGCTATAGCCACCAACGATATAAATCAATGAGTCGTTGTAAACACCAACTGCGTAATCTCCGGTTTGTTGTGGAATCGGCAGGCCGGTTGTCCAAGTGTCAGTAGCGATATCATATATGCTGTTAGTAGTTACCGGTGCGAATGAGCCACCGTATCCGCCAATCACATAAATTTTTCCGTTCACTTCTACTGGTGAGATTTGTGTACGCGACTGTGGAATTGGTGCAAGGTTAACATAAAGACCAGTTACTGTATTGTAACGCGTGTTCAATGTTGTATTTGCAAATGCAGCATCCGCTCCGGAAATAAGGTAAATAAATCCTGTATCCGTTGAAGACAAACACGGCTTAACAAAAACAGGACCGGTTGCCCAACGACCTGCTGGTAATGCTGCAGAATTCGACCATCCGGAATTCGGGAAAGTAGGAACTACAGTTACAATACGTGTGATCGTATCATTCGTCACGTTCGCATCTCCAGCCAGTTCAGTAAACATCTTCACGGTATATGTTCCCGGCGTCGCATTCCATGCGGCAAAAGATACTGGTGCAGTTCCGTTCGATGTAAGTGATGTTACCGTTGTAGTTGAAGTGTAACCACCTGGATTGATTGTCGTAGTGACGTTGAACGTTTGTGTTGCCGTTCCGATATTCATAACTGAACCGGCAGGTATAATTGAACCTGCACCTATTATTGCTGCAGGCGCAGTAAGCGATGCCGCTGTTACATCATTTGCAGGAAGTGTTCCGATTGCAATGTCATCGATGTACAAACCATCTCCATCAATATCCATGTGTTTGAATCCAAGATAGATCTGCTGACCTACGTAATTCTGAAGGCTCACTGCGTAACGATACCAAGTAGTACTGTTCGCTGGATAATTTGTGCCTTCGCGTAACAACAGTAGAGTTGTGGTGAACGAAGTAGACAGTGAATCGGTAGTCGACACTTTGATAGCCAAGGAATCAGGTTGGTATCCAACGAATGCAAGACGCATCCAGAATACCAGTGAATCTGTTGAAGCTGTTACTGTGTAATGAGGAGCGATCAGCCAGTCAAGTCCGCCCCCCGCAATGTTATCATAACGGATGAATGCTGAAGCAGTGCTCAGATGCGCCTGCGCCGTTGAACGTGCCCATGTGTATGTAGGTCCGTTCACATTTTCAACGCGCCATCCTGCAGGAGGAAACAATGTGTTTTCAAAATTCTGCTGGTAGTACCCGGAAATAGCTAATGTTGTTTCTTCGGGTTGAATAGACTGAATCGTCGGCCCATTCTGGACAGTAGTATTGCGTGCTTGTTGCATCGCCAATACTGCTTCTTTTGTTTGTGCTGACACTGCAATAGAAGCAGCAACCGCGCAAACGGTAATAAGTACTAATTTTTTCATAGAGGTTTTTTTGGATTTTTAATCGGGTGCAAAGGTAGGCACGAACGACTCTCTGCCGACGATTCGCTGACTAATGCCTGACATTCCTGTTTTCCGCACCGAGTATCTTTGCACCTCTAATCACTTCTCCATGCGCCCGTTTGTCCTCGCCATCTTCGCAATTGCAACGATTTCGCTGTTTATTAACGGAAAGAGTCCTCAGAAGAACATAGATAGCGTGCAGGAAAAACACCTGAAGAATCTTCGTCAGCTCACGTTCGGTGGTAACAATGCAGAAGCATATTGGAGTCCGAACGGAAAAATGCTGACGTTTCAGTCTGACTACGCAAAGTGGGGCAACTCCTGCGATCAGATTTATATGATGGAGATCGCAAAGGCGAAAGACTCAACATACACGCCTACACGACTCAGCAACGGAGATGGAAGAACGACTTGCTCATTCTTCATGCCCGATAACAAACACATTCTTTTCGCATCTACTCATCTTGGCGATAAAATGTGTCCTGCAACCGGCGATCTTCGCGCGAATGGAAAATACCTCTGGCCTATTTATGATACGTACGATATTTTCATTTCAGATCTTCAAGGCAACATCACAAAGCAGTTGACGAATTCTCCGGGTTACGATGCAGAAGCAGTTGTTTCTCCGAAAGGCGATAAAATTCTGTTCACATCAACTCGTGGTGGTGATCTTGATCTGTGGATCATGAACATTGATGGATCAGATCCGAAACAGCTCACGAATGAATTGGGTTACGATGGCGGTGCATTCTTCTCTGCCGATGGAAAAAAAATTGTGTTCCGTGCATCTCGCCCTAAAACAGAAGCTGACATCAAGGAATACAAAGATTTTCTTGCGCAGAATCTCGTTGCTCCCTCCGCGATGGAAATCTTCACGATCAATGCAGACGGAACCGATATGAAGCAGATCACCAGTCTCGGAAAAGCAAACTGGGCTCCGTACTTCACACCTTCAGGCAACAAAATTATTTTCGCGTCGAACCACGCAGCTGAAAAAGGATTCAACTTCCAGCTCTTCACAGTAAATCTCGATGGAACGGGTCTTGAACAGATAACTTACGAAAGTGTGTTCAATTCCTTTCCGATGTTTTCTCCTGATGGAAAGAAAATTGTTTTCTCCTCCAATCGCCTCAACGGCGGCACACACGACACCAATGTGTTTGTAGCGGATTGGGTCGAATAGTGGCAGTTTAATTCACGAAGGTCATTGCGAGCCTGCGAAGCAATCTCGTGAGCCACATTCTGCCACTGCATCGGTTTGCTTATCTTTGACCCCGAAAATCAACAGCTATGCGCTTCTCAATTTCCCTTCTCACGTTTTCATTTTTCGCGATTTCTTCTTTCGCCCAAACTGCCGAAATATCATCGGATAGAATTAAAAAAGACGTAGCGTATCTCGCCTCCGATAAACTCAAAGGTCGCGGCACTTCTTCTAAAGGAGAAAAGAAAGCGGCTTCGTATATCGCGAAAGAGTTTGAGAAAGCAGGGCTCGCACCGAAAGGAACAGATGGTTATTACCAGCCATTCGAATTCAAATACAATTCCAATCCCCACGATACCTCAACTGCAAATCTGAAAGTCCGCAAAGGAAAGAATGTAATCGGCTACCTTGATAATGGTGCGGAATACACAATCATCATTGGAGCACATTACGATCACCTTGGCGTTGGCGCAGATCATAATTCACTGGACGCAAATCCGGATGGAAAAATTCACAACGGTGCCGACGATAATGCTTCCGGAACTTCCGGTGTCATGGAACTCGCACGCTATTATTCTTCTAATGGAAGAAAAGAGGCGTACAATTTTCTCTTCATTTGTTTTTCGGGAGAAGAATTGGGATTGATCGGTTCGAAGAGATTTTGTGAGAATCCTACTGTAGATCTGACGAAAGTGAATTACATGATGAACATGGACATGATCGGTCGCCTGAATGATTCAACGAAAGCACTCTTGATTTACGGTGTAGGAACAGCACCCGATTGGGTTCCGATGATCAGTAGTATGCGAACCATTTTTCGCATCAAGCAGGATAGCTCGGGCATCGGTCCATCCGATCAGACTTCTTTCTACCTTAAGAATATTCCTGTGCTGCACTTTTTCACTGGACAGCATTCCGATTATCACAAACCCACTGATGACATCAACACACTGAATTACGAAGGCGAAAAGTTGGTGCTTGAATACATGATCAACATCATTGACAAAACAGATAAATTACCGAAGCTGCAATTTCTCACAACGCGTAATCCGGATATGGGAAAAACAAAATTCAAAGTTACGCTGGGAATCATGCCCGATTATGCGTTCGATGGAACAGGTTTGCGTGTTGACGGAGTAACCGACGGAAAGCCTGCATCAGTAGCCGGAATCAAGCAAGGTGACATCATTATTGAATTGGGTGGAGTTGCAGTGAATTCGATGACAGACTACATGGCTCAGCTTACGAAATTTGCCAAGGGCGACAAGACTACGGTGAAGGTGAAGCGCGGAACAGAAGTATTAACACTCGACGTCACATTCTGATGAACTATATAATCCGTAATGCGAATATTGTCAACGAAGGAAGAACCTTCTCAGGCGATGTGCGTATTTCAAACGGATTGATTGCGGAGATTGGAAGTAATCTCACGCGGATTGATGAGGAAGAAATTGATGCAACCGGACTTCATCTACTTCCGGGATGTATCGACGATCAGGTTCATTTTCGCGAACCCGGACTAACGCACAAAGCAGATATTCATTCGGAGTCGCGTGCTGCCGTTGCAGGAGGAATTACATCCTTCATGGAACAACCGAACACTTCTCCGCCGGCAACGACTATTGAATTGCTTGAGCAGAAATACAAACGCGCGTCCGAAGTTTCAGTTGCGAATTATTCGTTCTTCATGGGGACAACGAATTCGAATCTTGAAGAGTTGCTGAAACTCAATCCACGGAATGTTTGCGGAGTGAAAATATTTCTTGGATCTTCTACCGGCGACATGCTGGTCGATCACGAAGAAAACCTTGATCGGATTTTCGCCCAGATAAAAATGCTGATCGCCGTTCATGCGGAAGATGATGTGATGATCAAGCAGAACCTTGCTACATACAAAGAAAAGTACGGCCACGATGTTCCGGTTGAAGCGCATCCGCTGATCCGTAGTCGTGAAGCGTGTTATGCATCTTCCTCGAAGGCAATCGCACGCGCGAAAAAATTCGGAACGCGTTTGCATGTTTTTCACGTGTCAACGGCGGAGGAACTTGAGCTGTTTGATAATTCCATTCCGCTGAAGGATAAAAAGATCACGGCAGAAGCCTGCGTACATCACTTGTGGTTCACCGATGCGGATTACAAGACAAAAGGCAACTATATCAAGTGGAATCCTGCAGTGAAAACAGAACGCGATCGTGAAGCAATCTGGAAAGCGGTACTCGACAATCGTATTGACGTGATTGCAACCGATCATGCGCCTCACACAATCGAAGAGAAAGAGAAATCTTATCTCGACGCTCCTTCAGGTGGACCGCTTGTGCAACACGCTCTCGTCGCAATGCTCGAAAAATCGCGTGAAGGAAAAATCACCATGGAAAGAGTAGTAGAGAAGATGGCGCACGCACCGGCAGAATTATTTCGCATCGATAAGCGCGGTTACATCCGCACAGGATATCATGCAGACGTTGTGCTCGTTGATCTCAGTTCACCTTGGACAGTTACAAAGGATAATGTGCTCAGCAAATGTCGCTGGTCGCCTTTCGAAGGCACAACGTTTCACGCGAAAGTGAAAAAGACGTTTGTCAATGGGAATGTGGCGTACGACGATGGTAAGATCGTTGACACGGTTAAAGGATCACGCCTCGAATTTAATTTTTAATACGAAATCCTGAGAGCCGCGCGATTCATCGCGCGTATAGGGTCAGAGTCTCCAACAAAACGACATGAGCAACGTGGTCCCGATAGCTATCGGGATTAACCCGCGTTTAATTCGCCACAAAACTCTTCACCCCCGAATAATTCCTTCCCACAATGTGCGCATAATACATTCCCGGCGCCGCAGCGAAGCTGATGTTGTAACGGCTACTTCCACTCAGCGATTGCGTGTGAACTGTTTTTCCCATCACGTCGATAATCTCCAGTGAATAATTTTCAGTTGCAGCTTCTCCAGTCATCTCCAATGTAAACGTTCCGTTGTTTGGAGAAGGAAAAAGATTCATCGACACGGGTGCAGGTGTCGCTGTGATGGAATGTGTAAACACATCAAGATCTGTTGCCCAGATTCCGCGACCGAAAGTGCTGAGGTAAATTCTGTTCAGCGGAACGTTGAATTCGATATCGCTCACAATAACGTTCGGAAGTCCGAGACTCTGATTCACCCATGTGCTGCTTGCACTTTGCAAAACATAAACACCAATGTCAGTTGCAATCATCATATCTCCGCTTCCTCCCGGAACATACTTAATACAGTTCACCGGAATGTTCGGAAGGTTGAATGAAATGTTCTGCCATGTTGTACCACCATTAATACTGCGAAATACTTTATTGCCCGCAGAGAATCCAGCCATGCAAACGTAAATGGTGTTAGCTGTTGTTTCTGAGAATTCAACTCCGGTGTAGTACAACGAATCCGGAATTCCTGGAGTGACGTCAGTCCATAATCCGCCACCATTCGTAGTTCTGTATAAACGCGCAGGTTCGTTCAGTTCATAACGCACACGTTTCGCTGCAAGTAAAGCTTGACTATTAGAATTCGATACCGCTAATGCGCAGAGTTCAACAGATTGGTTCACAAATGGAAAACTTGAAATGGCATTCCATGATTGTCCATTGTCGGTTGATTGTACAACATTTTCAAAGCCAATGTAAATCGTTCCCGGATTATTGTAATCACCAATGATCGGTGAAACCCATTCTCCGGTTTCATTGTTAACATTTTCTCCCATCCCGTAATTGTTCACTCCATCATCGGGTGAGAAACTGAAATTACCATACTGACTTGAGCCAAAAATCATATCATCATCAACCGGATCGAGGTAATTATCCATTCCATCTCCACCAATGATTGTGCTCCACACTCCGTTGTCGAAGTAGAAGGAAGCATTGTCTTGAGCACCCGCCATCAATCTTCCCGTAGTATTACGCGAGCTTGAAAGACGGTAGAACGAAGTCACCTGCATTCCATTGCTGATGTTCACCCAATTTGTCGGCCACGGATTTCCATTGTTCGCACTGGTCCACGTTTGTGTCTGTATCGAAGAGGTGCGACAAATTCCACCATCGCTACACACGAACATATTTCCGCTCACAGGTTGTTGCGCGAGGTAATGAATGTCGGCATGAACAGTTGGACCGTAGTAAAGCGTCCAGTGACTCGCAGGATCGAAAGTGACACCACCATCTGTTGATCCCCAAAGATTGACTCCTCCAATGTAAATTTCGTTGCGATCTGATGCATCAACCACAACACCGAGATCATAATTTCCTTGTCCACCTGAACCGGTGCCGTCATTGTATTCAAGAACATTCAGAGCCGGTGCAATGAAATTCCAGTTTCCTCCTGCATTTGTGCTTTTGTAAATACCGTACAGTCCTCCGATGAGATCCGTAGTCACTGCATAAATATAGTTTGGATCAGAAGGTGCTATTGCGAGCTTCACGCGCTGAAGACTTCCTGTGCCGGGAATTCCCGTTGTCAAAATATTCCATGTCTGTCCGAAATTTGTCGACTTGTAAATTCCTGCAACTCCAAAGTTGGAATTCATCACCCAACCAGTAGCTGCATAAAGAATTGCAGGTGTAGTCGGATCCTGAACCATGTCCCAGAACATTCCTGTTTGTGTCATCGTCCAGTTCTGCCCTGCATCTGTGGAGCGATACATTCCGGTCACACCACACGCAACAACTTCATTGCTGTTTGCTGGATTCACATATATCTTACGAATGAGTGATGCGTCACCATCGGTCAATAGAAAAGACAATCCTGTTGGCTGCCATGTGGTTCCTGCATCTGTTGTTTTGTATACACCCACACCATAATGTGTGTGACGTTTTCTTCCGTTCAGAAATAAACCAACTCCAACGTATTCAAAATCGCAAACAGAAATGTACATCGTACTATCCGGATCATTCGGATCAAGTACAATATCACTGATGCGTGTGATCGGAAGATTATCAGTCATCGGAACCCAGTTGATTCCGTTGTTCGTAGTCTTCCACATTCCGCCTTGTGCAACTCCAATGTAATACGTGTTCACATTTGTCGGATGAAAAGCAATACAGTTGATCCTTCCGATTCCGTTTTCCATGTAACCGGTGAGATTGTTCGGAACGTAATCCGGTCCAACCGGAAACCAGGCATTGTACTGCACTTCATTTGGTCCACCTTGTCGCTGAGTAGATTGTTCGCTCGCTGCGCGATAATATTCCGTTGGATCGCCTGGTTCTCCGCTGCCATCGGTGTGCATCAGCATTTCCATCTCCCAACGTTTGTAAAATTTCCAGCCTTTGGTCTGCGTCAGATCAGTGGTGTCTTTCCATTCTCCGAACTGTCGTTGAACTTCTGTAAACGTCAGATCACGTTGTTCATGGTTGCGGATAAAACGTTGCGCGCTCAGCTGTATAGCGAAAGCGAAAGTCAGAAAAAATAGAAGTGATCTCATGTCAGCGAGGTGGTTGTCTCCTCCAAATTTACAATTTCCTCCTCCGAATCCCTAATCCCTTTCTTCACCGCGGGATAAACCCACGCGGCTGAAGAAAGTTCAGGAATCAGGTGGATTCGCATTCAGCTAATCGACTGCTCTCTACCTACTGCGCACTGCAAACTGCGTACTGATTTGCTATCTTCGTGCCGTGCGATTTCTCGGTGCCCTCTTCTACAACTACCTCTGGTATTCCTTTAACATCTGGCTGGGATACTTCTATCGTTTTAACCGGAAAAAGCATACAATTGGTACGGAACGAATTCCATTGGACAAACCTGTAATCTTCTGTTCCAATCACCCAAATGCATTTATGGATGCGCTCATGGTGGGTTCGTCGCTGCCCAGGAGAATTTGGTTTCTTGCACGATCAGATGTGTTCCGCAAAAAATGGTTGGCAAATTTCCTGACCTTCGTCGGAATCATTCCCATTTATCGTTTGCTCGAGGGAGCAGAAAACCTTCAGAAGAATGATGAGACTTTTGAGAAGTGCAGCAAGATGCTGGAAGAGAAAAAAGCAATCATCATTTTCTCCGAAGGACTTTGCATTCAGGAACGTCGTCTTCGCAAACTGAAAAAAGGGACTGCACGAATTGCTTTTGGCTCTGAAGAGAAAAACAACTTTGATCTTGATCTGACAATTGTTCCTGTGGGAATAAACTATTCTGCTACTCCGTGGAAATTTCGGAGTGGCTTGTACGTCGAGTTCGGCGAACCATTTTCACTTGCGGATTACAAGACATTGTATGAGCAGGACAAGCCGCGTGCGATGAATGTTTTCACGCGCGAACTGGAACAGCGAATGAAAAAAACGCTGGTCATCATTGAGAATAAAGAAAATGATGAACTGGTTAATTTTCTCGAAGAAATGTTCCTGCGTGAATGGTGTGAAGAAAGAAATCTCGACCCGGAAAATCACAAAGACACGCATGAAGTCTCAAAGGAGATTGCTGCAATTATTAATGTTGCTGAACAGAACAATCCTGAGAGCATACGTTTGCTGAAGCAAGATACCGTTGAGTATAAGGAGATCCTTGAGAAATTCAGGTTGCGCGATTGGTTGCTTCAGCCGAAAAAAATTGATGCAATGGGCGCTGGTTCTTTGTTCAAGGATTTTGCCTACTTCTTTTTTCTGTTCCCGGTGTGGATGTTCGGAGTAATCACAAATTATATTCCATACAAAGTTCCGTATCTCATCGCGAAGAAAATTGTAAAGCACGTTGAGTGGCATGCATCGGTCAACGGAACCATCAGCGTTTTTCTCTGGCAGATTTTTTACGGACTGGAAAGCCTGGCCGTTGCTTTGATTTTTCGCGACTGGATTATTCTCGCTGCATTCATGGTTGCAATGCCGGTGTGCGGAGTAATTGCACAGGAATATTGGGTGCGCATGAAAAAATCGAAAGGAAGATCAAACCTGATTCGTGCATTCAAAAGCAATCGCGTACAAATTGAACGTGCCGTTGCATTGCGTGCTGGAATCTCCAGAGAAATGCTTGCGCTTCGTTCGAAAAATTAATTGCCTTGGTTTTTTAATCAGCTGCTCAAAACAACGGCATCTGCAAATCTGCACATTTGCAAATCTGCAAATCATCCGGGTGTTGATCGAAGACGGAATCTGGTCGTTAATCCTTAACCCTGTTCATCCCCATACTCTTCACCATCCAATCTGCCAACGGTTTTTCCGCCGGACGATTTTTCAGATTCAGATACCAGCCGATTTTTTTCAGCACAGGAACTTTATGCGTCTCTACGAATTCAATAAGCGTTCCATCCGGATCTTCAATGTAGCTGAAGTGTCCCGCAGCTTCGCCCATGTCAAAACTATTCGCACTATCTACTGTGAATGGATGTCCATTCGCCTCACACAACGCCTGCATTTCTTTCATTCCGATAATATCGAAACAGAGATGGATAAACCCACGATCGCCCCACCAGCGTCCTTCGAAAATTTTGCGTGGCGTTTTTCCGATCACGTGCACCAATTCAATCTGACTCGATCCCAGCAAGCGTGAGAATGCCCCACCGCGTGGCTTCGAGTGCTTCAATAACACGCGACGAACTTCTACATCTCCGCCGGGAAGATTTTTCAGATCATCAAATTTTCCGGTCTTGTCGTACACAACAGTATCGTAACCAAGAATTGCGGAATAGAACTTTTTTGATTTCTCAATATCGGTTACGCCAAGCAAAGCTCCCGCAGGTCCGCCTGTATGTTCACTTCCTTTTCCAAACCATTCATCTCCAGTAACAAATTCAAAAATATTTCCCCACGGATCACGCACGAAAAAATTTGCTCTACCATCAGGCGATTGATTTAAACCACCTAACAACGCAGCACCATCTTTCGCATTTGCGATCCGCGCTTTTAGTTTCTCGTATAGAGCAGGAACATTATCCGATTTCATCCGCGTCACAAAATGGCCGAAGTCGCCGAGCTGAATTTCAAACGAAACCGGAACCGGAACGCGACTCGTGTATTGCCAGATTTCGAATCCACCACCACCTTTCATGTTCAATGCAAGAATAGCATGACGACTATGTCCTTTACCACCAGTATAAGGCAACATAAGATTTGCTTCAGCGGCCTCCTCGAACACAGGGATGTCCATTCCGAAATTCTGTCGGTACCATTTGAATGCTGCGTGCACATCGGGAATTCCGATGCCTACTTGCTGTATTCCCGAAATAACTGGTTTGCTCATAATAATCTGATTGCATCGCGAAATTACGAATAACATCATTCCCTGTTCCGCGTCCCGCATTCCGCGTCCCTCATTCCTTATTACTACATTTATTGCATGACATTCAAAGGCAAAACAGTTTTCATCACCGGCGGGAGTCGCGGAATCGGAAAAGCAATTGGTTTGCGCATGGCGCGCGAAGGTGCCAACATTGTAATCGCAGCAAAAACGGTTGAACCGCATCCACGATTAGAGGGAACAATATTTACTGCTGCGAAGGAAATGGAAGATGCAGGTGGACAGGCGCTGGGAGTG
Source organism: uncultured Chryseobacterium sp. (assembly GCA_964447465.1). Classification (GTDB taxonomy): domain Bacteria; phylum Bacteroidota; class Bacteroidia; order Palsa-965; family Palsa-965. Next base: position 16,013 of record CAYUTR010000051.1, read on the forward strand.
AAGTGCGACATTCGCGAAGAGGGAGATGTAGTCGCTGCAATTGCTGCAGCAGTTGAACGATTTGGTGGAATTGACATTCTCGTGAACAACGCGAGTGCAATTAATTTATCGCCTCCAGGAATTCTGCCGTTAAAGCAGTATGATCTCATGCAGGACATCAATTCACGGGGCACTTATCTTGTATCGCGACACTGCATTCCACATCTGAGAAAATCAGATCGGGCACACATTCTCACATTGTCACCACCTCTTTCCCTTGATAAACAATGGTTCACCCATTTCGCACCGTATACATTGTCGAAATTCGGCATGAGTATGATGACGTTGGGTTTTGCAGAAGAGTTGCGCAAAGACAATATCGCGGTGAATTCACTTTGGCCTGTAACCACAATTGCGACGGCAGCGGTGAAAAACATTCTGGGCGGGGAAGAGCTGATGCGTACATCGCGGAAGCCGGAAATTGTTGCTGATGCAGCGTTTCACATTTTCATGAAAAATGCTGCAGATTTCTCCGGGAATTTAATCACCGATGAAGAAATCCTAAAAGGAGCTGGTACTACGGACTTCTCAGTTTACAGTGTGGAGCCGGGCGCCAAACTAACCCGTGATATTTTTCTATAAAACACTCTTTATTTTCGCAAAAACGCAGTCGGTCGGGCCGACTGCTCCATCCAACTGATCGTTTCGACCATTCGACGATTATTATTGTGCGGGCAAGGATACAATTCACGATATTTGGCGCTCTTGAAAAACTAACACAAACCTACTTCAACTCAACACAAATGAAGAGATTTTTTACACTCGCCAAAAGCTTTATTGCAACAGCTGTTGTTGTAATGTTTTTAGGCACAGCGGCCCATGCGCAGGTTACTGTCACTGGGTCTAACGCGGCTGATGGTCCTTATGCGACTGTTGGCGATGCATTCACAGCGATTAATGCGAACTCTCAAACCGGTATGACAATCGGTATTCTGATTTCAGGAAACACGCTGGAGCCTGTAACAGCACAATTGAATGCTGATAACTGGACTGCGGTTGGAATTACTGCTGTTGCGCCGGTTACAGTTTCCGGGAACATAGTTGGAGCTGTAGTTCGCCTCAATGGTGCAGATAATGTGACCATAGATGGTCAGGCTTCGCGCTTCATCACTATTCAGAATACCAGTACCTCTAGTTTAACTGCGGCTTTGTGGGTGAGTAGTGCTGGTGCAGGTTTGGGTGCGACAAATAATGCGATCCGCAACTGTAATTTCATTTGCGGCACAGACGTTAACTCAAATGGAAACACGAGCTTCGGTATCATTTCCAGTGGAGCAACTATTACAGCTACACTTACATTAGGTGGTAACGACAATGACAATAACCAGTACACTGGGAATACTGTAGAGAAGTGCCGTTATGGCATTTTCGTAAATGGCATTTCTGGTAACCGCGATGTGGCTACTCTTATCTCTGGAAATATTGTAGGTCCTGCTGCATTCGGTGTGAACAACATTGGAAAAACAGGCATCTTATTGTCATTTCAGGACGGTGCAACAGTTACATTAAACACTGTGCAGAACGTTGGTGTTTCTGCAGCTATGACTGGTGGTGGTGTCGATCGCTATGGAATTGCGTTAGGTAATGAAGCGTGGGGATCTACACCTGGTGTTCCTGCAAGTTCTTCAATTACAAACACGACGGTTTCACGCAACCTCATACATGACATTATTGAAGAAAAAACATTCTCCTGTGTTGGAATATACCTGTCAGCTGGTACTGCTGTTTCAACAAATACAGTATGCAGCAACATGTTATTTAATGTCCGTGCGAATGGCACAGCTGGCGATCAGTGTGTGGGTATTGGTGTAGGAAGCGGAAATGGTGATATGATCGTTCATAATACTGTTTCTCTGACTGGAGATTTTGATCCGGGAGCTGCTATTACCATGACTCAAACTGTCTGCGGATTCCGAATTGGAGGGACTGGTACGAGCACAACTAATATTCATGTCAAGAATAATATTTT
>CAYUTR010000052.1:0-17908 GCA_964447465.1 uncultured Chryseobacterium sp.
GCCGCACCTGAAAGCACAGATCACATTCGTCTCGAAAAGAAATACGGACACTTCATCAATGGAGAATTTGTTGCTCCATCTTCCGGAAAATATTACACAACGCATAGTCCGTCTACCGAGAAGCCATTGGCAGAAGTTGCGAAAGGCGATGCGAAAGACATTGACAAAGCGGTGAAAGCCGCACGTGGCGCTTACAATAAGGTGTGGAAGAAAATGCCGGCTGCAGAACGCGGGAAATATCTTTTTCGCATTGCACGCATGATTCAGGAACGCGCACGTGAACTCGCGGTGATTGAAACTATGGATGGTGGAAAATCTATCCGTGAATCGCGGGACATTGATGTACCATTGGCAGCAGCACATTTTTTCTATTATGCCGGATGGGCAGATAAACTGGAATACGCATTTCCGAATCGTAAACCGGAATCGTTAGGTGTAGCCGGACAAATTATTCCGTGGAATTTTCCTTTGCTCATGGCAGCGTGGAAAATTGCTCCGGCATTGGCTTGTGGAAATACAGTTGTGTTGAAGCCGGCTGAATCAACTCCACTCACTGCTTTAAAGCTCGCAGAAATTATTCGTGACTCGGGATTACCTCCGGGTGTCGTGAATATCGTAAACGGTTTCGGAGATGCCGGCGCTGCATTGGTGAATCATCCTGACGTAAATAAAATTGCGTTCACCGGTTCAACAGATGTTGGTAAGCTTATTCAGAAAGCAACAGCAGGAACCGGTAAGAAGCTTACGCTTGAGCTCGGTGGTAAAGCAGCGAATATTGTTTTCGACGATGCTCCACTTGATCAAGCTGTAGAAGGAATCATCAATGGAATTTTCTTCAACCAGGGACATGTGTGTTGCGCGGGATCGCGTTTGTTCGTGCAGGAAGGAATTGCAGAAAAGTTAATCCGCAAACTGAAAGACAGAATGGAAACGCTGATCGTCGGCGACCCACTCGATAAGAATACAGACATCGGCGCAATCAATTCCAAAGAACAGCTCGACAAGATCAATCACTATCTGAAAATCGGAAAAGAAGATGGAGCCGAAATGTGGCAGAGTTCATGTCCGGTTCCTTCGAAAGGATATTTCTGTCGCCCGACAATTTTCCTGAATGCTTCACAGTCGCACAGAATTGTGCAGGAAGAAATCTTCGGACCGGTACTTGCCATTCAGACGTTCCGCACGATCGAAGAAGTGATTGAGAAAGCGAACAACACGCCATACGGATTATCAGCTGGTGTGTGGACTGACAAAGGTTCGCGTATTTTCAATATGACGAGTAAGCTCAAAGCGGGTGTTGTGTGGGCGAATACCTACAACAAATTTGATCCGACTTCTCCGTTCGGTGGATATAAAGAAAGCGGTTTCGGTCGCGAAGGCGGTATTCACGGATTATCAGCGTACCTAAAAATAAAATGAACCACATAGGAAAATTTGAAGCTCGTTGTTTTCTAAGTGGTTTCGCGAAAAGCGAAACCCCCACATAGCGCGCATAGGGACGTGCTTTGTTTTCTTTTGAGTATAGTATGTCCCTATGTGAATTATGTGGTAAGCGGCTTGCCGCGCCTTTTAGAAAACAACAGGAAATGTAACTATGTGGTAAAAAAATCACGATATGAGCAGAGTTGAAATTCTTAAGACTTACAAACTTTACATCGGTGGACAATTTCCGAGAACCGAATCGGGGCGCTATTATCCATTGATGGACAAAAAGAAAAATGTGATTGCGAACATTTGTCTTTCCTCGCGTAAAGATTTCCGTAACGCCGTTGTTGCTGCACGTTCTGCTTTCGGCGGATGGAGCGCACGTAGCGGATACAACCGCTCTCAGATTCTTTACCGCATCGCTGAGATGATGGAAACGCGTGCTTCACAGTTCGTGGAAGAATTGATTCTTCAAGGCGCGTCAAAAGCGAATGCTGAGAAAGAAGTGAAAGCATCAATCGACCGCATGGTGTATTATGCGGGATGGTGCGATAAATTTTCCGCATTGTACAGCTCTGTGAATCCGGTGCAGTCTTCACATTTTAACTTTTCTGTTCCGGAAGCAACAGGAGTTGTGGCGGTTGTTGCTCCTCAGGATTCTTCACTGATCGGAATTGTTTCTGCGATAGCACCGGTGATTGCAGGAGGAAATGTTTGCATCGTTCTTGCTTCTGAGAAATTGCCTTTGTGTGCAGTTACACTCGGAGAAGTACTGGCCACATCTGATCTTCCCGGTGGAGTGGTGAATATTCTCACGGGAAATTCGAAAGAACTTTTACCGCACATGGCTTCACACATGGATGTGAACGCGCTCGCATATTGTGCGAACGATAAATCAGAAATCAAATCGGCACAAGAAGCGTGTGTGTCGAATGTGAAGCGGTTTTTCCATTGGAATAAAAAGTGGGAGAATCTCACAGCTCAGGATCCGTACATGATCATGGACCTGCAGGAAATAAAAACAACCTGGCATCCGATTGAGAATATCGGAGTTGGCGGGGCAAAATATTAATTGTGAAGGAACTTGTTGATATAGCCGTTAAGGCCGCATTGGATGCCGGAATTGAAATCATGGAAATTTATTCCACCGGAGATTTCGGCGTGGAGATGAAAAGTGACAATTCCCCACTCACATTGGCAGACCGCGCGGCTCACGAAGTTATTGCTGTGCATCTTGCTTCAACAGAGATTCCGATACTGAGTGAAGAAGACGATGCAACAGTTCCGTTCGAAGAACGCAAGTTGTGGACCCGTTGCTGGATTGTTGATCCACTAGACGGAACGAAAGAGTTCATCAAGCGAAACGGAGAATTCACCGTCAACATTGCGCTTGTAGAAAACGGTGTTCCTGTGTTCGGTGTGATTTATGCGCCTGCACTTGACATGCTTTATTTTTCGATTCCGGGAGAAGGCGCATTTGCGTGCGATTCACCTTTCTCCGCATCGTATAAACTGAGTTCTTATGCTATTCCTGCGCGAGCACTTCCAGAGGTATTCACTATCGTCGGCTCCCGCTCGCACAGCTCTACCGAAACAGAAGCTTACATCGAAGAGATGAAGGCAAAGCATGGCGAAGTTGATTTCGCTGCGTCCGGAAGTTCACTGAAATTCTGTCTCGTCGCAGAAGGTAAAGCGCATTCATACCCACGTTTCGCTCCAACAATGGAGTGGGATACTGCTGCCGGGCATGCGATACTTCTCGCTGCTGGCGGTAAAATTGTTGTTTGGCCCGACCAAACACCACTTTTGTACAACAGAGCTGAATTGCGCAATCCGTGGTTCCTTGCTACTATCTGAACCCCTTAGGAAGGAAGTTGCTTTCGGTTAGTATTTTGCTAACTTTAGGTTAACATGATACACCGCTACCTCTACACACTCGCATTCAGCTTCATTGTTTACTGTCTTCCCGCTCAAGGTCCAATGTGGAACTGGGAAACAAATTGTGGCAGCTCAAGCTCCGATAAAGCACTCGACGTTGCTCTGGGATCAGACGGTTCCGTCTATTCGTGCGGGTTCTTCAACGACAACGGACAATTTGGTCCGAACATTTATCTCAACAATAACAGTTACAGTAAGGATGCATTCATTGCGAAACAAGACGCGAACGGAAATTACCTATGGGTGAATTTTCTCAACAGCGGACTGGATGATCGTGCGCTTGGAGTTTGTGTCGACAAAGACGACAACGTAATTATCACCGGAACATTCTGGAGCAGCTGTCAGGTGGGACCTTATTATCTTCAGGGCTCAGCAGATAGTCCGTTCATTGTGAAATATAATTCTGCAGGAACACTGCTCTGGGCAATCACCGGTGGTGGAACCGGAGACGATCACGGCTTCGATATGGTTACCGATGCGAACGGAGATATTTTTCTCACCGGATTTCTTTCGACGCATTATGGTCCGCCAACGTGTACAGCTTATTTTGGCAACTTACCTTCATTCTCCTATTCCGATTCCATTGCTTACCTGACAAAAATATCTGCAGCAGGAGTATTTCAATGGGTGCGCACATTTGATGGTACGGATGTTCAGCGTGATAATGACATCGCTATGGATAATCAGGGTGGTCTTTATGTTGTGGGTGGATTTTATGGCACAAATAAAAATTTCGGCCCGATTACAATGTCTTCCAACGCGGGCAGCAGAGATATTTTCGTAATCAAATACGATTCGAACGGAAATTTCCAGTTCGTCAATCAGGTTGGAGGTTACAATGATGACCGTGCCAATGGAATTGTTTGTGGAGCCGACAATATGTTGTACATCACAGGAGAGTTCCGCGCTGAAATCTATTTCGATGGCGACACACTCAACAACGAGGGCGGGCCAGGAGGAAAGGACATCTTCGTGGCCAAGATGGACGTCAATGGAGGATGGAAGTGGGCTACAAAAGCAGGATCGAATTCAGGGGGCGAAACGGGCCGTGGTATTACTTCAACAAATCAGCATTGTATTTTCGTGACAGGTGAAGCAAAAGGTGCTAATGTTCAGTTTGGTGATAGTCTTTCGCTGAATACCGGTACCGACAGCACCCAGGTTTTTGTTGCAGGAATCGATACGGCAGGCGTGTGGCGTTGGGTAGTTCAGTGTGGTGGAGTAGGTGAAGACAGGGGATATGGAATTGTTGCCGATGATGCATGTCGCTTATACTTCTGCGGATATTTCTCTCAGACATTCGCGACGTTCGGTCCAATAACGGACACGACGTATGGTCTGAAGGACGGATACGTAGCGCGACTTGATATGACATGTTTCAACTACGTAAATGATTCTGTCACTGCTGTTGACAATCCGCAGGCACAATGTTCGCCGCACATCGCATCTTTCTTATCGCCGAATAGCTATGCCGATAACGTGCAGATCCAAAACGCAGATTGTATCACGAAAGGTGAGTGGATAATTTACAACCTCTGGGGCCAACCGGTTTTTGTAACGGACAATCTTAAAACTGCATGGACCGGTACCGATAACAAAGGAAACCTATTGCCTGCAGGGACGTATTACTACATCCTGAACTCCACGGAGGGTGCGGATATTACGTTAACCGGTCACATTACACTCATCCGCTGATTTTCCAACATTATTCCCGGAGTTAAGTGTAATTTTACGTCCAGATAAATCATGGGAAAAACAGCTTTAATCACCGGTGTAACCGGACAGGACGGCGCTTATCTCGCAGAGCTCTTATTGAGCAAAGGATATACGGTGCATGGAGTGAAACGCAGAAGTTCACTCTTCAACACGCAGCGGATTGATCACCTTTATCACGATCCACACGACAAGGGAATTCCTTTCCATCTTCATTACGGAGATCTCACCGACTCAACGAATCTTATCCGGATTGTACAGGAAGTACAGCCGGATGAAATTTATAATCTTGCTGCTCAATCGCACGTAAAAGTTTCGTTTGAATCGCCGGAATACACAGCGAACGCAGATGCACTCGGAACACTTCGTTTGCTCGAAGCCATCCGCATTCTGAAACTGCAGGACAAAACCCGCTTTTACCAGGCTTCAACTTCTGAGCTGTATGGATTGGTGCAGGAAATTCCTCAGAAGGAAACTACGCCATTTTATCCGCGTAGTCCGTATGGAGTTGCGAAGCTCTATGCATTCTGGATTACAAAAAATTACCGTGAAGCATATGACATGTACGCGTGTAACGGAATTTTATTCAACCACGAAAGTCCGATACGCGGAGAAACATTTGTAACGCGCAAGATCACTCGCTCTGCAGCGAAAATCAAACTTGGTCTGCAGGAAAAACTCTATCTCGGAAACATTGATGCCGAACGCGATTGGGGTCACGCGAAAGATTACGTGGAAGGAATGTGGCTCATGATGCAGCAGGACAAGGCCGATGATTTTGTGCTTGCTACCGGAAAGAAAATCTCTGTGCGCACATTTGTAGAGTGGGCATTCAACGAAGCGAGTATCAAGTTGCGTTGGGAAGGCAAAGGAGTAGAGGAGCGCGGAATTGATACGCTTACAGGAAAAACATTGGTGCAGATTGATCCTGCATATTTCCGTCCTGCAGAAGTTGATTTGCTTGTTGGCGATGCTTCCAAAGCGGAGAAAGTACTCGGGTGGAAACCAAAGTATACTGTGCAGGAACTTTGTCGCGAAATGGTAGTTGCCGATCTGAAAACATTCAGCAAAGACAAATACCTGATACAAGGCGGGCATCAGGTGAATCAGACTTTCGAGTAACGTTATCATCCTTCGGCTACGCTCAGTATGACAACGTTCCCAAATGGAATCAATGAATAAAGACGCGAAAATTTATATTGCAGGACATCGCGGAATGGTTGGTTCAGCCATTCACAGAAATCTTCTGGCGAAAGGGTTTTCCAATTTCGTTTTCAGAACTTCTGTTGAAGTTGATCTTCGCAATCAGACAGCGGTCGCGGATTTTTTCGCGAAAGAAAAACCGGAATATGTTTTTCTCGCTGCGGCGAAAGTTGGAGGTATTCTTGCGAATAATACCATGCGCGGAGAATTTCTCTACGATAATCTGATGATCCAATCGAACGTAATTCACTCTGCACACACGAATGGCGTGAAGAAATTATTGTTCCTCGGATCGACCTGCATTTACCCTAAGCTGGCACCGCAACCGATGAAGGAAGAATATCTTCTCACGGGCGCGCTCGAACAGACGAATGAGCCATATGCTATCGCAAAAATCACCGGCATAAAAATGTGCGATGCGTATCGTTCACAATACGGAAGCAATTTTATTTCCGTGATGCCAACGAATCTGTACGGACCGAATGACAATTACGATCTGAAGAATTCGCACGTACTTCCTGCATTGCTGCGCAAGATTCATAACGCGAAAGAAAACGGAGAAGCTTCCGTAGAAGTTTGGGGCAGTGGAAAACCATTGCGAGAATTTTTACATGCCGATGACATGGCCGATGCATGCGTTTACATGATGCAGAATTTCAACGAACCCGGATTTGTGAATATCGGTAGCGGAACTGAAATTTCCATTGGCGATCTCGCAAAGCTGATTCAGAAAGTTGTCGGATACAACGGCGAATTGAAATTCGATGCTTCCAAACCGGACGGCACTCCACGCAAGCTTACGGATGTAACGAAACTGCATTCACTCGGGTGGAAACATAAAATTAATCTTGAAGAAGGAATTCATGCGGTTTATGCTTCGGTGAAGGATTCATTGAGCGCAGAACACACATTGTCACAATCGGGCGCTGAACGTTTATGAGGAAACTCATCCTGTTTTTATTTCTGTTGCCGGTGTGCGTGAAAGCGCAGAACGGAAATCTGCCGTTGAACGATCAATGGATGACGGAAAGCGAAGCAGAAATGGTGAAGGCGCGTGGTTTTAGTTTTCCGCCTCCGTTATTGCGATACGAAACGGATACACTGCTGTATGTTTTGATTCCTGCTGATACTGCAAGTCCGCAAGATTATGTAACGGTCGCATATCCGGCACAGACTTCCTTTCGTCCTATCATGGAACAAGGTCATGGGTTGCGCCAATATTACAATTATCACAATCGTCAACCGATGCGTTTCCGCAAGTACCGCGAGAAAGGTGCGCTGGCGTGGATTGGACGTTATCATCGCGAGAGCAGTTTGCTGCAGGTAGAGAAACCTTCGAACGGAGATATTCCATTTTTCCGGTTGTATATCGATCCGCTGGTGAATCTACAGTACTTCAACACGGGTGATACGGGCAGAGCGTATGTAAACAGTCGCGGAGTAATTGCGCGCGGCGATATCGGTCCGAAAGTTTCTTTCGAAACTTCCTTCTGGGAGAACCAGGCGTTTTTTCCGGCGTACATCGATTCGTTTGCACTGAGCACAGGAATTATTCCGGGAATGGGTCGATGGAAACCATTCAAAGGAAACGGTTACGATTATGCAATGGCATCAGGACATATTTCCTGGTCGGTGTGCAGATTTTTCAACGTACAGGTCGGAAGTGGAAAACATTTCATTGGAGATGGAACACGATCGCTTTTGCTTTCCGACAACAGCTTCAATTATCCGTATGCGAAGTTCACCGGATGGATGGGCGCGAATAAAAATCTGCAGTACTCGGTGATGTATGCATCGCTGATGAATCTCACAGATGGCGGAGTAGCGACTCCAGTTGGAACGGAAAGATTGTTCCAGAAAAAATCGATGGTGGTTCATCACCTCGCGTATCGTTTCCTTCGCACGTTTGAAGTTTCTGTTTTTCAGGGAGCGATTTTCGAACATGCAGATTCAACCAATCGTCAGCACCTGAATTTCTGGTATTACAATCCCGTAATGTTTGCAAGCATGGGCAAGTACGGATTGAAAGACACGAATAACTACGTTCTTGGTTTCACATTCCGCGCCGATCTTTTCCGCACTGCAACGTTGTATGGACAGTTTGTGATTGATGAAATGGGGAAAGACAATCACGCGAAAACCGGTTACCAGATTGGTGCGAGATATTTCAACATGTTTACTGTGAAACATCTTCACCTGCGTATTGAATACAACAAAGTGAACAGGTTCACATACGCACACGAAGACGCATTACAATCGTGGTCGCATTACAACCAGGCGCTCGCGCATCCGTTAGGTGCAGGATTCTCAGAAGTCAACGCAAGTCTCTACTATAAGTTCCGCGATTTCTTTTTCTACGGAAATTATTTTGTGGCGAATGCGAATGTCGATTCATCCTACGGCAACGGAGGAACAAACATTTTCAAGTCCGACTTCATTGTAAATACCGCGCTCACGACACCTGTTACGCTCACTACTTTGGATGTCCAAGTTGGCTGGATGATCAGCTATGCCAGCAATCTCAACCTCTCGGTGGGATATAAAGTCCGGAAAATGGATGCAATCGGGAACCCGCAGTCTACTTCCCTCGTATATGTAGCCCTGCGGACGTCGCTCACTAACCAGAGCTTTGACTTCTTTTAAATTGTTATATTTGTCAGCAACTTGTTAATAACCTGTCAGTTATCCGTTGATTGCGACCGGTTATCAGTTGATTGCGACTATGCTCACACCAATGACTTACCTCATTTTAGCCGGAATTACGGCTTTTTTGGTTGTTTTGCTGGCTACGCCGTCCCTCATCAAGGTCGCGTTCCTGAAGCGTCTTTTTGACGAGCCGAACGATGCGCGCAAGCTTCATAAGCGCGTGGTTCCTACAATCGGTGGCATTATCATCTTCGCCGCAACCCTTTTCGCATGTTCACTTTGGTTCCCATTCGATAAGCCGGAGGCAGAAGTTGGTCAAACCGGAGTTCGTCTTTTCCAGTTCGTAGTTGCAACGCTCATCATCATGTTCTTCGTAGGAATTAAAGATGACATCATCGGCACTGCACCAATCAAGAAACTCGCAGCTCACGTTATTGTCGGAATGATTCTCGTCCTCATGGCGGAGACACGCATCCGCAGCATGCACGGACTTTTCGGCATCGAAGAAATTCCGTTGTGGGCAAGTATTTTCCTTTCGCTCTTCACATTCATCGTAGTCGTAAACGCATACAATTTGATTGACGGCGTCGATGGACTCGCAGCCGGTGTTGGGTTAATCGGCGCAGGAACATTAGGTGTTGCATTCGCACTCACTGATCAATTGGTTCCGGCATTGCTTGCATTCTCATTGAGCGGAGCACTGGCCGCATTCCTTGTGTTTAACTTTTCTCCGGCGAAAATATTCATGGGCGATTCCGGTTCATTGAGCATCGGACTCATCATCAGTATTCTCGTTATCACATTCATCGAACACACACCTTCCGTTGCATCACCGTTGTGGATGAAAGCACTCGTGAATCCTGTAGTGGGAATGGCGATACTTGCCTATCCATTGACAGATACACTTCGCATTTTCGGTCACCGTGCATTGCGTGGAGTTTCTCCGTTCTCAGCCGACAGAAATCACCTGCATCATTTGCTTATTGACAGCGGAATGAGTCACCGTAAAACTGTTTTGTGGATTTACGCAGTGAACATTTCCATCATTGGTCTCGCTGCATATACGAGTCTCACATTGAATATTACGATTTCATTTATCATCACCGGCGGAACAGTTATTATGCTCTCTTTTGTTCCATGGCTGCTCAAGCGTGCTCACCATGCGAAGAAGAAGCAGGAAGGTGGAAAGACGCGTCACCTTAACGAAGTAGCCGCTTAATGCAATACGCAATGCGCAATATTCAATGCTCAATGCGCAATTTGCTATTCATCGTTTTTCTGTTTGCTGTTCAACATAATCTTCGTGCGCAACATACGTTGTGGATGAACAGCGATGTTCCAACCGGGCGCGACAGTGCAATCCAGCGAACCGCCCATGGTGCAATTCATCCTTATGTTGATATGGATGTTATTCCAGCGGATACTGTACGCAGGATCGATTCTGAGATCAGACCATCAAAACCAATTGTGCTTCCTCCGCGAATGAACATGCAGTCTGTTTACAGTAAGGCCTCGCCGCTGTACAACTATGTTTCTGCGGCGCGATTGGACCACACGATGGAATTTGCAATTCGTCCAGTCTACGATCTGCAGGCTGGATTCGACCTGAAAGAAAATCGTTTGTTGATGAATACGGTTGGCGGAATTGTAATCGGCGGCGACTACAATCAAAAAATCGGATTCGATCTTCGTCTTGCTGCAGGAACAACCACGCTAACTAACTATCAGGATTCACTCGCACTTCATCACGGTTTTGTTCCCGGTTGGGGCGATCGTGCATACATGCTCGACAGTACTAAGTATGGATTCCAACATCTCTCAGGAAATATTATCTGGCGTCCAACTCCTGTTTTCAATTTACAGGTTGGTCGCGATAAACATTTCTGGGGCGATGGACATCGTTCACTTTTCTTAGGCGATCAGGGTCCGGCGATGCCATACATCAAAGCGCAGACAACGATCTGGAAATTGCAATACACTTCATTGTTTACGTGGCTGCAGGATTGGACAAACTCGAACGGTAGTAACAAAGATTTCCGCAGCAAGTTTGCATCGATGCATTATCTGAGTTTCAATGCAGCGAAGTGGTTGAACATTTCGATTTTCGAAGCGGTGGTTTGGCAGGGAACTGATAATAATCGTCAGCGCTGGTTTGATGCGAACTATTTAAATCTGCTGGTGTTTTTCCGTCCGGTGGAGTATAGTTTGGGATCATCCGATAACGCCATGCTGGGTATCGCAGGAAAAATTCGCTTCAATCGCAACAACGTTTTGTACGGACAGATTATTCTGGATGAATTTTACCTGAAGGAAATCAAAGCGTGGAAAGACGGATGGTGGGCAAACAAGCAAGGTGCACAAGTCGGATACAAGTGTTACAACTTCGGAACAGTAGAAAATATGTTCATGCAGATGGAGTTAAACATTGTGCGTCCGTACACGTATTCACACGGAAGCACGCAGCAGAGTTATGCGAACGGACCGTTGCCACTGGCGCATCCAATGGGTGCAAACTTTGCAGAGTTCACCGGCATACTTTCTTATTATGTGAAGGGATTTACCGTAACAGGAACAGTTGTTGGAATCCGCTACGGTGCCGACATCAACGACACGATGAATTACGGACAGAATGTTTTTCAGTCGTACATCACGCGTGAGAGCGAGTATGGCAACAAACTTTTCCAGGGATGTCCGACCAATATTTTCCTCGCGAAACTGAACGCATCGTATGTCTTCAATACCAAATTCCCTTTAAGACTTCAGCTCACAGCAATTTCACGCTCCGAAAAAACCAAGTGGAATGATCCGGCACTTGGTTCGTTGGAGAGAACGCTAAAGACATCGATTGTGATGGTGGGTTTGAGTTTGCCTCTGTGGCGACCGCAAGACGACTATTAAACTCCATATTAAACTTCTGAGAACTGGATTGTGGCTTTGTTGTGAGGACCAAGATCATCATGGTCAAAAACCACAAAGGCGCAGAGGCGCAAAGGACCGCAAAGCTTTGTTGTGAGAGCCCAAGATCTTCATGGTCAAATAACCACAAAGGCGCAGAGGCGCAAAGGACCGCAAAGAAATTGTGCCTTTATTGTGAGAGCCCAAGATCTTCATGGTCAAAAACTACAAAGGCGCAGAGGCGCAAAGGACCGCAAAGAAATTGTGCCTTTATTGTGAGAGCCCAAGATCTTCATGGTCAATAACTACAAAGGCGCAAAGCCGCAAAGGACCGCAAAGGGTTTAGCACCAAACACAATCGGCATATCGGCATATCGATTCGGGGTCTTCATGCGGGCACAAATTTTCCTATTTACCGGAACTTTCCAGCGGACCTTATAGCTAACTTTGCGCGCCTGCTGGAAACGGAACTTCTAACGCCACACCAGCCGGGATAATGGGAAAAATCACGCAATACGCGCAGTTCACCAAACTCAGGCTTTCTGCGCTGGTTGTTTTCTCTGCCATTCTGGGATATTTCATCGCTCTTGAGGAACTCAATACGCCGGTTAACTGGCTGGAAGTCACAATGTTGTTTGTTGGCGGATTTCTCGTTACGGGCGCCTCCAACGGCTACAATCAGGTGATAGAACGCGAGTACGACAAACTCATGCCGCGTACTGCAACACGTCCCATTCCAACCGGAAAAATGTCGGTGACTGAAGGGATGATCCTTGCAACAATTTGCGCGGTGGTTGGTGCCGGACTGCTTCTGTATTTTGTAAATCCATTGAGTGCAATCCTCAGTGTTGCCGCACTACTTCTTTATGTTTTCGCTTATACGCCGCTCAAGAGAATGACTCCTTGGGCCGTATTCGTTGGCGCATTTCCCGGTGCTGTTCCTCCAATGTTGGGATGGGTTGCGGCTACAACTGCACTTGAACCATTCGGCTTTATCGGCACAAATGCATTGCTGCTTTTCGCGATACAATTCATGTGGCAGTTCCCGCACTTCTGGGCAATTGCGTGGGTGGTTGATGACGATTACCGCAAGGCCGGATTCCGTTTGCTCCCAACGAAAGAACGCGACAAAGGCAGTGCATTTCAGGTGATGGTTTACGCCATGTTTCTCATTCCGATGAGCCTGCTTCCGTACTTTTACAACATGACAGGAATCATTGGCATTTCCATTGTTCTGCTCTGCGGAATTCTGTTCTTTTACCAGGCGTGGAAACTATTTTCTACACTCGAAATCAAGGCCGCATCGAAGCTGATGTTCGGCTCATTCATCTACCTGCCGGTAGTTCAGCTGGCGTATTTGTTCGGATAAAAAATGACCTCATTCACAATGAAAATCTCAGGCGAAGAGCAGAAAACAAAGGAGAAAGCACAGCGGAATTTAATCCGTCTCGGCATCTTCAGTATTGTAATGTTGTTCGCCGGACTGACCAGCGCATACATTGTTCGTCACGACGGTGGAGCATGGTTCAGCATCAACCTGCCATCACCATTCTGGATCAGTTCTGCTGTAATCCTGATGAGCAGTGTGACCATTATTGCTGCGCAGTGGGCGTATAGCCGCGATCAGAAAGGACTGGGCAATGCGATGATGGCTTCAACGCTACTTCTCGGATTGCTTTTCGCTCTTTTCCAGTGGCTTGGGTGGAAAGAACTCGTGAGTAACGGGATTTTCCTGTCGCCTTCTGATGGTCAGGGAGCACTCATTTCCGGGTCATTTATTTACGTGCTTTCGGGTCTTCACCTGGTGCACATGTTAGGCGGAATAATCTCCCTGTTTATCACTCTGATAAAGGGATTCATGGGCAAATACAGTTCTACTAACATTCACGGGGTAAAACTCGCTGCCATTTACTGGCATTTTCTGGATGCATTATGGATATATTTGTTCCTGTTTTTGACACTTTTTAAGTAAACTTGCAGCGCTTCCCGATAGCTATCGGGAAAACAGCGAAAGTAAAGTCACCACTAAATACACATTCAGATTATGGCAGGTTCAACTGCAGAACTCGACGAAAAATACGCTTCATGGGATGGCGGCATGTCGCCGATGCGTGTGAGTTACGGTAAGCTTTTCATGTGGTTTTTCCTCGTATCAGATGCCCTGACTTTCTCAGGTTTCCTCTGTGCGTATGGATTTTTCCGTCATAATTTCGCGGGCGACTGGCCTGATCCACAAGCGGTATTCCATCACTTCCCATTCCTTCACGGAATGCACCTTCCATTGATGTATGTAGGTTTGATGACGTTCATCCTCATCATGAGTTCGGTAACAATGGTATTGGCTGTAGAAGCCGGCCACCGGAATTATCGAAAGGGAGTTCTCATCTGGATGTTCCTCACCATTATCGGCGGTCTGATGTTCGTTGGATCACAAGCATGGGAGTGGACAAACTTCATTGTTGGTTCAGACGATGGAGCGATTCTTTACGACAAAGAAATTTACATCTACGATGTGAATCACGAAACGCATTTACCGAACAAGAACATTTTGTGGTCGCACGGTGTGCAGCTCACAGAAGCACAGTCGGCAGACATTATTGCGAAGGGTGAAGTTTTCAAAGGAGCGAATCTCCAGTACAATGAGTACGGGCATTCTGCTTTTGCCGATTTCTTCTTCTTCATCACGGGCTTCCACGGCTTCCACGTATTCTCGGGTGTAATCATCAACATTTGCATCTTCCTGATGGCGTTAACCGGTTATATGAAACGTGTTGGGCACTATGAGATGGTTGAGAAAGTTGGACTTTACTGGCACTTTGTCGATCTCGTGTGGGTATTCGTATTCACGTTCTTCTATCTACTTTAATCAGCAACGCATAAAATATTAGGCTATGTCAGAATTCAATGATGTATATCCCGATTACGAAGGTTTAGCTCATCACGATGAAGCAGCGGGTAAGAAGATTCGCAAAAAACTCTGGAGAGTATTTTGGTTGCTTCTGATTATTACGATTGTTGAAGTTGTTGTTGGTCTCTTCGCTAGTGAATGGGGGCTGAGCAAAACCTTCCTGAAATTCTTCTTCATCGGGTTCACGCTTTTGAAAGCAGCGTACATCGTAATGGTGTTTATGCACCTTGGTCACGAGAACAAGTGGACGAAGTGGGTGATTCTTATTCCTTACGCAACGTTCATTGGTTATCTCATTATCATGATGACTATTGGAGAAGGGAATTACTTAATGGAGCATCGCCTGAATGGAACCGGAACGACAAATGGTCAGACCGGAACTACTGGTGTTGCGCCTGCGGAAGAGGGTGCTGCTGAGGAGCATCATTAATCAATGAAGAAAATATTCACACTCGTTGCGATTCTTTTTTTACCTGCGTTCATTTACATTTATTTCGCACTGGGAATTCCGAAAGTAAGAAAGGCACCGATTTTTGGTCCACGTGAAGTTGTGCAAGTTGCGGGTTCGAATAAAGCAGATACATCCTATTACATCATACCGGCCTTCAGTAGTCTCACTACTGGAGGTCTTCCTTTTGAATCCCAATCGAAACTCGATGGCAGATCATACGTCGCAATTTTTCTTCCTGCCGACAGTATCAAAACCATGTTGGGCATTCTCGCCGAAGACATCAAGACGAACAGAAAGTCGTACGGGTACGCACGCTTTGTGTTCTTCATTGTCGCCGACACATTAGTAACAGGCGCACCTGATGTGGGTGGTGATCTTGGCATTGGAACAGATACAGCGTTCAATGCGTATATGCCTACAGCGCAGTTTGAAACAACGAGGCTGAATTATTTTATTCACGATCCTGCACGTCCTGTAGATCCGTGGCAGACTACAACAGATGCGGTGCTCATTGATCGCCTGGGAAGAATTCGCGGTTACTACAACATACGTTTCGTTGCCGATCTGAAGAAGATGAAGGAAGATGTGAATCACATTTTGCTGCGCGATGAAGGTGTGCAGACGCTGGAGGAAAGTAAAGTTGAACAGAAACATGAGGAATAGAGTAGGCAGTTGGACAGTAGGCAGTAGGCAGTCGGCTGTGTCAGTTCGAGCGCAGGCGAGAACAGAACAGCCACAAACTACTCGCAAGCTTTTTGTTGACTTCTCGACTGCGCTCGAAGTGACAAAAAGTTTACTGCTACTGTTCGTTGTCCTGGCTTCTTCCTGCGGACCGCACGTCGAAGAAACTCCCGAGTTCTACATGGATCCTATTCCACGTCTCGCGAAATATTATCCGGAAGTAAATGAGAAGGGCGACACCATTTACGCAACTGTTCCGGTTGATACGTTCATCAATCAGAACGGGAAAAAATTTGTGACCTCTGAACTTCAAGGGAATATTTCTGTAGTGCAATTGTTCTTCACGAGCTGTGAAGGAATCTGTCCGATTACCTCCGGAAGTATGGAGCGGATCCAAAAAGAGTTTGCCGGTGACTGGAATGTGAATCTCATTTCCTTCACTGTTGACCCTGCGCGCGATTCGGCTCCGGCACTGCTCAACTATTGTAAACGTTTTTCATGTGATACCATGCAGTGGACGTTGCTCACCGGCGATAAGAAAAAAATTTACGACCAGATCCGTTACGGTTATCGCCTTCCTGACATTGAACCCGGTACGGGAGGACAGGAAGATTTCATTCACAGCGAGCAGTTAGTGCTGGTCGATCGTAATTCTATCATCCGCGGATATTATGGCGGAACAGACACTGCGCAGGTACGGATGCTGATTGAAGACATTCACATCTTACTCAACGAAAAATGAGTTACCCGGAACAATCACTTCAGAAGAACGACAAGAAGGCCGCATGGCTCATCGGAATATTTTCATTCGTGGTGTTTGCTGTGGTGGCATCACTCAGTAAAATCCAGCTGAAGGTTGACGTTGGATTTGATGTGCACATTTTCGCAACTGCAAATGCGGTGATCAATTCACTCGTTGCAGTGTTGTTGATTGTCGCACTGATTTTCGTTCGCCAGAAAAAATACATCGCGCACAAAAAAGTGATGATGTACGCAATGGTACTTTCGATTCTGTTTCTGGTTTCGTACATCACGCATCATTTGCTGAGTGGCGATACGATTTACGGCGATACGAGTCACGACGGAATTCTCGACGATGCAGAAAAAGCGTTGGTTGCATCAACACGCGGAATTTATCTTGTGATTCTACTCACACACATTTTCCTCGCGGCGATTATTCTGCCGTTCATTCTGTACACGGCGTATCGCGGAATGACAGCGGAATTTCCGCGTCACAAAAAACTCGGAAGAATCACATGGCCGATCTGGTTTTATGTGAGCGTTACGGGGCCGGTTTTGTATTGGATGATTGCGCCGTATTACCAGTGAGAAATTTGCTCTTCACCACCGCGGGATAAACCCGCGCGGCTGGTGAAGATCTTTGTGAGGAACCGAGATCAAAGCGCCTCTTTTCAGGAAATCGCAATAAATACCCTTGATTCTTCAATTTTTTCAGCCACGCCTGTGGTGAGTCGGTCGAACCATGGGTTTATCCCGCGGCTGAAAAAAGGAATTTCTCGCTTCTGCCCAATGAAAAATCGTAATTTTACACCGTGAAACGCATCCACCACATCATTATTTTCATTACTGTATTCACGCTCATTTTTTCTGTGAGCGCCGAAGCTCAATGCGCGATGTGCAAAGCAATGGCTGAAACCGGTAGTCACGAAGGCATTCCGGTGAATGGTGGAATCAACAACGCCATCCTCTACCTGATGGTGGTGCCGTACATTCTTCTCTTTATTCTTTTCCGTAAGAAAATTGTGAGCTTCTACCGCGAGTGGAAAGCGATGTGGAAATAGTGGCGAACGCTGCGCGGGCTTCTACACGGAGGCACGGCGAAACGGCGACGTACTTTGTTTGCTAAGCCCACGAGGCGCGGCGCACCAACAACAAAATAGTTTATTGAAACTTCTCGCATCTTCGATGCGAGTTACGCTCCGTGTCTCGTGGGCTTAGAAATGAAGCGACAAAACCATTTTCACAATTCTCCGTTTCTCCGCGTCGCCGTGTAGAGCAAGCTTGTCCTGAGCGTAGTCGAAGGGCAG
>CAYUTR010000053.1:0-17888 GCA_964447465.1 uncultured Chryseobacterium sp.
TTTTGCGAGAACCGATTGAAGTGGTTGGATGCGGAAGAACTGACAGTGGTGTACACGCGCGCGACTACTTTGCGCATTTCGACAGCAACAATGAACCAGAGAACCAGAAGGATTTTGTGCATCACATCAATTCTGTTCTTCCGAGAGATATTGCGGTGAAGCAAATCAAGCTTATGCCGGATAATGCACATGCGCGTTTTGATGCAACAGCGAGAACGTATGAGTATCATCTTGTGCTGAGCAAAGATGCATTCAACGATCACCAGGCGTGGGACATTCGCGATACACCGGATCTGATGGCGATGAATACAGCTGCAGATTTTCTTACAGAGTGCACCGACTTTGCTTCCTTCTGTAAGGTTGGATCAGATCAGAAATCAATGAAGTGCAAACTCACCGAAGCGTGGTGGATGCAGCACGGAAATTACATTGTGTTTACGATTACCGCAGATCGCTTTTTGCGCAACATGGTTCGGGCAATTGTCGGAACATTGATGGACGTTGGTCGCGGAAAAATTACGCTGCAGGATGTGAAGGATATTGTTGCGTCGGGCGATCGCTCAGAAGCGGGCCAATCTGTTCCTGCGCATGGATTGTATCTCACAAGGATATTATATCCCGATTTGTATGGAGTAAATGCGGAGGATGAAGTATGAGTAAAGATCAGGGCAAAGCGTTTGACTGGAAATTGCTGAAGCGGGTGCTTGGATATACAAAACCATATCGCGGACGTTTCACATTCGCGATTGCATTAACTATTTCGCTTTCGTTTCTCGTTGTGGTGCGACCTTTTATGATTCTTTATGTGCTCGATGAGTTTGTACGGGTTCCTGCGAATGCCACCGAAAAGAGTTTTCTCGAGGGAAATTTGCTGATGTTCACACTCATCATGATGGGTCTGCTCTTTTTCGAATCAATCATGCAGTTCATTACCCAATATACAACCGGTTTAATCGGTCAGCGTATTGTTCGGGACATACGCACAGAGTTACACAAGAAAATTCTTGGTTTCCGTTCGAAGTATTTCGACAATACACCAATCGGAGCATTGGTTACCCGCGTGATTTCTGATATCGAAGCAATCAACGACGTATTCACACAAGGATTTATTGTCATCGCTGGTGATATGCTCACAATTGTAGTGTATCTCGCCGCCATGTTCTATGTGAATTGGGAAGTAACACTGGTTATTCTTTCTCCGATACCGATCATGTTTTTAGCAACATGGTGGTTCAAGAATGCCGTGAAGCAATCGTTTACCGATGTGCGTAATCAGGTATCGCGATTAAACACATTTGTGCAGGAGCATATCACGGGAATGAAAATTGTTCAGGTATTCAGCAGGGAGAAGGAAGAACTCAAGCGCTTCGATGAAATCAACAAGAAGCACCGCGATGCGAATGTGAAATCGGTTTGGTATTACTCCGTGTTTTTCCCAATTGTTGAAATTCTCGTTTCAATTTCTTTGGGGCTGCTGGTTTGGTATGCCGGTAAACAAATTGTGAGCTTTGACGCGAGTCCGGGACAGGTTGCATTCTTCGTGTTATTGATTAACCAGTTCTTCCGTCCGATACGCATGCTCGCTGACCGTATCAACACTTTGCAGATGGGGATGGTTGCTTCGGAGCGTGTCTTTAAGATCCTCGATCAGGATGAAATCATTTCCAATGATGGTAAAGTCTCGGCACAGAATATCAATGGAAATATCAGCTTCCGTGACGTGTCGTTTGCGTACAACGGGGAAGATTATGTTCTGAAGGGAATTTCCTTCGATGTGAAAGCAGGGGAAACGTTGGCACTCGTTGGCCCAACCGGATCCGGAAAGAGTTCCATCATCAATCTGCTTGGACGGTTCTACGAATACAACAAAGGAGAAATTCTGGTTGATTCAGTTTCGATCCGTGAATACGAACTTGCTTCATTGCGCAAGAACATCGGAGTTGTGTTGCAGGATGTATTCCTGTTCTCGGGAAGCATTCTCAGCAATATCACGCTGGAAAATCCGGAGATAACGAGAGAAGCGGTTATTGCAGCAGCAAAAGCAGTTGGTGCTCACGATTTCATTATGCGTTTACCGGGTGATTATGATTTTGATGTGCGTGAGCGTGGAGGAATGCTCAGTGTTGGGCAACGTCAGCTGATTGCATTCATTCGCGTGTACGTGTACAATCCGCGGATACTTGTGTTGGATGAAGCAACATCATCAATTGACACGGAGTCTGAAATTCTCATTCAGCGTGCGACGGAAGTTCTGACGAAAGGAAGAACATCGGTGATCATAGCGCATCGTTTGGCGACGATTCAGAATGCGACAAATATTATTGTGATAGATCACGGTGAGATTGCGGAATCAGGATCGCACGATGAGTTGTTGAAGAAGGATGGGCCGTATAAGCGACTTTTTGAGATGCAATTTTCGCGCGAAGAAAAATTGGCCAGTTAGTTGTTATCTCGATCATTCAAAATTCAACCGCAAAGACGCCCTTCGACAGGCTCAGGACAAGCTCGGCGCAAAGGCACGCTAAGAATTAGGAAAGTTCTTTCGCTGTGGCCAATTGTGGAAGCTCAACTTTCTCTATTGTACTAATCAACCGCAGATCCAGC
This sequence comes from uncultured Chryseobacterium sp., assembly GCA_964447465.1. GTDB lineage: Bacteria > Bacteroidota > Bacteroidia > Palsa-965 > Palsa-965. The sequence continues at coordinate 2,605 of CAYUTR010000053.1, forward strand.
AACGTTTTACCGTTTTCCAACACTGAGAACATCGGAAGAAATTTCGCACCAACAACAATTTCAGAAGCGCGATACGATGTTCGCGAGTACACCGTTTGTGAGAACGTGTCATCAAATGCTTTCAGCAAAACGAAAATTTCCATTTTCATTTCCTCGAGCTCTGCAGAAGTTTTTCCGTAGAGTGGACTGCTTTCGTCAATCGGATGTACAATGGTCCAACTTGTAGGGAACAGCGGAATCTTCTTTCTTTCGAGTGGAAGCTGATGGAAAGAACGTGTCTTTCCGCCAATTTCTGTATAGCCGATGTTGACTTCTACTTCCACTTCGATCAGCTGACTGCGACGCAGATTGGTAAGTCGGAACATCAGGCCGGTGATCTCGCGGTACGGGGCAACAACCGCATTTTCACTGTATAGAAGACGTGCGTGCGGACGTGAAAATCGTCCATAGAGTAATCCGGTTGCAAGAGCAAAACCAAGTAGTCCGATCATCGCTTCAAGAGCAGAGATACTGCTTGCGAGTGCGCCAACAGGTGCGATGCGTCCGTAACCAAGGGTGGTTAACGTTTGGGAGCTGAAGAAAAACGACTGCATGAACTTTTCACCCTCATGCATATGCGAGGTATCCATTGACAGTCGTTCGGCTCCCATGAAGTAATACATCAAGGCAAACAGAAAGTTGACCAGAAGGTAACTTGCGAAAATCAGGGACATGAACTTTGTCCACGACATGGTGATCAGCCGGTGATAGATTTCATAATGACGAAAACGTGGTTCTCCAATACGTTCCACATTGAACGTACCGTCTTTGTTCAGGTTACGAGTTGAATTTGCGGATTTACCGAAACCGATGTCATTATCGCCTGAGGCAATCTTATTTTTTAGCGCCATATTTATTCAAGGAAATATTTTTTTGAAACCTGGAAAATGATGAAGAGTCCGTCGAGCACAGCCACATAAGCGAAAACACGTTTTAAGTTGAACTTCGGCATCTTTAATGCAAGATATGGACCCATACGTCCACCCCACAAACAACCGAGCATGGTAAAAATTGCCATTTCCCACGGAACACCACCATAGTATAGACCGTGTACTAATGCGAGAGCAATAGAATTCACCGAGAGCAGTACAACACCAAGTCCGATTGATTTGTTGGTATTCAGTCCATATACGAGCATGCAGAACGCTGCGATGATTTCACCTTCACCGATTGCAACCCATCCGGTGATAAGTCCGCCAACAACCGAAATGAGGAACACGGGAATCATAGCACTCTGCGGCAGCGTGTCAAGTGTTCCTTTTCTTTTCATTGTAATGAGAGTAAGAACACCGACGAGTAGTGAAATTGGTCCGAACAGTGTTTTTACAATAAGCGGAGATGGATGCAAAACAAAAGTGGAAATCGCTGTACCGATCAGTAATGATGGTATCGTCCACTTGAGCAGTTTGAGCGGAACTTCTTTACGCTGCAACCATCCTGAAGCTCCGCTGGTCATACCGATTGCCTGACTTACGAAAGCAAGCTTTAACGCTTTTACAGGATCGACGTGATAAACGAACATCAGGACCGGAATGAAAACGATTCCACCACCAATCGCGGTGATGTTTCCGACTATTGCGCCAACGAATCCTACGAGAATCAGAATTCCGTATTCAGAAAATATTTTGCCAGGATCGGGAAATGCGAAGAAGAAAACACCGAACCAGATTGCAGTTGCAACGAGGAGCCAGGGGGAGAGATATCGGAACGAGGAGTTCACCTGGTGCGACGATGATTAGATTTGTGATGATTAGATGCTATGATACAGATAGGGGTTTTGAAGTTAGTGATTTTGTACACAAACTTATTATCCGATCATTCCATCATCAGTCTAGCTGACTTTGGAAGCAGAAATCTTCTTCAGTTTATCCTTGATATACTTTCCGGTCACCGAAGTCTTGCTCTTCCCAATTTCTTCTGGTGTTCCTTCGAAGACAACTGATCCACCACCGTCGCCGCCTTCTGGTCCAAGGTCAATAATCCAATCCGCGCATTTTATTACATCTGGATTGTGTTCGATGATGACGATGGAATGTCCTTGCACAATCAACGCTTCGAAAGCTTTCAACAATGTTTTGATATCGTGAAAGTGCAAACCGGTGGTTGGCTCATCGAAGATGAAAAGAGTAGGAGGTTGGTTGTTGCCCATTCCGAGGAAGGAAGCAAGCTTGATACGTTGCGCTTCTCCTCCGGAAAGTGTGCTCGAGGATTGTCCGAGTTGTACGTAACCGAGACCGGTGTCGAGCAATGGCTGCAAACGATTCACAATTTTCTTACCTGCATTCGTTGTATCGCCGGAGAAGAAGGTAATTGCGTCTTCAACGGTAAGCGTGAGAATGTCGTAAATATTTTTTCCGCGATATTCTACTTCGAGCGTTTCTTCTTTGAATCGTTTGCCTTTGCAGGCTTCGCACAACAAGTGTACATCGGCCATGAACTGCATTTCAACAACCACTTCGCCTTCGCCTTCGCAAATTTCGCAGCGACCACCATCGACGTTAAAGGAGAAGTGCGACGGTTTGTACGCCCGCGTCTTTGACATTGGTTGGTCGGCATACAAAGCGCGGATCTCGTCGTAGGCTTTCACATATGTTACCGGATTTGATCGCGATGATTTTCCGATAGGATTTTGATCGACAAATTCAACGGCAGTAACGTGTGCGTAATCGCCTTTCAATCCTTCGAAGCGACCGGTTTGTTCGCCGTAACCGCCGAGTTGTTTCTGGAAAGCGGGATAGAGAATCTTTTTAACGAGAGTCGATTTTCCTGAACCACTCACGCCGGTAACAACGGTCATTACGTCGAGTGGAAACTTCACGTTCAATGAACGCAGATTGTTTTCACTTGCTGCGCGAACCTCGATGAAGTGTTTCCACTTTCTGCGTTTTGCGGGAACAGCAATTTCTTCGCGACCGGTTAAATATTTCGCGGTGAGACTATCTGAACTTAAAAGATCCTCTACAGTTCCAGTGAAAACAACTTCTCCGCCAAGTGAACCGGCCATTGGGCCCATGTCGACCATTGCATCACTCGCTCGCATAATTTCTTCGTCGTGCTCAACAACAATAACTGTGTTGCCGATATCGCGCAAAGCAAGAAGAACACGAATCAATCGTTCTGTGTCTTTCGGATGCAGGCCGATACTTGGTTCATCCAGAATGTACATGGAACCAACAAGCGAACTTCCTAATGAAGTAGCGAGATTGATACGTTGCGATTCTCCACCCGAAAGTGAAGACGATAAACGATTCAGTGTGAGATAACCTAAACCAACATCGCACAAAAATCCGAGACGTGTCGTGATTTCCGTTAGCAAACGTTTTCCAACAACCGCATCGTGTTCATTCAGTTTTATTGTCTGAAAGAACGGATGCGCATCTTTCACCTGCATGAGCACAACATCGGTCATAGAATGATCCGCAACCTTAACGTAGTTCGCATCTTTTCTTAAACGTGTTCCGCGACAATCAGGACACGAAGTCTTTCCACGATAACGAGAAAGCATCACGCGGTACTGAATTTTATAACTCTGACTTTCTACGAACTTGAAGAAGTCGTTGAGGCCGTTGAAATATTTGTTGCCAGTCCAGAGCAGATTCTGTTGTGCTTTGGTGAGTTCTGAAATTGGTTTGTGAATCGGGAAATCAAACTTGTATGCGGCCATGACGAGCTTGTCTTTCCACTCGCTCATCTTTTCGCCTTTCCAGCAGGCAACAGCATCTGCAAAAACAGACAACTGTCGATTTGGAATCACGAGATCCGGATCAATTCCGATAACGCTGCCGAATCCTTCGCAGGTCTTGCACGCGCCAACTGGATTGTTGAAGCTGAAGAAATGCACGTTCGGTTCTTCGAACACCATTCCATCTGCTTCAAAGCGATTGGAAAACTCTACGCGATCAGGATTGCTTTCTTTTTTCTTAGCAGCTGTCTTTGTTTTAGCAGCTGGTTTCTTCTTTTCTTCAGCCCTCGACTCCGCTCGGTCTGACAAAATTTCATCGCGGAGAATCTGAATGAAACAATCGCCTTCGCCTTCATAAAATGCAGTTTGGACAGAATCTGCCACGCGCCCACTGAGTTCTTCGTCGTTATGCTGCACCACCAAACGATCGATCACAATGCAAACTTCTTCTTTCTCGGAAAGTGAAGAAACATTGATTTCGTTCAGTCGGAGAATTTCATTCTTATATAGTATCCGTGTAAATCCCTGCTGCAGCAACAAACGAAGCATTTCTCCGAGTTTCTTTCCTTTAGTAACATGAATAGGAGCTAGGAGCAGAACTTTCGTGTCGACCGGAAGCGAGAGCACGTAATCTGTTACATCAGAAACAGTATCGCGTTTTACAATCTTCCCGGAAACCGGAGAATATGTTTTACCGATTCTGGCGAAAAGCAATTTCAGGTAATCGTAGATCTCGGTAGAAGTTCCAACGGTTGAACGAGGATTGCGTGTGTTGACCTTCTGTTCAATCGCAACTGCGGGCGAAATACCTTTAATGTACTCGACCGCCGGTTTTTCGATTCGGCCCAGGAACTGTCGGGCATAAGCCGAAAGGCTTTCCACGTACCTTCTTTGGCCTTCTGCATATAAAGTATCGAACGCTAAAGAAGATTTTCCGGAGCCCGAAAGACCAGTGATCACGACAAACTTATTCCGCGGAATGGCTAAATCCACGTTTTTAAGGTTGTGCATGCGTGCACCCTTGATAAAAATGTACTTCTTGGGATTGTGATATTCTGCGTCGTCCACCGGGTCTTTCAAAGGGACTGCAAAATTACGGCATAGACTTTGACAAATAGGCTGTGTACAGTATATTTGTCTTAGACGTTCGAAGTTTTAGATGGTTGTGTGCTTTTTAACACAACATTTGTAAGAATCCTGCGTTAAACGAGTACCTTAGTATTATTGTCAAACCCGGCAGTTAAATTCTGCTAACTAAAAACAGATCAGTCTATCGCATAAACTTCTACGTTTTCACTTGCACTAATTGCCGAAAACCAAAAAGGAGGAAACATGCGTTACGACCAAATGCAGGACCAGGAACTGGTCGATCTGTACATCGCCGGGGATGAAGCTTGTCTCAAGCAGCTCATCAGTCGCCACCAAAAAAGAGTGTTTTCATACGTTATGATGGTTGTTCGCGATCGTCATCTTGCGGAAGACGTATTCCAGGACACGTTTATTAAGGTGATCCAGACGTTAAAAAGAGGGTCGTACAACGACGAAGGAAAATTCCTTCCGTGGGTGTTGCGTATAGCGCATAACCTTGTAATTGACCACTTTAGACGTCAGAAAAGAATGCCAATTGTGGATGCTGGCGAAGACTTCGACATTTTTGATGTTCTCGTACTCCGTCAGGGGAACGTAGAAGACAGAATGGTGAAGGGTCAGCTGCGCTCCGACATGCGGAAAATGGTTGAAAAACTGCCGCAGGAACAACGGGAAGTATTGATCATGCGCCATTACATGGACATGAGTTTCAAGGAAATCGCTGATTTCACGAATGTGAGCATCAACACGGCATTGGGCCGGATGCGTTATGCGCTTATCAATCTACGCAAGATGGTCGATAAGAAAGAGCTCGTACCCGTGATGCGCTAGTTGCGCCCGAGGGCGCTTTGGCCGCTGATTTCGCTGATTTCGCAGATTTTTAAAATTCCTTTAGCCAGCAATGGTTAAAGGAATTCTTTTTTGATCGAAAATCAGCCATGTACCCGCATTGGAGTCATTGCGCCTCTGGCACTTTAGCCGCAGATTTCGCAGATTACGCAGATTTTTTTTATAATTTCTTTAGCACTACTTGGACAAAGGAATTATTTTTTGGTTTAAATCAGCGTCATCAGCGTCATCAGCGTCATCAGCGTCATCAGCGTCATCAGCGAAATCAGCGGCAAAAATGAATTCTACGGCTACCTCACAATAATCTGTGGATGCACAGCGTTTGACAAGAAACAACAGCTAAGCATGGCAAAAACTTTTACTCTCTCACATTCTGATTTAAGTGTTAAACCTGAAGAGTTGATGAATTTCGTGGAAGAAGAATTCAGGTTTGATGTTTCACAAGGCGTAGTCGATTCGATCCTCAGGTATTCGCAATCGCTCGAAGTCAGAAAATCAACGTACATGGGTTTGATTGAAACAGTGTCGAACTAGACAACTTCAACAAACCAAAGAAGAAACCGGGTCGGAAGAAATTTCGGGCCGTTTTTTTTTGTGGCTAAAAGTGCAGATGATAATTTGACCGCGAATCCCGATAGTTATCGGGATTCGCGGTTGAAATACTAACGATTGAGAATATTCTCTGCTGCTTGCACTCCCGTCGCCAACGCGCTTTCACTCGCGATTCCATCGAGATAATCTCCACACAACTGTACCGGTAAATCCCACTCTTTCATTTGTCTTCTGAGCTTGCACATTTGGGTGAGTCTTCCAGGAGGGAGATGTCCAATGGCGGGTTTCCAACGAATGATGTGCGTTCCGATAATGGCATTCGCGCATTCCGGAAATCGTGCACGTATAATTTCCTCTGCACGCTGTTTTATTTCTTCGTCCGATTTGTTGGTGATGATTCTGTTTTTCTCATCCCACATGAAAATAGAGACGAGTCCTTTTCCTTCGCCGCACAATTCTTTCGCACGATTGTGTTCCACTTCAATTTCGTAACCGCAATCTACACTTTCGTGAACACCAACTGCTGCGCATCTTGTTTCCGGTTCGCGACTGAGCATGACGTGTGCATTGTGCATGATTCCGTAAGTTGTTTCGCTAAGTAATTTCTTTACCTCCGAAGGAAGCTGTTTGCAGATTTTTGGGACGAGGTGTCCGGGAAGAGCGATGATGACTTTTTTTGCGCTTAGGAATTCACCTGACGAAAGGCGCACGTGACAATCAATGTGAGACTTTGTCGGGCTCTCGACTACGCTCGAGCTGACAAAGTCCGCGCTCGAAGTCACGACGTTTGTCACTTCGAGCACCTCGACTACGCTCGGTATAGACTCCGTCGAGAAGTCGACACTTGTAACTTCTGCGCCAGTCTTCACATTCAGCTCTTTCCTCATCGCTTCAGTAATTCTATCCATGCCACCACGCACTGCCCATGTAGGCATGAGTAGAATATTCCAGAATGTCTGAAAGAGAATTACACGGGAATCCTTGCGGAGATTTCCACCGAGCGGACCATTCAATCCGGGAAGCAGGAAGTGATCGAGAACTTCTTTGCCGCCAATCTTGTCGAAGTATTCCTCCACACTCATGTCGTCCAGTTTTTCCACAGCCATGGTGTTGCCGTGAGCAAGTTTTCTGCCGTTCCATAGAAGGTGCAATCCAAACTTCAACAAGGCCCACTTTGCTCTCCACGGGAGTTTAGGATTGAACAGTACATCATCAATTCTCGCGCGACGAATTTTCTTTTTCGTTTTCCCGTCATGCAGCTCAAAAGAGAAATCAACTTCTTCCGCATATTCTTCAAGATGGAGACGTTTCATCAAACCTTTCATGTGCTTGAATCGTCCACCGAAAAGTGTAGCGCCTCCATCGATCACAAAATCGTCAATGCGATCTGTAGAAACTCTGCCTCCGACGCGGTTTTCTTTTTCGAGAACGAGAACTTTCATTCCTGTATCTTGGAGTTTGAGTGCAGCACCGAGTCCGCTGATTCCGGCACCGACTACTATCACATCATATGACTTGCTGTTCATGGGAGTGAAATTTTACCACATAGGATCATAGTAGGATAGACCTTTGTTTTCTAAGCGTGATGCGCCAGCGCATCCGTCATAGTACACATAGGGTTCGCGTCTCTATTGTGTCCTATGTCGGACGTCTTAAGACGTCGCGCTTAACACCTAACGCTTTTCTATCTTTCTATGTGGTTAATTATTTTTTTGCCGTGATCATATCAACCGCGTAGAGACGATCGTCCTTTACATCACTGAACATCCCGCGGAAAAATTCCATCCATTCGCTGTGTTTGGTCACGTGGTAAATCACCGGACCGAAGATGAGGTAGTTCTCAAAATCGATTCCGTGTTCGAAGAGCAGAATTTTACCTTCTGGTTTGAGAATACGTTTTGCTTCGGTGAAAATCTTCATGCGTTCTTCTCCGGGAGGAATTTCGTGAGATCCGAATCCGAAGACAACTACGTCACAACTTGAATCTTCCAACGGAATTTCAAAGTTTTTGATTTTGTAGGCCTTGATGCGTGGTTCGTGAATCGGGGCAGGTTCGAGACTGCGCACATCGCTGATGGCTTCTTCGCTGCTGAAACCATCGGCCCAGCAATCGATACTGTGTACTGTTGCTTCAGGAAGTTGATTCGCGAACTGATACGTGTGACGATATGTTCCGATGTGAATGTCGGCGAGTTGAATGTTTCCTTTAACATCTGCTTTGTCGAGAAGTTTTCGGAAGTATTTTTTCGCAGGATGTCCATACTGACGATACAATCCGAACAAAGAGTAGAAGAGAAGTGCGAATCCCACATACATTAAGATATATGCGGGATAGAGAAACCAGGGCTCATCGAGCAGAAGTCCGGTAACGCCAATCGGAACGCCGACAGCGAGAAAGTTGAGGAAGATTTTGCGATAGTCGTGGCGGCTTACGTAAATCGCGCGGCCGTAGTACCACCATGGAGTTGGTTCCTGATTGGCTTTTGCCTTTGGATACCAGTGTTTGGTTGCAGTTTTCATGGCTGTTCGCTATTAAGTTATGTATTAACAGAAGTAGAGCAAATAGACCAAAACGGAAAGTGAAGCAGTCAAACCGATTATCAGGATGATCGGAATGAAACGGTTTCTCCATTTTCCGTCTTTGCGTATGATAAGCCAACAAACAAGCGCTAACAAACCAAATGGATAAGCGAGGTAAAGCGCGACGAGGTAATACCAAACCAGTCCGATTACTGCAAACCAGGTTGCGAGGAGAAGACCGAGGATAAAGAGGATTGTGTTACGCATGACTTTAAGTTTTGTTGCTTTAAGAACTAACTCTATACCAAAGGTAGGAAGATTATTGAACTTTCAAAATATATTGAAACATTTATAATCACGCTCAATTTCGGCTAAAAACAAGATTCTGGATGCCTGCCCTTCGACTACGCTCAGGACAAGCTTGCTCTACACGGCGGCGCGGCGAAACGGAGAAGTACTTTGTATTCTAAACCCACGCGGCGCAGCGGATCGCTAAAGCGATCTCTGTTGTTGTTACCGGTTTCATTATTAAGGTCTCCTGCTGAACGTGCTGTTTCATTGTGCCTTCAGATAACACGCATCGAGATCGCTTTAGTCCCGATAGCTATCGGGACCGTTTCTCGTGGGCATAGCTAGAAAACAACGGGCTCCGTTTCGCCGCGTCGCCGTGTAAAGCCCGCGCAGCGTTCGCAGGCAAACCGTCGCTATCTTTGCAACCGTTGAGCCATTTGTTATCAAAGACTTCTTTCCTCCGCGGACAGCAATGTCCCAAAGCCCTGTTCTTATATAAGTACTACCCGCATCTGCGCGATCCAATGCCACCGGAACGGTTGGCGATCATGCGCAGAGGAAATGATGTTGGCATTCTCGCGCGAAAATTATTTCCAGATGGAGAAGATGCAAGTGCAGGAAGTGGTCCGCGCGTTCCGGGAACAACGAGTCAGTCGCGATCGATGGAAGCTGTTGTGCGTACGCAGGAATATATGCAGAGTGGAGTGAACGTGATTTACGAAGCGACGTTCATCTACAATGAAATTCTCGTGATGATCGACATTCTCGTTCGCGATGGAGAATCCTGGGACATGTACGAAGTGAAAAGCGGATTGCGTGTTTCTCCGCACAACGTAACAGATGCTGCGTTACAATTTGCGGTAGCGCGTGGAGCAGGAGTTCCTGTGAAATCTGTTTCTCTTGTTCACCTGCATCAATATTATAAGAGAAGAGGAGGACTGAATCTGGAACAATTGTTTCACAAGGTTGACGTAACAGAAGATGCACTCGCGCTGGAAGCAGGTTTAATTCAGACCGCAGAAGAACAGAAACTTATTCTCGGATTGCCACAAGCACCTGAAATACCAATCGGGGGAAAATGTTTTGTTCCTTATGAATGTGATTTTCGTGGACAGTGCTGGAAGATAAAAGAAGAATACAGCACATTTCAGCTCGCGGGAATTCCGAAAGCAGAGCAAGGACGATTGTATGATTCCGGCATAACGGATTACAGAAATCTTCCGGCGAATGAAATCGGTGAACTGCCGAAGATGACGACGTTACAAGTTCGCACAGCAAAGCAGGATAAAGTTCACATCGACAAAGAGAGTCTGAAAAGTTTTATTCATTCGCTTGGAGAAGAATTGCTTTTCGTTGACATAGAAAATTTTCAACCGGCGATTCCGCGCTACGAAGGAACATCTCCGTTCATGCAGTTGCCGTTTGGATACTCAGCACATCATTTGCATCCGGATGGAACGTTAACGCAACATGTGTTCATCGTTGAACCGGGAACAGATCCGCGCAGAGAATTCATGATTGACTTTCTCAAGGCGACAGAAGGAACTTGTAAGATTCTGGCGTATGATGTGAGTGCAGAAAATCAGGTGCTGAAACTGATGCGCAAAGCATTTCCTGAATTCGCTGTAGACATTGATCAGCGTGTTTCAAGAATGGCCGATCTGATGCGTCCGTTCTCAGAAGGATGGTATCACTCGCCGAAAATGATGGGATCGATTTCGTTGAAGTATGTTTTGCCGGCGTTGGCTCCTGATCTTACTTACGATGACATCGCGATCAAGAATGGAAATCATGCGATGGCGGTGTATGATGGGCTCGAACGGGAAACAGATTTGTTCGCGAGAGCGGAGAAACTGGATGCGTTGCGGGAGTATTGTACGCTGGACACGCTGGCGATGGTGAGGATTTATCAAGTACTTCGATCTGCTTTGTAATCCTTTGTGTGCCTGCGGCGCTTTACACGGCGACGCGGAGAAGTTGGATGCGTTAAGGGAGTATTGTACGCTGGATACGTTAGCGATGGTTCGCATCTATCAAGTACTTCGATCTGCTTTGTAATTCTTTGTGTGCCTGCGGCGCTCTACACGGCGACACGGAGAAACGGCGACGTACTTTGTATTCTAGGCCCACGAGAAACGGCGAATCGCTAAAGCGATTTCTGGGTTAACGTATGCCGTGACTCGTGGGTATCGCTCAAGGCCTCCAATTTGTTCTTCACAAATTTCTCCGTCCCGCCGCGCCGCCGTGTAGAGCGTCGCAGACAGCCACAGAGTTTTCAACGTAGCCGATCTTAAACGTTTGTAAACGCCTTAGATATTTTTCTTTTCATAGAATTGCAAAATGAAATTTGAAAATATGCAAGGTTATGAAATGGACAGACGAACAAAAGGCGATCATCGCATCAACAGGCAACATCCGCATTAACGCGGTAGCCGGATCAGGAAAAACAACAACCGTTATTGAGTACGCACGAACGCGACCGAAGAAAAGTAAAATTCTCTATCTCGCGTTTAATAAGTCGGTGAAGCTGGAAGCAGCGAAGAAGTTTGAGAAACTCGGCCTGACGAATGTGCGTGTGGAGACGGCGCATTCACTCGCGTACAAATACACCGTGATTCGGTTTAGCTACAAAGTTCGCGTAGCCGGTTATCGGAATACTGAGCTTGTCGATATTCTGAAAATGCACCGACTTGGTGAACGTCACGCGGAATACATTCTCGCCAATCACGTTTTACGTTTCGCAGCATATTACTGCAACAGTGACGCGATGAAACTGGAAGAGCTGGATTATCGCACAACCTTAACGGAGGTGAAAGTAAAATCGTTTGTGAATGCGAACTATGCGCTTCTTCAGAAATACACTGCAGAATTTCTTCGCATGATGAATAGTCGTGAGATTGAAGTGACGCACGATTATTACCTGAAGAAATTTCAGTTGTTATCGCCAAAAATGAAATACGATTATATTCTGTTTGATGAGGGTCAGGATGCGTCTCCGGCGATGCTGGATGTGTTCTTCAACCAGGATGCAACAAAAGTGATTGTCGGCGATCGTCACCAGCAGATTTATGGTTGGCGGTTTGCGGTGAACTCGCTGGAGAAAGCGGATTACATGACGTACAATCTCAGCACGAGTTTTCGGTTTGGGGAGAATGTGGCGAGGTTGGCGATGGAGGTGTTGAAGTATAAGGAGCATCTCTCTTCGTCACCCTTCGGCGAGCCTGTCCTGAGCGATAGTCGAAGGGCTCAGTCTGACAAAGCCCCGCTCTCTTCTTCGTCAACCTTCGACTCCGCTCAGTCTGACAAGGATAACTCCAGCGCTGTGGTGCAGATTATTGGCGCAGGAAAGTTCACCGAGATAAAATTCAAAGCGATACTGGCGCGGACAAATCTTGGTTTGTTGCTCAAAGCGATTGAGTATGTAACCGAAACGAAGAACGTGAAGAAGATTTATTTCGAGGGCAATATCAATTCGTACACGTATGCGGAAGATGGAACTTCATTGTACGATGTACTCAATCTGCACATCGGTCAGCATGGTCGGATTCGTGATCGATTGATTAAGTCGATGAAGGATTTGGATGATCTTGGCCAATACATTGAGAAGACCGGAGATCCGCAATTGGGAATGATGGTGGAGATCGTGGAGCAGTACGGCGACAAGATACCGGGAATTCTTGCGAAGATCAAAGCGCTGCACGTTGAAAATGAAAAGCGAGAAGATGCGGAAGTAATTTTCTCGACGGTGCATCGTTGCAAAGGATTGGAGTACGATCAGATTGAACTGGTGAGTGATTTTATCAAAGAGGATACGATCATTCGCCTGAAAACTGATCCGAAGAAGAAAGAGGCGATTGATATTGCGAAGCTGACGGAGGAAATCAATCTGCTTTACGTTGCAGCAACGCGTGCGAGGGTGAAGATTATTGTGGAGAGAGAGATGTTGCCGAAGGCGTTTGAGGTGACGGAGAATATTGGCCCCTCGGCTCCGCTCGGGATGACTCCGGCATTGTCGCCCTCGGCGCAGCCTGTCCCGAGCGTAGTCGAGGGGCTCGGTCTGACAAAACACTATCAACTGATAGGTAGCGATGATGACGACGATGAATTGTTCGAAATAGAAATGGAAGAAAGGGAATGGGAGCGCTACATGGAGCGAAAACAGGAATCCTACTATGGAAATCGGCATGATCACAGATATCGTTCTTCACCAAGAGTTGAAGAGTTAAAAAGAAAGATGCAAGAGAAATATCTTCCTAAAGGAATGACCACCAAACCACCCGTGCAGCATGTAGAAGAAGCTCGCAAGATCAACAAGAATGCATTCGCATCATGGACAGCTGAACTCGAATTAGAATTGAAACAGAAATATGAAAGTGGAAGAAGCATTCCGGAAATCGCTGCGGAAATGGGAAGATCGAAGTGGGCGATTGAAGCGAGATTGGAAAAAATGAACCTTAAAAAAGCATCGTGATGAAAACAAATGGAAATTTCCAACGAGACATCTTTGGTGACCTCGCCAAAATGCACAGAGACTGTATTGGTAAATCGAATCCTGTACGCCTCGAATATTTATACTACTGCCTGAATGATTTGAAGGGAGAGGAATTCGTTGAAGAACTTGAAAAGATGAACTATGAAGGTGAAGTCGACGCAACTGGTCGTAAGTGTGATTGCACTCGGGTATATGGTAAATCGGATTGGATTACTAATGATGAGGAGACCATAAAAAAGTGGTACAGCGAAATGAAGAATGTTGGTTGGTATTATGAATGCGACTTTAGTTGTTACAGTATCGCTCAGGATCGGGCGGTGAGCCTGGAGAATATTCTGAACGCGAAGCAGGTTGTGAACGAAGAGAAGTTTGAAAGTGGAAATGAAGTGCAGTCATGTGCAACTTCTGTTGTAATGGAAGTCATGCGCAAATTCGGGGAAGAAACGCCGGAGGAACTTGTGCTCGACTTCTTTTTCTATACGAACGACAGATCGAAAGCAGAAGGTCTACAGGAACAACTTAAGAAATTCGGTTACAAAGTAGTAGTTCACGAAGACGAGAAGACTGAAAGGGATTTGAAGTTTTCTATTACGGGACAAACAATTCCTCTGCCAAATGAAGACGATGTTGTTGAGAAATGGGCAACGAAAATGAATGAACTGGGATTCATTCATGATTGCGAGTTTGACGGGTGGGGCGCACCAGTAGCGAAGGGCGGATGGTTTAGCGATGATGCGCCGGATGAAGCCATTCGAAAGACGTTAGGGTTGCCGCCGTTGGAGGAGTAATCTGATTTACCGGGTAATTTGATAACTTGTTGTACTGTTATGAAGCCAATCCGCGATTCTCTGCTTTATATTTTTGCTGTCTCGGTGATGCAGATCAGCGGATCATTTTCGCCTGCACCAAAGACATCGATTGAAGTGAATTCCGGAATTCGCAAGGTGAAATCGTGTCTGGTTGGAAATCGACTGATGGTTTGGGGTATTTCGTCCAAAGGTGGACTGGAGATTCATTTGTACGATACTCTGCTGAATGAGGTCGCAGCATACGATCGGGCAGTTCCGGCATTCAAAGCAGATAGTGCCGCAATTGTCTTTCTTAGTGACTCCGTATTTGAAGTGAGGATGTTGAGTACAACTTTTCGTAAGCGTGTTATTTTCAGGTTGAGTACACGCCTGAAGGAAAAATTTGTATCCGCACCTTTTGCGATTGCACCGGCACCACCGGATTTAGGGCAACGGATCATTTCTCTAGTGCGTACTGAAGAGTATTCAGTACAATTTGAAACACGGTTAACACATCCAACTTATGGGACGCAGAGACGCATCACAGGAATCCAGAGGTGGAATGTAGGTACCGACTCTACAAACTTTTTGGATGGTTGGAGCATAACGCTCGACTCAACAGATGCAGAGTACGGTAAGGTGTTTCTGATCCGCAATGGTAGAATCTACCTCTATGTTAACTATTCAACCACAGAACCGCGACAATACATTTACTGTATAAATCAGGCGGATGGAAAAATAGTTTACAAAACGCGCTTGGTTGTAGGATTCACAGATACACAACGTGCAGACGATTATTGGAATCTTTCGAAATTCATGGAAAGCGATGCGTGTATTTATTCGAATTATTATTGGGATGAAAAATTGAATAGGTTAATTATAGGAGGAACATGGACGCTTGATTCCTGCACCAAAACAGGATTGTTCCTCGTCCAGCTTGACGATAACGGAGTTATCAGTGGCAACATTTGTGATTATAATT